>CAZZYJ010000436.1:0-1504 GCA_964658215.1 uncultured Steroidobacteraceae bacterium | reverse complement strand
AAGCCGGACACGTTCGAGAAACGGATGTTGGTCACGAGGTCGGCGACGAGATCACCCATGTTGAAGCGGAACATGTTCTCGTTGTCCGCATAGGCCGTCTTTCCCGTCTTGTTTCCCTGAGCGGCGGTGTTGCAGTTCGGATTGGGGCTTGAGCTCGAATAGGGCGCAGCGCTGTAACTGCACTGTGTTTCATGATTGCCGGCCACCGGCAACACGTACGTTCCACTCTGGAACAAATTGGCGATCATACCCCGCCAGTAGGCGTACTGCGAAATCTCGAAGATGGTATCGGGGGTGATGGTTTGTGCCGTGTTCCAGCTGTTCGGCTTGCCGTTGGCCCAGGCGGTCGGCAGGATGGGACGTCCGTAACCGAAGATCATGTCGCCGTTGAAGAAGAGCAGATTCGGGTTCTGACTTTGGATACCGCTCAGAATTCTCGACAACGCAGCCGTGTTGGTGACCCACTGATTATCCTGTGGCAGGATGGTGCCGGTGAGACTCGGCATGCCGCCCTGGGTGGCGGGGTTGGGATTCGCGAGGAGCGTGGTCGCGTCCGGTTTGTTCGGGTCCGTACGACTATCACCGACCGTCGCAAAACTGAAAATGACCGGATCGTTGGCTTGGGCGCGGGCGAGCTGCCCGATGCCCATCGAAAGTAAAGAAAGCGCGCAGGTCATTACCGCACGCCGCCTTTTCTGGCGCGGCGAAATACTGATCGACATTGGATTCCCTCAACAGTTGGCTGGTCCCGGATCGTTTTTTTATCGCCGCGTTGCACGCGGTCAACACCACTACGTTATGCATGATAGGTATCATGGGAATGACAGATCGACGTCCATTTCACGGCACGGGCGTTCAGGCCGGGCGACATTTAACCGCATAGGTCGCTCCGGAATCTCGATCGAGATCCATCCAGTTACCTACCTGCGTCGGCTGATTGGGAAATACGGTGGTTGTTTGACGATCCGAAATAGTCAGCTTCTTGCCGTTGTCGATGTAAGTACCGCTGACATCCGTGACGCAGCGGATGATGCGTGCGTCCTGGCTCGTCACCACGACCGTGTAGATCACTTCGTTGTTGTTGTAGCCGGCAAGCAGCCACTTCGCCTCGGCGACGAATTTCGGCCCCTCCTGTAGATCGGCTCCATTTTTCGCTGCGTCCTTGGAATCGGGTGTGAGTGCCGTCGACGTCATGATCTGACGCGGTCTTGCCGGAGGCGCCGGTGCGACGGGTGGGGGAACCGCCGGGTCGGCGGCCTCGGCGGTCGACGCGGCGATCAGCAGCGCGCCAATGAGAATCGAAACCCTCGTCATGAACCGCTCCGCGTCTGGGCCTTGGACAGCGACCAGACAAAATCCAGTTGATGAAACCGCTCCCGTGCATCGCCGCCGGCATTCCTGAACCATTCCGCGTGCGGCTCGCCGATCGCGCCCTCACGCATTCCGGTGACGGCGGCGTCCTCGCTCCCCTCGAATATGCTGAGTCGGACGGGAGCACCGGCCG
>CAZZYJ010000435.1:0-1699 GCA_964658215.1 uncultured Steroidobacteraceae bacterium | reverse complement strand
CTATCAGCTGCGCGGAGAGCCGTTTCAGGCTGAACTGCAGGCAGCGCGACAGTACGGTGACGGGCAGCTTCTGCGGGTCGGTGGTCGCCAGCAGAAACTTGACGTGGGGCGGCGGCTCTTCGAGCGTCTTCAGCAGGGCGTTGAAAGAATGATTCGACAGCATGTGCACCTCGTCGATGAGATACACCTTGTAGCGGCCGCGGCTGGGCGCGTACTGCACGTTGTCGAGCAGCTCGCGGGTGTCGTCGACCTTGGTGCGCGAGGCCGCGTCGACTTCGATCAGGTCGATGAAACGACCCTCGTCGATCTCCCGGCAAGCGGCGCACACGCCGCACGGACGCGAGCTGACCCCTGTCTCGCAGTTCAACGACTTGGCGAGGATGCGCGCCACGGTGGTCTTGCCCACGCCGCGCGTGCCCGTGAACAGAAACGCGTGATGAACCTTGTCGTTGTCGAGCGCGTTGCTCAACGCCCGCAGCACGTGCTCCTGTCCCACCATCTCGGCGAAACGCTTCGGGCGCCATTTGCGCGCTAGGACTACGTAGCTCATGGGATGGAAACGTCGCTCATGCCTCGAGTTTACGGTACCGCACACGCCGACACCCAAATAGGCGGCGGCCCGCGCCAGCAGGACTTCGGCGCCCGACTTAAAGCCTCTACCGCTGCTCCCTTCCGGGCCTGACGGGGTTCGTGGCCAGTCGTCGCGAAGATGCAAACGCGAGCCGCCATAGACTCATTGACGGCACGACCGCCGTCGATTACTTCTCAATACGCCCTTCGGGCGTTATCCCCGCTTCGTCGCTGCCGCAGCCCCCTGATCGAGCACGACAAGAATTCCGTAACCTCTGGCGGAGAGGGAGGGATTCGAACCCTCGAACACCTTTTGGGATGTTACTCACTTTCCAGGCGAGCGCCTTCGACCACTCGGCCACCTCTCCGTGTAAACCAACCCCTGCCCGCGGTGAGGCGGCCCGCAAGGGTACCGGAGCCGGCTCGTGCGATCAAATTTGCACGCGCATCGCACGCAGCCGCTGCTCCGCACGCGCCCGCTGCTACCCCGGGCTGGCCGCCTTGTTGGGCGGCGCGGCCCTGTAGCGCGGCGGCTGGTCCAGGCAGGCGTCCTTGGCGCCGGGGAGGGGAGGTGCCAGTTCGACGGTCGGAATGACCAACGCGCCCTGGGTGTTGGGGGTGTCCAGGCCCTGGGGCACCTGCAGCGGGGCGATTTCGGAAGCGCGCTCGTAGTCCTGGCCCTGCGCCGAGTGGCAATCCGGATTGAGACGGCGCTGGACCATCTGGCAACCGCCCAGCAGGACCGCGGCGGTGACGAAAATCAGGAATCGGTCGAAACTCATGCTGCTTGATCCTCAAAGGTAACTCCGGCGGCCTGCATCGCCCGCACTACCGTCTCGTGGTGCGCGGACGACAGTTCGACCAGGGGCAGACGGATTGCGTTCCCCACCAACCCCATCCGGGCAACGGCCCATTTGACGGGAATGGGGCTCGCTTCGACGAACAAATCCCGGTGCAGGGGCTGCAAACTGGCATCGATTTCCCGTGCACGGCCCCACTGCCCGTCGCGGGCGGCCGCGCACAGATCGTGCATGCGCTGCGGTGCCACGTTCGCCGACACGGAGATCACCCCCCTCGCGCCCAAGGTCATGAAGTCGAGCGCGGTCGCGTCATCGCCCGACAACAGCGT
>CAZZYJ010000434.1:0-1724 GCA_964658215.1 uncultured Steroidobacteraceae bacterium | reverse complement strand
CTGTCCAAGGCGAAACCCGCGCCGTCGGCGACGCGGCGCGCGGCGCGCAAGCCCAAGTAAGGGGATGCGGTTGATCCCTGCGCGGCAACTGCGTTGCGTCTTGGCTCAGCTCAACCTGGTGGTGGGCGACGTGGACGGCAACACGTCGCGCATCATCGCGGCCGCCGACGAGGCGCGGGACGGGTTCGGCGCGGACGTGGTGCTGCTGCCGGAACTCGCCGTGTCGGGCTATCCGCCCGAGGACCTGCTGTTCCACTCGGGGATGCGGGCGCAGGTGGCGAATTCCATCGAGCGCCTCAAGCGCGAGGTGCGCGGCATCACGCTGGTCGCGGGCTACCCGGAATACGACGACGCGCTGATCTTCAATTCGGCCATCGTCATCCGCGACGGGGTGGTGCTCGCGAACCACCGCAAGGCCTGTCTGCCCAACTACCGGGTGTTCGACGAGAAGCGCTACTTCACGCCGGGCACGCTGCCGACGGTGGTCGAATTGAACGGCATCCAGGCCGGCATCCTGGTCTGCGAGGACGTCTGGGAACCGGGCCCGGCGGCGCAGTCGCGGGCGGCGGGCGCGCAGGTGCTGCTGATCATCAATGCCTCGCCCTACGAGGTGGACAAACAGAGCCAACGGGAGCAGCAGGTGGCGCGGGCGCGGGTGGCGGAAACGGGCATTCCGCTGGTGTTCGTCAACCTGATCGGCGGCCAGGACGAACTGGTGTTCGACGGCAACTCCTTCGTGATGGACGCGCAGGGCGGCGTCACGCTGCGTGCGCCGGCCTTCACCGAAGGCTTGTACGGCGTCGACCTGGTCGCCGAGGCCGTCGACGGACCGTCGACGTCGGGGCCGACCGGTGCGTCGCGCCCGGTCGGGGCGGTGCGGCCGCGCCCCGCCGCGGTGGTGGCGCTGCAGGGCCAGGAGGAGAGCGTGTACGGCGCGCTGGTGCAGGGCACCCGTGACTACGTGGACAAGCATCGCTTCGCCGGCGTGGTGCTCGGGCTGTCGGGCGGCATCGATTCGGCCTTGACGCTGTGCATCGCGGTCGACGCGCTGGGCGCGGACCGGGTGCAGTCGGTGGCGATGCCGTCGCGTTACACCTCGCAGATGAGCAAGGACGACGCGGCCGAGCAGGCGGCCTGGCTCAAGGTCGAGCACAGCGAGATTTCCATCGAGGGCATGTTCGAGGCCACCCTGGCGGCGCTCGAGCGGCAGTTCGCCGGCCGGGCCCCGGACACGGCGGAGGAGAACATCCAGTCGCGCTGCCGGGGGGTGCTGCTCATGGGCATCTCCAACAAGACCGGCCGCATGCTGCTCACCACGGGCAACAAGAGCGAGATGGCCGTGGGCTACGCGACGCTCTACGGCGACATGGCCGGCGGCTTCGCCCCCATCAAGGACTGCAGCAAACTGCTGGTGTACCGGCTGTGCGCCTGGCGCAATGCGCAATCACCGGTCATCCCCGCCCGCGTCATCGAGCGGCCGCCGTCGGCCGAGCTGCGGCACGACCAGAAGGACACCGACAGCCTGCCGCCCTACGAGGTGCTGGACCCCATCCTCGAGGCGTTCATCGAGGACGATCTCTCCGTGGACCAGATCGCGGCGCGCGGCTTCGACCGCGAGACCGTGGGGCGCATCCTCGATCTGGTCAAACGCAACGAGTACAAGCGCCGCCAGGCGCCGCCCGGCGTGCGGGTGAGCGGCCGCGCCTTCGGCCGCGATTGGCGCT
>CAZZYJ010000433.1:0-1802 GCA_964658215.1 uncultured Steroidobacteraceae bacterium | reverse complement strand
GTCGAGCGCCGCCGTCATGTCACCGAACTGTGCGGCGGCGCGCAGCGCGCGATCGTTGCGCGAGCTTTCATAGTAGCGGTAGCCGAACAGCAGGGCCGCGCCCAGCACCACGCCGGCGATGATCCACAGGCCGTTTTCCGCCAGCCAACGCTTGACCGCTTCCCACTGCTCATCGTCCGTCAAATACTCTTCAGCCATGACTACTCCGCTGCCTCAAGCCTTCTGACCCAGCAATGCGCCCAGGCGTTCATTGATTCGGTCGATCGGGCATTCTTCCTGCGGCGCTTCCTGCCGCAGGTCCTTGACCGCCACGACGCCGCGCGCCACCTCGTCGTCGCCGAGCACGAGCGCGAACCGGGCGCCGCTCTTGTCCGCGCGCTTGAATTGCGTCTTGAAATTACCGCCGCCCAGGTTGACCTGCAGACGCAGCCCGGGCCATGCCTCGCGCAGCCGTTCCGCCAGCTGAAACCCCGCGACCTCGATCCGCTCTCCCACCAGCACGAGGTACACCTGCGGCCGCTCGCGGGCGGTCGCGAGACCCTGCTTCGCGAGCATCATCACGATGCGCTCCTGGCCCATGGCCCAGCCGATGCCGGGCGTGGGCGTGCCGCCCAGCTGGGCCACCAGCCCGTCGTAGCGGCCGCCCGCGCAGACCGTGCTTTGGGCGCCGAGGACATCGGTGGTCCACTCGAACACCGTACGCGTGTAGTAGTCGAGGCCGCGCACCAGATGCGGCTCGACATGATACTCGATGCCGGCGCTCTTGAGATGCGCGCACAGGGACTCGAAATGCTCCTTCGACTCCGCATCGAGGGAGTCGAGCAGGACCGGTGCGCCGGCCACCAGGCGCTGCATGTCCGGGTTCTTGCTGTCCAGAATGCGCAGCGGATTGCCCCGCAGCCGCCGCTTGCTGTCCTCGTCCAGCACGGCCTCGTGGGCGCTGAAATAGCCGTGCAGTTTTTCGCGATACACCGCGCGGGACGCCGCCGTGCCCAGCGAATTCACCAGCAGCCTCAGGCGCGTCAAACCCAGGCGGCGCAGCAGCCGCGCGGACAGCAGGATCAGCTCCGCGTCGATGTCGGGCCCCGCGAAGCCGAACGCCTCCGCGTCGATCTGGTGGAACTGACGGTAACGGCCCGCCTGCGGGCGCTCGCGCCGGAACATGGGCCCCATGCACCACACGCGCAGACGGTTGTCGCGCAGCAGGCCGTTGGAGATGACGGCCCGCACGATGCCCGCCGTGGCCTCCGGACGCAGGGTGATGTGATCCTCGCCCCGATCGACGAAGCTGAACATCTCCTTCTCGACGATGTCGGTGAAGTCGCCGATGGAGCGCTTGAACAATTCCGTCTGCTCGATCACCGGAACCCGAAATTCCTCGTAACCGTAGGCGGCGAACACCTCGCGGGTGATGCGCTCCAGGTGCTGCCAGACCGCCACGTCGACCGGCAGCACGTCGTGCACGCCGCGCAGCGGCTCGATAATCTTACCCAAGAGACCTCCGGTCAGCCGTGCGGCGACGAGTTGAGCGACGCGCCGTGCGCCGTCACGGCGCGCAGCACGCCGTCGGCGCCCGCCTCGAAATCCGCCGCATTGTGCACTATGAACTGCGGCTGGATGGTCACCGAGCGATGATTCACTTCGAGCTGAACGCCGCCGGCCGCGCCGAGATGAACCCGCAGGGGTGCGCTGCCCGCGATCGTCCTGACGCTGTGCGCCCGGCAATTGCCCGCGTACACGCGCCGCCCCGCCGCGTCGTGCACGTCCACCCACGAGTCGGTAGAAAAGGTCAGCTTGAGCTG
>CAZZYJ010000432.1:0-1818 GCA_964658215.1 uncultured Steroidobacteraceae bacterium | reverse complement strand
AAATGCATCACGTCGCCCTCGCGGACCACGTATTCCTTCCCTTCCAGCCGCAGCTTGCCCGCCTCCTTCGCCCCCGCCTCGCCCTGGGCTGCGATGAAATCGTCGTAGGCGATGACCTCGGCACGGATGAAGCCATGCTCGAAATCCGTGTGGATGACACCCGCAGCCTGCGGCGCCGTGGCACCGGCCCGGACGGTCCAGGCCCGCACCTCCTTCTCGCCCGCCGTAAAATAGGTCTGCAGGCCGAGCAACGCATAGCCGCCACGGATCACCCGATCCAGGCCGGGTTCGTCGAGCTTCAACTCCCTGAGGAAGTCCGCGCGGTCGGCCTCGTCGAGTTGCGAGATCTCCGCCTCGATGGCCGCACACACCGGCACCACCACCGCCCCTTCCGCCTGCGCGAGCTCCCGCACCCGGTCCAGCCGCGGGTTGTTCGTGAAACCCGTCTCGTCGACGTTGGCCACGTACATCACCGGCTTGTCGGTGAGCAGATGCAGGTCCCTGAGCAGCGCCTTCTCGTTGACGTCCAACTTGAGCCCGCGCACGGGCTTCGCCGCGTCGAGCTGCTTGCGCACCCGTTCCAGCAGATCGCGCGCCTTCATGGCCTCCTTGTCCGACGTCTTCGCCGCCTTGACGGCCTTCTGCAACGCGCGCTCGACGCTGTCCAGATCCGCGAGCGCGAGTTCGGTGTTGATCACCTCGATGTCGTTCGCAGGATCTATCTTGCCGGCGACATGGATGATGTCGTCGTTTTCGAAACAGCGCACCACGTGCGCGATGGCATCCACTTCGCGAATGTGCGACAGGAATTTATTGCCGAGGCCCTCCCCGGTGGAAGCGCCGGCGACGAGGCCCGCGATGTCGACGAACTCCACGGTGGTGGGCAGGATGCGTTCCGGATGGACGATGGCCGCCAGCTTCTCCAGACGCGGATCGGGTACCGGCACCACCCCCACGTTCGGATCGATGGTGCAGAAAGGATAGTTTTCGGCCGCGATCTGCGCCCGCGTCAGGGCATTGAACAGCGTGGATTTGCCCACGTTCGGCAGCCCGACGATTCCACAACGAATTGGCATTTAGAGTTTCCCTGCGCGGCTGTGCAGCTTCGTCATCGCCCGCTCCGCGCCCTGTTCGAGCAATAGGGGCATGCAGTCGGCCGCCGCGGTGACCGCATCCAATATCAAATCTTCCTCGGCACGCGGGGCCCGCGTGAGCACGTAGTCGATCACGTCGGCCTTGTTGCCGGGATGGCCCACGCCCAGCCGCAGGCGCCAGAAAGCGTCGCCGATGTGCGCGATGGCGTCGCGCAGGCCGTTGTGGCCGCCGTGACCGCCGCCGTGCTTCAAACGGATGCCGCCCACCGGCAGATCCATCTCGTCATGCGCGATCAAGATCTGATCCGGCGCGATCTTGAAGAAATCACCGAGCTGCCTGATCGACAGACCGCTGCGGTTCATGTAAGTGCTCGGCTTCAGCAGGATGAGGTCCTGTCCGCCCAGACTGATGCGTGCCGTCTCACCGGAATATTTCCGCTCGTCGCGAAATTCGCCGCCGGCGCGGCGCGCGAGCAGATCGACGAACCAGAAGCCTGCATTGTGCCGGGTCGCCAGGTGCTCCGGCCCCGGATTGCCGAGACCGACGATAGCGCGCAATGGTAATGAAGCCACGTCGACCCACCCAACTTCGATCCGACCCTGGTGAACCCGGCATCGGGGCAGGGCGAGTGCCCCGCCCCGACGCTGCGCAGAGGACTACTTCTTGGCGTCCTTCGCGCGCTGCACACCGATGCGCCGCGCGAGCCGCATCGACGTCACGGCC
>CAZZYJ010000431.1:0-1849 GCA_964658215.1 uncultured Steroidobacteraceae bacterium | reverse complement strand
TGGTATGTGCCCTGCAGCGGCATCCGTACACGCTGCTCTATTCGGACGAAGACCGGGTTGAGGCGGACCACCTCGGCGGACAGAGGCACCACTCGCCGTTCTTCAAGCCCGACTTCGATCCAGAGATGTTGCGCGCGATGAATTACATCTGTCATCTGACGGTGATCAAATTGGACGTGATACGAGCGCTCGGCGGCTTGCGCACCGGCTTCGATGGTGCGCAGGACCACGATCTGCTGCTTCGTGTCACGGAAAAGCTTGCAGCGGGCGAGATCTTCCATATTCCGCGTGTCTTGTACCACTGGCGCGTAACGCCAAACTCGGTGTCGCGTAATCCGCAACTGAGGCAGGCTATACAGGGCCGAATCGTCGATGCAGTCCAGCAACATCTGGATCGCTGCCGAGCCGCCGCCACGGCGCATCCCCATCTCGATCCGGTGGGCAGTGCGCGCCCCTTCGCGACCCGCATCCGCTGGGCGTTGCCCGGGGTGCCGCCCCGGGTCTCCATCATCATTCCGACCCGTGACCGACTCGACCTGCTCGGCCCCTGCATCGATAGTATTTCAAAAAATACTTGGCATTATCCCGGCGAGACGGAGCTTCTCGTCGTCGACAATGACAGCGCGGAGCCGCGCACAACGGCTTATCTCGAGTTGCTCGAGGCGCAGGGCCGGGCTCGTGTCTTGAAGTTCTCGGGAGAGTTCAACTGGTCCGCGTTGAACAATCACGGGGCCCGCCATGCGCGCGGGGACGTGCTGATATTCCTCAACAACGACACGGTGGTGCTGACGGAGGATTGGTGCACGGAACTCGCCGGGTGTGCCATGCGCCCCGAAGTCGGCGCGGTGGGCGCGCGCCTCCTTTACGAAGATGGTACGTTGCAGCATGCCGGCGTGGTGCTCGGGGTCGAAGGGGTCGCCGGACATGATTCCGTGGGGGAAGCGCCCGAGCAGGGGGGATATTTCGGGCGGGCTCACCTGCAACGGTCCGCTTCCGGGGTGACCGGCGCCTGCCTCGCAACCCGGCGCGAGGTGTTCACCGCGCTGGGCGGCTTCGACGAAACCCATTTCAAGGTGGCCTTCAACGACATCGACTATTGCCTGCGGGGGCGGCGCGCCGGTTTTCGCACCGTGTACGCGCCGTTCGCGGTGCTGTATCACTTCGAGTCCAAATCGCGCGGCCATGACATGTCGGACACCAAGATCGCTCGCCAGCGCCTGGAAACAGCGGCGTTCCGGGCCCGCTGGCATGAATTCGTAGATGACGATCCGTATTACAACCCGCATTTCGAGCGGTTTGCCCGTCCGTTCGACCGGTTGCGCGCGCCGCCGTGAGCCACGGGGCAAGTTTTCGCCGCAGCACGAACGTGGTAGCGTGCCACGCAGGTACCTCTTCCGAAGCGCCTGCTCGTCCTCTCAACTAAGGAGTCTTCTGACCGGTGGAGCAACGAGACCAAAGGGATCATCCACCAGCCGCGAGCGCCTCGGTCGCGGCACTGGTGCGGGTGGCTAAGCACTACGGCGTCGAATTCGACCCGGATGAGCTGACCCGCGCCAACCGCTTCGACGGTCCGGAGCCCAGTCCTGGGCTACTGCGCAAGATGGGGGAGCGCGCGGGCCTTCGCGCGCGCCTGGTGACGTTCAAGCGCGGCGAACTAGGACAGCTGACCAACGCCGTGCCCGCCATCCTGCTGTTGAGCGACGGCAAGGCGGTGGTGCTGAGCCGTGTGCATCAGGACGGCCATGCCGTGCGGGCCCTGGTCGAGGACCCGCTGTCGGCGGAAGGCGTGAGCGCGCTGCTGGACGAACCGCGGCTGTTCGAGGTGTGGAACGGCGACGCGCTGCTTCTG
>CAZZYJ010000430.1:0-1853 GCA_964658215.1 uncultured Steroidobacteraceae bacterium | reverse complement strand
CGCCACCGCGCGATGCAACGCCGCCGCCCGCCACGAGCGACGCCGCGTACCGACGCACACCGGGGCCCTGGCATTTGCTTTATCCTGCGGCATGACCGCGCGCACCCGATCTTCCGGCACGCCACGCCGCCCCACCGCCCGGCGCAGGTCCGCGCAACCGCGCAAGAAGAGCGGCCGGCTGCGCCTGGTCCGCGGTGCCGCGACGGGCCGCCGCTGGCTGCGCGCCCTGCGCAGGCTGCCTGTCACCATGCAGGTGATCGTGTTCGCGCTCGTCGCGCTCGGCATGCTGCTGCTTGCGAACACGGCATACCAGATCATCCGCAAGCCCTCGGAGCTGTTCTTTCCCGTGAGCGACGCCCTCAACAAGACGCCCGCGGCCACCTGGCGCAACTATGCGCCGATCTTTCGCGGCCACTCCACGGCGGTGATGACGCCCGAGCTGCTCGCGGCGCTCGCGCAGGCCGAGGGCGCCGGCAATCCCCTGGCACGCACCTACTGGCGCTGGCGGTGGAACAGGCGGCCCTTCGAGGTGTACCGCCCGGCGTCGACTTCGGTGGGCATGTATCAAATGACCGACGGCACGTTCGCCGAGGCACGCCGGCTGTGCATACACGAACATGCCGTGGCCACGGCCGGCGCCTGGGACGACTGGCACGCGTGCTGGTTCAACAGCCTGTATTTTCGCGTCGTGCCGAGCCATGCGGTGGAACTCACCGCGGCGTATCTGGATCTCGAGGTCGCACGCATTCTCGCGCGCAATCATGCGGCCGGCGTGGGGCTGCCACAGCAGCAACACCTCGCCGCCGTGGTGCATCTGTGCGGCGCGGGGGCGGGCGACCTGTATGCTCGCCGCGGTTTTCGCTTTCCGCAAGGCACCCGGTGCGGCGATCACGATCCGCGTGCCTACCTCGCCCGCATCGACGCCTTGAAGCTCGTGTTCAGCCGCGCGGCGGCGGGCTGACCACGAGGTCGCCGGCCTTCGCCTTAGGCGTGCGCCAGATGCTTCTCGAGCTGATCGGCCCCGCCGATGAGTTTTCCTTCCATGAAGATCTGCGGCACGGTGGCGACACCCGAGGCCGCCTTGACACCCTGCATGGTGAGTTCGTCGCCCAGGTACAGGGCCTCGAACGCGATGCCCTTCTCCTGCAACAGCTTCTGCGCGCGGGCGCAGTGCGGGCAGCCGTGGCGCGCCAGCATGAACGCCGGGCTCTGGCTCTTCTGGTTGGGACGCAGATATTTGAACATGGTGTCGGCATCGGAGACTTCGAACGGGTCGCCGGGCACGTCCGGTTCGATGAACATGGTCTCGATCTTGCCGTCGTCCACCAGCATGGAATAGCGCCACGAACGTATGCCGAGGGAGGCGTCACGGTGGTCGATGGACATGCCCATGGCCTCGGTGAACTTGCCGTACGGATCGGCGACGAAGCGCACGCCCGCCGCCTTCTCGCTGCGCTGCCAGGCTTCCATGACGAACGGATCGTTCACCGACAGACATACCACGTCGTCGATCCCGGCCTGCTTGAAATCCTTGAGGTGCGCGACGTAGCCGGGCACGTGGGCCGTGCTGCAGGTGGGCGTGAACGCGCCCGGCAGCGCGAACACGACGACGCGCCGGCCCGCGAACAATTCCGAGCTCGGCATCTGTCTGACCTTGCCGTCGTGCAGCTCGGCCAACTCGGCATCGGGAACGCGCGACCCGGCCAGTGAAACTCGTTTGCTCATGGAAACCTCGCAGGTGATGCAGGATCGGCGACCCCGCTACGCTGCGCATCGTACACTGGCGGAACGCCCCGCCCAAACCCGCACCGCAGTGTGGACGGGAGGCGCGGCGGCGCAACGCGGCGGGCAAT
>CAZZYJ010000429.1:0-1907 GCA_964658215.1 uncultured Steroidobacteraceae bacterium | reverse complement strand
CATGAGCGGCGAGAGACGGCGGCGTATGCCGAGATTGATGCGCGCCCGTTTGTCCGATGCGTACGTGTTGTACATGTAGTCGCGTTCCTTGCTCGTCACCATCTCGAGCGTCAGCTCGTCGTGGTTGCGGAGGAATATCGCCCACTGACACGTCTCCGGAATGTCCGGCGTCTGCTGCATGATCTCGGTGATGGGGTAGCGGTCTTCCTGCGCGATGGACATGTAGATGCGCGGCATGAGCGGGAAGTGATACGCCATGTGGCATTCGTCGCCGTCGCCGAAATATTCGCGCACGTCCTCCGGCCATTGATTGGCCTCGGCGAGCAGGAAGCGGTTCTGGTAGTTGGCGTCGATCGCGGCGCGCAGCTGCTTGATGACGGCGTGCGTTTCCGGGAGGTTCTCGTTGTTCGTGCCTTCGCGCTCGACCAGGTAGGGAATCGCATCCAGCCGGAAGCCGTCGACGCCCATGTCGAGCCAGAACCGCATGATGCGCAGCACCGCCTCCATCACCTGCGGGTTGTCGAAATTCAGGTCCGGCTGATGGCTGAAGAAGCGGTGCCAGTAGTAGGACTTCGCGACCGGGTCGAAGGTCCAGTTCGACAGTTCGGTGTCGAGGAAGATGATGCGCGTCCCGGCGTATTTGGCCTCGGTGTCGCTCCACACGTAGAAATCGCGTTCCGGCGAGCCCGCGGGCGCCTTGCGCGCCGCCTGGAACCAGGGGTGCTGATCGGAGGTGTGGTTGATGATGAGTTCGGTCACCACCTTGAGCCCGAGCCGGTGCGCCTCGAGCAGCATGGTGCGAAAGTCGTCCAGGGTGCCGAACTGCGGGTGGATGTTCTCGTAGTCGGCGATGTCGTAACCGTCGTCCCTGAGCGGCGAGGGATAGAACGGCATCAGCCAGATGGTGTTGACGCCCAGATCCCGGATGTACTCGAGCTTCGAGGTGAGCCCGCTGAAATCGCCGATGCCGTCGTCGTTCGAGTCGAAGAACGACTTGACGTTGAGCTGGTAGATGACCGCATCCTTGTACCAGAGCGGATCGTCGACGGCGAGGCCGGCGGATGCGGTGGATTCCAGGGCGGGAACTTGAACGTCATTCATGGTGCGTCACGTGAAATAGTCGAAATCCTGTTCGCTGCGCAAAAGCCGGTGCACTTTAAACACATGTGCGGGCATGCGGTAGGGGTCCAGCGACACGTAATTGCGCGCACCGTCCCATCGATAGCGTTGTTCGCTCAACAGATCGTGCACCTGGTACGGCCGGCCGGCTTCGATGCCGAACAGGCGAAGGTCGAGTTCGAGCCATCCCGACTGGGTATTGTAGGGATCGAGGTTGACCACGGTGAGCACCGCGTCGCCGGAGGCCGCGTCGTGCTTCACGTAGGCGATCAACTGCTCGTTGTCGACGGCGCAGAACGTCAAGCCGCGGTCCGACTGCAGGGCGGGACTTTCGCGGCGGATCTGGTTCAAACGCGCGATCAGCGGCCACAGACTGTCGGGGCGCTCGAGCGACCAGTGCCGCAGCTGATATTTTTCCGAATCGCGATACTCCTCGCTGCGCGCCTCGCGCGGCGTGCTCTCCAGGAGTTCGTAGGTGGGCCCGTAGATGCCGTAGTTCGCCGCCAGCGTGGCGGCGAGCACGAGGCGTGCGCTGTAGGTGGAGCGCATGCCGTTCTGCAACGCTTCGTGCAGGATGTCGGGGGTGTTGGGCCACACGTTCGGCCGAAAATAGGCATCCCCGGGGGCAGTGGTCAGTTCGGTGAAGTACTCCATCAGTTCGCGCTTGCCGGTGCGCCACGTGAAATAGGTGTAGGACTGCGAAAACCCCAGCTTGGCGAGCCGGTGCATGACCTTCGGCCGGGTGAAGGCCTCGGCCAGGAACAGCACCTCGGGGTGGACCCGCTTGA
>CAZZYJ010000428.1:0-1933 GCA_964658215.1 uncultured Steroidobacteraceae bacterium | reverse complement strand
GGTCTTGAGCACCTCGAAGCGAGCTGGGCGCGTGATCACCAATATCCTGATCGAAATGCCCGGCAGGCTCAGGGCGCCGAAAATGCTGGGGCGGCGCATCACCGCGAGGACGGTGTACACCGCCCCGTCCGTGCCGATGATCTGCGGCGCGAGGCGCGGCGGCCGGTAGTTCTTCGGCGGCGGCGGATCGAAGGGCCGCGGACCGGGCCCGAGGTTCGCGTCGCGGTTGAAGTACTCCAGGCGCCGCCGCGCGCCCTCCGAGAGAGGCCGCGCCAGGATGTCGGCGCCGTCGGCGCCGACGATGTACAGCTCCCGGTCGGCGAAGGAGTTTTTCTTGGCGTCGAGCCAGCCCTTGAGCGAGGCGATGCCGCCCTGACCCAGCACTTCGGAGGCCTGCACCGCAACGTTCGGCCGGCGCTGCTGCTCCTGCAATTCGAATTCGCGTGCGGCGGCGGCGAAGGTGACCGCGATGCTGGCGCCGACGATCAGCGCCATCGCGATCCAGAACAGGATGAAAATACGGAAAAACAGGCTATGCATGTGCCCAGGTCAGCGTATATCCGGAGCCGCGCACGTTCTTGATCTCCGGATTCCTGCCGGCCTCGAGATCGAGTTTGCGGCGCAGGTTGCTGATGTGGGTGTCGATGCTGCGGTCGTACGGCACGAGTTTGCGGCCGAGGGCCTGTTCCGTCATGGCATCGCGCGAGATCACCTGGCCGGCCGAGCGCATGAGTATTTCGAGCACGCGAAATTCCGCGCCGGTCAGCGCCACCGGCTGCCCGGCCACGTGCACCTGATGCGTTCCGGTATTTAGCAATATGGGACCCACGCTCAGTTCGTCCGGCAGCCCCAGGCGTGCGGCGCGGTTGCTGGCGCGGCGCAGGATGGCGCGCATGCGGGCCACCAGTTCGCGGGGATTGAAGGGCTTGCTCAGGTAGTCGTCGGCGCCGAGTTCCAGGCCGACGATGCGGTCGACGTCGTCGCCACGCGCGGTGAGCATCAGGATGGGCGTGGCGTAGGAGGCGCCGAGCTTGCGCAGCACGTCGAAGCCGCCGACGCTCGGCAGCATCACATCCAGGATCAACAGTTCGAACTCGTTGATCTGCAGCTGCGCGAGCGCGTCGCCGCCGTCGTGCACGCTCCTGACCTCGAAATGTTCCGCGTTCAGGTATTCCGTGAGCATCTGACACAGTTCGCGGTCGTCGTCGACGAGCAGGACGCGCGCTTCGCGTGGAAGGGTGGGCTCGGCGAGGCTTTGGGCGGGTAGGGTCATGGCGCATTCTCGCGCACGCGCCAATGTCTGTGTCGTCAGGCGCCACGAATTCACAATACTTAACACGCCGCGGGGTCGGCTCGACCGAGTCCGGCCGCGTTGGATAGGGTGAATGGCTCGAACCCTGTCGTAACCTCTCTGGAGAAGAACGTGAAATCGACCCGCAATCGACTTACTGGCGTGCTCGCGAGCGCCGCCGTCGCCACCGCCCTCGCCACCGCCGCCCTGGCGCAAACCCCCGCCGCCGCTCAAGACCCGGGCGCCGCCACGGGCGCGGCATCGGCGACCACCTCGCCGCAGGCTGCGCGCGGGCGCGGGCTGGGACACCTCTATGCGCGGCTCGGGCTCACCACGGAACAAAAAGAGTCGGTCGAGGCCATCATGACCGCCGCCCGACCGCAGATGAAGACGCTGCGCGAGCAGATGAAGGGCAACCGCACGAAACTGATGCAGACCCCGCCGGACGATCCGAACTACGCGAACGTGGTCGCGGAAGTGGCGCAAGCGAACGCGGCGCTCGCCTCGCAGCGCACCACCCAGGGCGCGCAGCTGCACGCTCAGGTGTATGCACTGCTGACGCCGACTCAGAAGACGCAGCTGGCGAGCCTGGAGGCGCAGTGGGCGGCCAGCCCGCATCACGGCCGGTGGGGTGGCGGGCAC
>CAZZYJ010000427.1:0-1963 GCA_964658215.1 uncultured Steroidobacteraceae bacterium | reverse complement strand
GGCGGCCCATCCACAAGCCGCCGCCGAGCCCGAGCAGCAGGGTCAGCACGACCGCGGCGATGAGCCCGCGCATCATCAGGGACTTCACGTCCTGGCGTTCCTGCACGTCGTGCCCCACCAGCATCCGGTAGCCGCCGGGCAGCGGGAAGCGCTGCGCGCGCATCTCGTGTTCGCGCGTCTCGTCGCCGAACGGCACGGACACCCTGAACTGGATCCATTTGCCCTCGGTGGGGCTGATCTTGGGCCATGCCGGCACGTTGCCGGCCACCGGCCGCAGCTGGGGATCGACCATGAGATAGACGGCGCCGCGCACGTCCTGATCCTGCGAGCGCTGTTCGATCAGTTCGATGAAGTCGCTGCGCGACAAGACCAGCACCTGTTCTCGCAGGCCCTGCACCTCGGCGCTGATGAGATTGTCCGTGCTGCCGTCGACCACCTGCGAGACCGCGAAATCGACCGCCCCCAGCAGCGCCGCGGCACCGCACGCGAAGAGGATGGAGTAGACGATGGCGATGCGGAACGGCGAGGTGTCGAGCACGCTCAGAAAGCGCTGATCCAGGCTCGGGCGCCGTTCCGGCCGCGCCGCGCGCAGCTCCGGGCGGGACTTGCGGGGCCACGCGAGCCGCACTATTCGTCTTCGCGCAAACTGTAGCCGGCGCCGCGCACGGTGTGCAGCAGGGGTTTGTCGAAATCCTTGTCGATGGCCTGGCGCAGGCGGCTGATGTGCACGTCGATGACGTTGGTCTGCGGATCGAAGTGGTAATCCCAGACGCCCTCGAGCAGCATGGTACGCGTCACCACCTGGCCGCTGTGGCGCATCATGAACTCGAGCAGCTGAAACTCGCGCGCCGTCAGCTCTATCTTCTTGCCGTTGCGCATCACGCGGCGCGTCATGCGGTCGAGTTCGAGGTCGGCGAGTTTGAGCTTGGTGTTCGTTTCCATGCCGCCGGCCTCGCCGCGGCGCGCCAGCGCATCGATGCGCGCCACCAGTTCGGACATGTGGTAGGGCTTGGTGAGGTAGTCGTCACCGCCGGCCCGCAGACCCGTGATGCGGTCGTCGACGTCGCCGAGCGCGCTCAGGATCAGCACCGGCAGCTTGCGGCCCGTGGCCCGCAGGGACTGCACCAGCGCCAGACCGTCGAGCTTCGGCAGCATGCGGTCGACGATGGCGAGATCCACCGCGATGGACGAGGCGATGCGCAGACCCTCCAGCCCGTTGACCGCGACGTCCACCGTATGGCCCACCTCGCGCAGGGCCTTGGCGAGGTAGTCGCGCGCCACCTCGTCATCTTCAACAATCAAGATGTGCATGACGCGTCATCTTACAGTCGTTGGACCCCTGTTTGTGGGCACGATAAACTGATCCGGCCGGTCGCCCGGTAGACCCTCCTATTGCCAGCGAGTGCTCCTATGTCAGACACCCCATTGCCCGTTGCAGGATCGGTCGCCGCCACCGCAGGCGTCCGGGCGCGCAGCGCCCCCGGCGGCCCATCGTGCGACGTACTGGTGATCGGCGGCGGCCCGGCGGGGTCCGCGGCGGCGATCCGCCTCGCGCAGCTCGGTCACCACGTGGTGGTGCTGGAAAAGGCCCGCCATCCGCGCTTCCACATCGGCGAGTCGCTGCTGCCCGCCAACATGCCGCTGCTGGAAACACTGGGCGTGGCCGCGGCGGTTCGCGCCATCGGCATGGAGAAGTGGGGCGCCGAGTTCGTGTCCTCCACGGACGGCCGGCGTCAGGAGTTTCAATTCGCGAACAGCTGGGACAAATCCATGCCCTTCGCCTACCAGGTGCGGCGCTCCGAGTTCGATGAAATCTTGATCCGCCGGGCCGTCGCCGCCGGTGCCGAGGTCATCGAGGGCTGCCAGGTGCGCCGCGTCGATTTCGCCGCAGAGGGACGCAGCGCCCGGGTGCACGGCGTGCACGACGACGGCCGCAGCGAGTCCTGGGAGGCCGCGCGCATCA
>CAZZYJ010000426.1:0-1964 GCA_964658215.1 uncultured Steroidobacteraceae bacterium | reverse complement strand
CCGTGTTGAGCGCGCTCGCCATCACGCTGCTCGGGCTGGCGTTGTGCTACGGCGCCCTGCGCAGTTTCAGCGCATGAGAGCCCACGGCGCCCGGTCGATGGCGTAGATCACGTTCGGATTGCTCGCCTCGCCGTGATAGGCCACCGCGGCTTCGCCGATCAGCACGCCGCCGAGCTTTTCCATCGCCCGCCGCGAGCGTCGGTTGTCCACCCCCACCGAGAACAGCACCCGCTCCACGAAACCGAACGCGTGCTCGAGCATCAACGTCTTGAGCGCACGGTTGTAATGGCGGCCCCAGACGCTGCGGGCGAGAAAGGTATAGCCGATCTTCACCGCCGATCCGGCAGGGTCCAGATCGTAGAACCGTGAACTGCCGAGCAACGCTCCGCCGGCCGCGTCGAACACGCAGAGCGCGCCGCCCGACGCCAGCGCGCCTTCGAAGTACGTCGCGAACACCGCCCGCTCGAAGCGGTTCCTGCTCGGATGCTGCTCCCAGATCAAAGGATCGGCTGCCACGGCGTACAGCGGCTCGAAGTCGTCCGGCCGCAGCGGCCGCACACGGACCAGCTCGTCGTGCAGATGCGGTTGCAGATCGAACGACATGATCACTCCTTCGCGCCTCTACAGCGTGCGAATTCAAAGGAGTGAGGTTGGCCCCCAGTTTGCAGTCCTGTCAATCATAAATCCCGCCCTTCGAGCCGGCGACGCATCGACTCAACGGCCGATGGACCCGAAGATCATGGGCGACAAGGGGAGGGCGATGCGCACCGCGGTGCCGCCACCGGGAGAGCTGTCGATGGCGAGCGTCGCACCGATCAGTTCGGCTTGTTCGCGAAGTCCGACTATTCCATAGTGGCCGTCGAAACGCAGGGTGGGATCGAAGCCGACCCCGTCGTCCTCGATGGTGAGCTGCAGCTCCCCGTTCTGCGCGATCCGCAGGCTCACGCCCACGTACTTCGCCGCCGCATGGCGCTCGACATTGCGCAGCGCCTCCTGACACATGTTCAGCAACGTCTCAGCCCGCTCATCCCCGAACAGCGCAGCTTGCGGATCGGCGCTGAATTCTCCAGCCATCCCGGACCGGTTCAACAAACGTTCGAGGGCCGCGGCCAGGGCCGGACCCAACCCCGTGTCACGCACCGTCGTCACGCGCATTTCGGTGATCGCGGTGCGAACCTCGTCGAGACCTTCGTGGGCAAGGTCCTCGGCACGCGCGAGCTCGCCCGCCACGGACTTAGGATCGTGCAGCTGCAACCGTCGCAGGTAGCGGATCTCACTCAACAGAGCCATCATGGAGTGAGCCAGCGTGTCGTGCAGGTCGCGAGCCATTTTGAGTCGCTCACGCGCGACCGCCGCGTAGCGGGTTTCTTCCGCCAGTCGCTCCACCTCGCGCGTGCGCACCGCGACACGTCGCTCCAGTTCACGACTCAGTGTTTGCAGTTCGCCACGTTCCTTGTGGAGGTCGTTCAACACGTTGGCAAATGCCCGGCCCAATTGCGCGATTTCGTCGACGCCCTGCGGTGGCTCGATCTGCCGGGCCTGGTTGCGCTCCACCGCGTCCACGGCAAGCACGAGACGTTTGAGCCGGCGGGTCAGTTGATGGGCGCCGAGGGCTCCCATGACGGCGGTCGCCAATCCAATCCCGATCGAAAACCACAAAATACGCCTTCTCACCGCATCCGCGCGTTGATATACGCGTGCGTTGGGCTCACTGAGCTGCACCATCACGGAGCCGGCGGGTAGCTCACCGCCCGTGTTCAGGAGCGCCCTCGCCACCAGCACCTCGGACCCGCCGGCGAGACGCTCGAAATGGGGATCGAAGAAGGGCCCATCGACCCACCCGGCCGTCAACGCCAGGGGCCGGCTCGTCGGAACCCCGTCCCAGCGCTTTAGAACCCGCTGTGCCGGCCCAGCGACGACGACGCGGTCCGCGTCGAGCAGCAATGCTTCGGCCGCTCCGCGCG
>CAZZYJ010000425.1:0-1972 GCA_964658215.1 uncultured Steroidobacteraceae bacterium | reverse complement strand
ACGGTGTTCGAGAAAAAGGCCTTCAACGCCATCGAGTCGTACGAGCAGAACCCGGACGGCACCATCAAGACCACGTTCACCTTCCACAAGGGAGCGTTCGACGGGCCGCTGAAAACCATGCGCCCCACGGGTTTCATCGAGGATCCGAGCAACGCGGTGTGGGGCATGCGCGTGTTCTGGCCGGTCAAAGCCGAATACCGCATCTCGTATCTCGACCGCGACTATTCCGAGGTGCTGATCACCCGCACGGCGCGCGACAATCTATGGATCATGGCCCGCAAGCCGCAGCTCGCGGACGCGAGTTACCGCAAACTCGTGGACATGGCGGGCAAGATGGGCTACGACACGACCAAGATCGAGCGCGTGCCGCAGCGCTGGCCGTAACGTTCAGGCCACCTTGCTCTGCGCCGGTGACGTCCACGGGGCGGCTTCACGTCCGTCACGCTGCGGATGTCCGTCACGCGCGTCGCCCGCTGTCGCTGGTTTCGCTCCGGCCGGGTGCGACGCCTCTCCTTTGTCGATCTCCTGTCCCAACACCTGCGCGAGGTCGGCGAGCAGCAGGGCCAGTTCGCCGGCCATGACGGTGAAGTCGACGTTGAACTGCTCCTCGGGATCGACTTCGTCGGTTTGGGCCTCGTCGGTACCCATCTCCAGAAAGTCCAGACGCTTGATCAGCAGCTTGTCGGTGAGCACGAAGGAGATGCGGTCGTTCCAGGTCAGACCGAGTCGGGTCGGGTACTTCGCGGCGGCGAGATGGCCGCGGATCTCCTTGCCGTCGAGCGGGTGCCGGGTGTAGCGGATCATGGCCTTGGATTTGTCGGCGGTCTGCAGTTCGAGATCGTCGTCGATGGAGAAGCGACCCGGCGCCGCGCCGTGCAGCAGCCAGGCGGCCATGGCGGCATGCGGCGAGCGCGGCGTGTCCAGGGCGACGGGTGCGAAGCTGCCCAGGGTGTCGCTCAAAAGCTCGACCACCATTTCGGCGCGCGGCATGCCGGCGGCGTCGACGGCGAACCAGCCGTGCTGGGCGTCGATCCACGCGCGCGTGAGCGTGCGCCGGGTGAGCGCGCGGGCGCGTAGTTCGTCGGCGACCGTGTGACGCAGATCGCGCATCTGTTTGCGGCCGACCGGGAAGCCCTGCTCGGCCGCCTGCAGGTCGGCACGTTCCTGCGCCACCTGGCGCACGATGGAGCCCGGCAGCAGTTTCTGATTCATGCCGAGGGCGAGCAGGTGTTGCTGCTCTACCGTGTGCAGGAGCCGGCCGCCGTTGCGCACGGGCAGCCAGCCGCGGCAGGACAACTCGAACGGCCCGCAGGGCTGCAGCGTGCGGGTGGCGAGGCGGTCTTCGAGCTCGGCGGGTGACATCGCCCAACCCGGGGGCAGGCGATAGAAGACCAGATTCTTGAACAGCATGGGCGGCACCGGCGTTGGGAGGGCGGAGTATATTTGTCGCTCCGGGGAATGTTGAATTTTTTTTTGCGGGAGAGTGGCTTGACGAACGACATAAAATATTTGAGCTGGTCGCTGTACCTGGGCCTCGTGTACGTCTTCGTGGCGGCCGGCATGGCGACACGGCAGCGCGGCCTGAAATGGAATGCGGGCAATCGCGACGGCGAGCCCCAGCCGTTGACGGGGGCGGCGGCGCGGGCGGTGCGGGCGAGCGCGAACTTCCTGGAAACCTTCGTGTTTTTCGCCGCCGCGGTGCTGGCGGTGAGCGTCGCGCAGCGGAACACGGCGCACACGGCGTTCGGTGCGGCGCTGTATTTCTGGGCGCGGGTGGTGTACCTGCCGGTCTACGTCGCCGGGATCCCCTACCTGCGCACGCTGGTGTGGGCGGTGTCCTTGTGGGGCCTGCTGCAGGTGATCGAAGGGCTGTTTTGAGCGGGGTGGCGGTCGACGCCGACGCGCGACGGGTTGCGCCGTCGCGGTGGCGCGGGCCTTCCCGGCGGCGCGGGCCGTGCCGGTGGGGCGCCTT
>CAZZYJ010000424.1:0-2014 GCA_964658215.1 uncultured Steroidobacteraceae bacterium | reverse complement strand
TGGGCGTCATGGGCGCCGGCGTCACGGGGGATGACGGCACGGTCGGCGCCGGCGGCGGCGGCGTCACCATCGGCATGCAGCTCGAGCCGCCGTTGTTGGATCCGACGGCCAGTCCGGCCGCGGCCATCTCCGAAGCGCTGTACGGCAACGTCTTCGAGGGGCTGGTGCAGTTCGCCGCCGACGGTTCGGTGCTGCCGCAGCTCGCCGAATCCTGGGACGTGTCGGCGGACGGACTGACCTACACGTTTCATCTGCGCGCCGGCGTGCGCTTCCACGACGGCACGACGTTCGACGCCGGCACTGCGAAATTTTCGCTCGACCGCGCCCTGGCGCCCGACTCGGTCAATCCGCAGAAATCGCGCCTGCAGGCGGTGCGCGGGATCGAGGTCATCGATGCGCAGACGCTGCGAATCGGGTTGCGCCGTCGCGCCGGGGGCCTGCTGGAATCGCTGGCGTGGGGCGCGTTCGTCATGGTCGCCCCGAATTCTGCAGCCACCAATGCCGGTGACCCCGTCGGCACGGGACCCTTTCGCGTGGCGCAGTGGCGGCGCGGGGATTCGCTGCGCCTCGTGCGCGCGCGCGGGTACTGGGGCCGTCCGGCGCGCTTGACGCGTGTCACCTTCAAGTTCATCGCCGATCCGAGTGCCGCCTATGCGGCGCTCATGGCCGGTGACGTGGACGCCTTCGACAACTATCCGGCGCCCGAAAGCGTCCCGCAGTTCGCCGCCGATCCGCGCTTCGCCGTGTTCGTGGGTCCCACGGAGATGGAAACCCTGCTGGTGCTGAACAATGCCAGGCCACCGTTGAATGATCTGCGGGTGCGCCGCGCCATCGCGCATGCACTCGACCGCCGCGCCGTCATCGAGGGCGCCATGTTCGGCTACGGCACGCCCATCGGCAGCCACTTCGCGCCGCGCAACCCGGCCTACGTCGACCTCACGGCGCAATATCCGCACGACGTGGCGAAGGCACGGCAGTTGCTGGCGCAGGCCGGCCATCCCGACGGGTTCGCCATCACGCTCAAACTGCCGCCGCCGAGCTATGCGCGACGCGGCGGTGAAATCATCGCCGCGCAGCTGGCGGCGGTCGGCATCCGCGCCACCATTCAAAACCTCGAGTGGGCGCAGTGGCTGGATCAGGTGTACGGCCGCCATGACTACGACATGAGCATCGTCGGTCACGCGGAGCCGATGGACTACGACATCTATGCGCGCGACGACTATTACTTCGGGTATGCGAGTGCCGAGTTCAAGGCGCTGATCGCGGCGCTCGACGACACCACCGATCCGCAACGACGTCGCCCGCTGCTGCAGGCGGTGCAGCACACGCTGGCGGACGATGCCGTCAACGGCTTTCTGTTCCAGTATCCCAAGCTTGCCATCTGGAATGTCCACCTGCACGGCCTGGGGTTCGACAACGTGCTGAGCGTCGTCGACCTGAAATCCGCCTACGACGACCGGACGGCGCCGGTCGCCGGCGCCCGGAGTGGCCTGGCTGCGCGGTCGCTGGCCGTCCTGGCCTGCTGCCTCGTCGGCGCCGGCACTCTCGTGCTGCTGTGGGTGGCGGCGCGCCGCTTCGGCGTGCTCTTCGTGGGCGCCCGTCTCGCGGTGCTGGGGGTGACGGTGATCGCCGCCACGGTCATCGTGTTCCTGGTGGTGCAGGTGGTGCCGGGCGATCCGGTGAGCGCGCCGAACTGCACATCCAGGATCAGGACGCCCGCGCACGCAGCGAGCGCGGCGTATCCGGTCGCGGCGCCGACTCGGACCCATAGTCGGGCGCGGCGCCCGAGCAGGTAGAAGCCGACGGCGGCGACGATCGAACCGACCACCATCCCGGGACGGGCGCCGCGCTCGTCGAGGATCCGGCCGCCGATCTGGGCCGCGACCGAGAAGCCGATGAAGAAGTAGAGGAGGTAGACGCCGGCGTTGGAGGAGGTCTCGCCGAGCGAGACCTGGGCGTAGACGCTGGCGAAGAAGAAGAAGGGCACGAACGCGATCGACATCGTCCCCAGCGC
>CAZZYJ010000423.1:0-2037 GCA_964658215.1 uncultured Steroidobacteraceae bacterium | reverse complement strand
ATCGAAGACCAGTAGCCCGGCAGGATCGAACCCCGGCGAGCTTTGCATGGCAAAACGGGTTTGCCAGGAAATTGCCAGGGTGTAACCGGCCAACGCCATCGCAGCCGACAGCTGTGCCACGGACAGCCCCTGGCGCAGGCGTTTGTTGCCGCGAGATTCCGAATCCGGCCGTCCCATCAACATGAGCGAGGGACGCACGGCGAAAGCCATCCATGCCGGGTAGCAGGCGATGGTCAGCCCGAGAACGGCACCGAGGCCCAGGGCGATACCTCCATTCTCCAGAGACCACAGGCTCGTGAGATCACGGTTCATCAGCTGCGAAAAGAGCGGCAGTGCGAGACAGGCCAGAACGAATCCGGTGGCGGTTGCCAGCAGGGAAATGAGCAGCGATTCGGCGGCAAACTGCAGGGCGAGGCGAACGTTGCTCGCCCCCAGCACTTTACGCATGGCGATCTCGCGCTGGCGACGGACCACGCGTAGGGTCGCAAGATTGAGGTAGTTGACCGCGGCAAGGGCAAGAATGAGTACCGCGATGGCGACGAGCCCGGCCACCACGATGCGATCTCCCCGATCGACTTTGAGGGACAGCCAGTCCGTGGCCACTTCACGGTCGAAGTAAGCGTCCCGCAGCGGGGACAGCTTGATGTCCCTCACAGGCCGACCGCCCAGCCGGTCCTTCTGCTCCGGCGCGATTTTTCGCGTACTGGGCGCTTCGTCGTAGGCCTTCTGCAACACCTCGGTGACGGCGGCCAGCGACGTGCCGGCGTGAATCCGTACCAGCAAATAGCCCATCCAAGCCGAGTTGCCGAGCAATTCGTCGCGCAGCGCCGGGGGCACCAGACCCAGGTTCGGACCGTTGAGCGTCTCGAACGGTATGGTCGTATTCACCTGCGGATCGCGCAGGACCGCGGCGATGCGTGCGCTGCTGCGGTTCTCGTCCACGGCGCTCAAACGCAGTGGCAGCGTCCGCCCCAGCACGTCCGAGGTACCGAAGAGACGCACCGCCGCGCGCTGCGTGATCGCGATGGCATCGGGCCGCGACAATGCTTCGGTGAGATCTCCCTGGATCGCTTCGAGCCCCATCAACTCGGCAAAGCCGGGCAGCACCGTGAGGCTGCCGAGTTGTCGTAGCTGACCGTTCACGTCGACGGTCAGCGGCAGCCAGTTGACGTAGGCGCCGGCGTTGGTCACGCCCGGAGCGGTCTTCGCCACCCGGTACAGGAACAGCGGCGCCTGATCGTACCAGGGGGTGCCCAGCTGCAGGTTGTTGCGCTGTTTGACGACGTAGACGTCGTCGGCATCGGGTACCCGCGAATCGTACTGCCAACAGTAGCGGGCGTAACTCAGCAGGAGCAGGCATACGCTCAGGCCGATTCCCAGGCCCAGTATCGAGGCCGCCGAATACAGCGGGCTGTCGGCAAGAATGCGCCAACCGATCCTGAAATCCTGCAGCCTCATCTACGCATCCTTCGCGACGGCGCCATCGAGCATATGGAGGGTGCGCGAGGCCCGCGCCGCGTGCGCCGGTGAATGAGTGACCATGATGATGGTGGTGCCCTCGGCGTTGATCTCGTCGAGGAGGGCCATGACCTCCTCGCCGTGGGCGCTGTCGAGGTTGCCGGTGGGCTCATCGGCCAGCAGCACCGCGGGTTTGGTCACCAGTGCCCGCGCTATCGCGATCCGTTGCTGCTGGCCCCCTGAGAGTTGCGAGGGCCGGTGTCCGGCCCGGTGGGCGACGCCCAGTTTCTCGAGCATGCGCATGACTTTCGCAGCCCGACCCGTCGTTTCGACGCGGGTGTATTGCAGGGCCAGCTCGACGTTCTCCGCGACGTCGAGTTCCTCGATGAGGTTGAAGCTCTGGAAGACGAAGCCGATGCGTCCTCGTCGCGCCGCGCTCAACCGCGCTTCGGTCCAGCGGGACACGTCGTGTCCTTCGAACCAGTATTCACCGCGGTCCGGCACGTCGAGCATCCCGAGAATGGACAGCAGCGTGGATTTCCCACAGCCATTCGGCCCAAGGATCACGAGGTGCTCGCC
>CAZZYJ010000422.1:0-2059 GCA_964658215.1 uncultured Steroidobacteraceae bacterium | reverse complement strand
CCGAGCGCCACCACCTTGCCGTGGCCGTCACCGAATATCTGCACCTCGACATGCCGCGCGTGCTCGACGTAGCGCTCCAGGAAGACGCCACCGCGGCTGAAACTCCGTGCTGCCAGCCGTTCGACCGCGATGAAAGCGTCGTCGAACTCGCCGGCGCTGCGGATGCGCTGCATGCCGATCCCGCCGCCGCCGGCCGTGCTCTTCAGCATCAGGGGATAGCCGATGCGCTGCGCCTCGCGCCGCGCCGTCGCCAGATCCGCCAGCAGTTCGCTGCCGGGCGCGAGCCCGATGCCGAGGCGGGTGGCGAGCTCGCGTGCCGAATGTTTGAGCCCGAAGTCGCGCAGCTGCGCCGGCGTCGGACCGATGAACGTGATGCCCGCCGCGGCACACGCTTCGGCAAAATCCGCATTCTCACTCAAGAATCCATAGCCCGGATGGACCGCCTCGGCGCCGCAGCGCGTTGCCGCCGCGAGCACCTTTTCGACATTGAGGTAACTCTCGCCCGCGGGGCCCGGGCCGAGATACACGGCCTCGTCGGCCTGCAAGACGTGGGGGGCGTGCCGGTCGGGCTCCGAATAGACGGCGACGACGCCGACCCCGAGTCGGCGCAGCGTGCGGATGATCCGGCAGGCGATTTCACCGCGGTTGGCGATGAGGACCTTACGGAACATCGGCGTCCCACAGCAGCATTTCGAGCGCCGTCGGGTTGTAGGCATTGCAGGGATTGTTCAATTGCGGACAATTGGAGATCAGCACGACGAGGTCGCGTTCGGCACGCAATTCGACGTACTGGCCGGGTCCGCTCATGCCGTCCGCGAAGCTTAAGGTCCCCGCCGGGGTGACGGGTACGTTCATGAAGAAGTTGATGTTGTGGGTGAGGTCCCGCTTGCTGAGACCGAGCACATCGTGTTCCGCGAGCGCCAGCAGGTAGCTGTCGCGGCAGGCGTGCATGGTGCGTTTCTCCAGCGCATAGCGCACGGTGTTGGACTCGGTCGCGCACGCGCCGCCCAGGGTGTCGTGCCGGCCCACCGTGTCGGCGACGATCTCGGCCAGCACGTTGCCGCCGGTCGACAGCAGCTTGGACCCGGTGGTGAGATAGACGTTGCCCTGTTCGCGGAGGGTATCGACGGCGCTGTAGCGGTCGTACACGTCGTCGGCGGCGAAGATGAGCGTGTCGGCGGCTTGATTGCCTGCCACGTCGACGATGCGCAGATGGTGACCCCGCGCCACCGTGTGCAGCCAGTACTCGCCGGCCGGCACGACGTGACGATGGTAGGCCGAGGCGGCCTCTCGCGGGCTCGTGGTGATCATGAGCCGCGCTCCTCGCGTCGCACGTCGGCGCGGGCGCCGAGATGATAGAGACGGTTGTTGTCGAAGCCACGGCGGTTTTCCGGGCTGGCATTCAGGCAGAAATCGTCGGCCGCCACCGGCGCGGCGGGGCTCACCTGCAGCCGGACGGACCGCCGTGGATAGTCCCTGGCCGGGTTCAGAGGATGGGGACAGGTGTGCAGCAACACCAGCGTGTCCATCTCGAAGCGCAGCAAGACCTGGCGTCCCGCCGCAACCGGCGTGTCGTCGAAAATCAAGGCGCCGTCGTCGGCCGTGAAGACCTTGCTGAACCAATTGACGTTCGCCGCGAGATCGCGGCGGTTCAGCCCGTACTTGCCGCCCTCGACGAGGAAGGAGTCGAACCCGTTCTGTTGCCAGTCGTTGCGATACGCCTGGTAGGGCTTCGCGCCCCAGCGTTCCGTCACCTGCCGTTTGCTGAGGTTGCCGCACACCGTGTCGTGCCAGCCGGCGGAGTCTTCGACGACGGAGCAGAAAATCCGCCCCATGTCCGAGTATAGACAATGACCCCGGGTCAACTTGAAGGTGCGCTGGCACTTCAGGGTGTCGGGGGCGTTGTAGCGTTCCAGCAGGTTGGCCGGGTTGTAGAAGAGCATGCCGACGTTGGCGCCGCCGTCCTCGTCTATCAGCCGCAGCTGCAGGCCGCGGCGCAGGGTCAGGGACCAGTGCTTGCCGCCCTCCAACGAAGTGTCGTATGAATCGGTGCCGTTGA
>CAZZYJ010000421.1:0-2128 GCA_964658215.1 uncultured Steroidobacteraceae bacterium | reverse complement strand
CCCGCCGTGGTCAACTCGACGGCGGTGTCGGCCAGCGGCGCGGTCTCGATCAGCGGCATGCGCGCGTCGAGTCCGCCCGCGCCGGATGCCGCGGCCTGCGCCGCGACGGCGGTCGCGGATTTGCGCCGGCGCCGCGGCGGCGGCACGGCCGCGTCCTGCCGGTGCGCCAGCGGTTTCACGTCGTGCACGGCGGCGCGAAACGCCCGGGCGTCCTCGTGCGTCGAATCGGCGTCATGGCCGACGGGGTCGCGTGGTTTTGGCATGGCGTGGGGACTCGATCGGCTACCCGGTGATTACAGCGTTACAGTATAGTCTGCACGGCGCGACCCGCCATCCTCGGGCAGGCGGTATGAATCTGTGAAAATCTTGGTTTCCAACGACGACGGCTATCGGGCGCAGGGACTGGAGGCGTTGAGCGGTGCGCTCCGCCGGCTCGGCTCGGTGACCGTGATGGCGCCCGACCGCAACCGCAGCGGAGCCAGCAATTCGCTCACGCTCGACGTGCCGGTGCGCGCGGTGAGCTACGACGTCGATGCCTATCACGTCAACGGCACGCCCACCGACTGCGTGCACCTCGCCGTCTCGGGCTTCTTCGACTTCGAGCACGACATCGTCGTGTCGGGCGTCAACGACGGCGCCAATCTGGGCGACGACACCCTGTATTCCGGCACGGTGGCCGCCGCGGTCGAGGGCCGCTTCCTCGGTCTGCCGGCCATCGCGGTGTCGCTGGTCGTGCGGCCCGGCAGTCCGCGCAACTTCGCCGCTGCGGCGCGCATCGCCGCGGGGTTGGTGGAGCGCCTGGGGCGTGCGCCCCTGCAGGGGCCGGTGATACTCAACGTGAACGTGCCGGACCTCCCCGACGGCGAGCTGCGCGGCCTCGAGGTGACGCGGCTCGGCAGCCGTCATCGCGCCAAGCCCGTGGTCGCCGCCAGGGACCCGCGCGGCCGCGACGTGTACTGGGTGGGCTCGTCGGGCGCCGGCCAGGACGCCGGGCCGGGTACGGATTTTCACGCGGTGGCCGCGGGCTACGCGTCCGTCACGCCGCTGCAGATCGACCTCACGCGCCATGCCGCGCTGCCCGAACTGACCCGATGGCTGGCCCTTGAGTAGCTACATGGCAGGGCCGCGCTTGAGCGGCATCGGCATGACCTCGGCGCGCACCCGCGAACGGTTGGTGCAGCGGCTGCAGGATCAGGGCATCACCGATCAGCGCGTGCTCGATCGCATCCGCAACGTGCCGCGGCACCTGTTCATGGACGAGGCGCTGGCGACGCGCGCCTACGAGGACACGGCGTTGCCCATCGGTTTCGGGCAGACCATCTCGCAGCCCTACGTGGTCGCGCGCATGACCGAGGCGCTGCTGGCGGCCGGCCCGGTGGGCAAGGTGCTGGAGATCGGCACGGGCTGCGGTTATCAGACCGCGGTGCTCTCGCCGCTGGTCGAGGAGCTGTACACGGTCGAACGCATCTCGAGCCTGCTCGGCAAGGCGCGGCGCACGCTGCGCGAATTGAAGATCCGCAACGTGCATTGCCGGCACGAGGACGGCAGCGTGGGGTGGCCGGCGCGGGCCCCCTACGATGGCATCCTGCTGACGGCGGCCCCGCACACCGTGCCGCCGGCCCTGTTCGACCAGCTGCGGCCCGGCGGCCGTCTGATCGCGCCCGTGGGGCCCGACGGACGTCAGGAGTTGTTGCGCTTCACCAAGGGCGAGACGCGGCTGCACCGCGAGTCGTTGGGCGTGGTGAGCTTCGTGCCCCTGTTATCGGGACTGCAGCGGTAGGAGCATTGCGCGCCCGTGTGCTGGCCGTGCTGGGACTGTGCTGCGTCATGTCGGCCGGCTGCGCGGCCGGCAATGCAGGGGGTGCGCGCGGGCCGGCCGCCTATGTGGTGCGGGCCCAGGACACGCTCTACAGCATCGCCTGGCGGCACCACCTCGACTACCGCGATCTGGCGCGGTGGAACCACGTCGGGGCGGATTTCCGGCTGCGCGTGGGCCAGGTGCTGACCCTGGTGCCGCCGGGCGGCCACGCCGGCGCCCCGGGCGCGTCCGTACGTGCGCCGACGACGGCGCCGAGCGCGCCACCGAAGTCGGCGGCGAAGCCGGCGGCCGGCCGCGCCGCCGCCCCGA
>CAZZYJ010000420.1:0-2160 GCA_964658215.1 uncultured Steroidobacteraceae bacterium | reverse complement strand
CGCGCGAACACGAAATTTTCGCGAACTGGTTCGCCAACGATCATTCGCATCCGCTGTTGATATCCCGGGACGCCGACGCCGTGGGCTTCGCGCTCGTCACCCGTCCGCGCCTGACGGCCGCCGGAGCACACCTCGTCAATTTCCATATGTCCGAGTTTTTCGTGCGTCAACCGCATCGACGCGCCGGCATCGGCCGCGATGCAGCCCGCCTGATCTTCGACCGTTTCGCGGGGGTGTGGGAAATCGTCGAGTACCAGCGAAACGCAGGCGCAGTGGCTTTCTGGCGCAGGGTGGTGGCCGACTACTGCGGCGATCGCTTCAACGAACTCACCCGCAACGGCGAGGTGCGGCACCGTTTCCGGAGCGGGCCGGCGGCGACGCCGAACCTTTAGCCCGGTCGGCGCTCGGCGGCGATGGCCGCGGCCACGTAATCGACGTTGTGCGGCATGATGCCGGCGAGGTTCATGCGGCTGTCGTCCAGCATGTAGATGTGATGCCGTTCGCGCAGGCGGTCCACCACCGGCGGCGGCACGCCGAGCAGGGAGAACATGCCGCGCTGGACGGCAAGAAAATCGAAGGCGTCGTCGCCCGTCCGGGCCCGCAGCCGCTGCGCGAGCAGCGTGCGCATGTCGGCGATGCGGCCGCGCATCTGCCCGAGTTCCACGACCCACTCTGCGCGCAAGTCGGGCTCCGCGAAGAGGTGCGCGGCGATGGCGGCACCATGATCGGGCGGCATGGAGTACATGCTGCGCGCGATCTGCAGCACGTGGCTCTGCACCGCGTCGGCCTGCGCGGTGCCCTCGCTCACCACGATCAAGGCACCCACCCGCTCCCGATACAAACCTAGATTCTTCGAAAACGACACGGCGATCAACACCTCGGGCAACGACTCGGCGGCGAGGCGAACGCCCGCCACGTCGCGGCTGAGATCTTCGCCGAAACCCTGATACGCGAGGTCCAGGTAGGGGATCAGGCGGCGCCGCTGCAAAACCTCGATCAACGTCCGCCACTGCGCGAGGCTGAGGTCGGCACCCGTCGGGTTGTGACAGCAGGCGTGCACCAGGACCACGTCGCCCGCCGGCACCGCGTCGAGCCGTGCCAGCATCTGCTCGAAACGCAGCGAGTGCCCCGCCGAATCGTAGTAGGGATAGCGCTCCAGTCTGAGACCAGAGCTGCCGAGCAGCGGCAGGTGGTTTCCCCAGGTGGGATCGCTGACGTGGACCGTGGTCTGCGGAGCCGCCGCCCGTAGCAACTCCGCGCCCACCCGCAGGGCGCCGCAGCCCCCCGGCGCCTGCACCGTCCGTGTCCGGCGCGCGACCAGCGCGGCATGCCCGGAGCCGAGCACCAGTTCCTGGACGGCGTCGTTGAATTCGGCCCTGCCGGCAGCCGCCACATAAGACTTCGTGGTCTGCGCAGCGAGCACCGCCCGCTCGGCGCGGCGCACGCAATCGAGCACCGGGGTGTTGCCGGTGAGGTCGCGGAACACGCCCACGCCCAGATCGACCTTGTCCGTGCAGGGGTCTGCGCGGAATTTGCCCATCAGCCCCAGTATGGCATCCGGTTTGAGATGGCTGAGCTGCTGGAACACGCGGTACCCCCGGCAAAACGCCAGTATAGCCGGCGGCCAGGGCGTCGTATTTATGTGAAATCTGCGAGCCCTGTCGCCATTATTCGACGGTCGCCCCCATGACATATTCAGGGCGTAGCGTGTAGGCTTCGATGACCTCACCTGCGGAGATTGTCATGGCACTTTGGAAAGAAACCCCCACGCCTGCGGCGCCGGCCCCGGTGGCGACCGCGGCGCCGCCGCCCCCCGATCGTTTGCTGGAACGCAAGGAGCCGCGGCCGGCTGCCGAGGCGGCCCCGCCGTCCATGGCCGTGCATCGCCCCCTGCCCCGCGAGCGGGCGGAGGGGGGCGAGTCGGTGATCGCCGCCAGCCTGTCCATCGAGGGCAAGATCGAAGGCAGCGGGAACGTGCGCATGGCCGGCCGCTTCAAGGGCGACGTGCGCATCGACGGTAATTTCAACATCGAACACGGCGCGCAGCTGACCGGCCAGGTGCTGGCCGGGGTCGTGGTGGTGGGCGGGGAATTGCAGGGCAACATCGAATCGGCGAAGCGCGTCGAGGTGATGGAGGGCGGCGTCATCGTCGGCGACGTC
>CAZZYJ010000419.1:0-2188 GCA_964658215.1 uncultured Steroidobacteraceae bacterium | reverse complement strand
ACCAGCCGTGGCGGATTCGGCGATGGACGGCGCTCGGAAGCCGCGACCCCAGGTTCCGCGCACCGCGAACTGCTCGATGGGCGTGTATTTGATGCCGAACTTGGGTGTGGCGGAGCCGCCGTACGTGTCGTAATGGTCGTAGCGCTCGTCGGCGGTTACTTCGAGCTGCGGCAGTATCTTGCCGCCAATTTCGAGGTAGGCCGCGGAATCGTCCTGCGAACCCACCGCGAAGGCGATGGTGCCTTCCTGCACGCCCGACACCACCGAGGGGGGGTTGGTGGCGTTCAGCGCCTTGTGGATGTACTGGCCGCCCAGTGCCACCGACAGCGGACCCCCCGGCATCTGGAACAACTCGTGCGAGCCGTGTACGTCGAGCGTGCCTAGCGTGCTCGACGGGTGGGCCGACTCGACCGGTGCGAACAGGGCCGCACCGTTGGTGCTGACGCCGGGCACGTACGCGCCGCTGTTGAGGTCAGCCTGGGCGACGCCCGGCTCGATCAAACCGAAATACTTTTCCGTCATGCTGGAATACATGACGCCCACGGAGCCGTCGATGTCCCAGCCGGCGACGGCGCCGCGCACGTCGCCGGAGAGCCGGTACGTGAGCGTGTCGACCGTGGTCTGCGCCGGACCGATGTCGGGAAAGCTGTACACCAGGTTTTGCGCCGCACCCGTCGGATTGAGCGCCGAGGAGGCCGGCAGCGACAAGACGGGATACACCACGGTGGAGGCAAGCTTACCCGGACTGAAGGTGATGTTGACGATGGAGCCCGACTCCTGCCCCGTGTTGTTGAACGCATGTCCGAACGAGGTCGCCGCGATCTGCTGTGCGCCGCTGTCGAACACCGATCCGGTGAGGCTCGCCGTCCAACCGCCGGCCAGGCTTTTCGTGAATTTGCTGAGCAGGTTGATCTGCGTCGTCGGTGACTGCAGCGTGCCCGGAAAGGCGAAGGTGCACTTGTTGGCGCTCTGCAACGCGGCCGTACAGCCGGGAAGATAGGCGCTGACGGTGCCCGTCGAGGGGTTGACCAGGTAGCCGGTGCGGCTGTCCGGGTAGGCGAGGCTCGACGCGCCGGCGGCGCCGGGCTGGGTGTTCACGCCGCCGGGCAATGACGACCAGTCCGTCGTCGTGAAGGCGCCGTCGCGGTTGGCGCCCAGAATCTTGTCCGTATGATGCCAATCCACGGCGACATAGAAATTGTAGCCGTCGTTCTGCAGGTCGCCCATGCCCCAGATCCCGGACACGTGTTCGGTGGTGCCGTCGCCCCGCTGCGAGGTCCCCGACTCCGCCGTCATTTCCGCGCCGACGTAGGTTTTCTTCAGTTTGACGTTCACCACGCCCGCGATGGCATCGGCGCCGTACACGGCCGACGCGCCGTCCTTGAGGATGTCGATGGACTCCACCGCGTTGATGGGAATGGCGCTGACGTCGACGAAGCTGCGCTCACCGTCGTCGCTCAGCGGGTACGCCACCATGCGCTGTCCGTCGATGAGAGTAAGCGTGTTGCCCACGGACAAGCCACGCAGCGCGATCCCGGAACCACCGGCCGCGAACGCCTGGCCGAATCCCTGGTTGAGCGTGCCCGCGCCGTTCGCCGACAGCGTGCGCAGCACGTCCGAAACGTTGGAGTAGCCGGTATTCTGTATGTCCTGCGCACTGATCACCTGCACGGGACTCGGAGTTTCCGTGTCGGTCCGCTTGATGAGGGCGCCGGTGACTACGACTTCCTGTAACTGATCGGACGAGTGATCCGCGAATGCGGTCTGGGCGCCCGCCGTGTGTACAGCCACCGTACCCGCGACCACCGCCCACGCCAATACCTTCGACCGCAGGCTCATCGCTGACTCATTCATGCTCGTTCCTCGGCGGGTGAGACGGCCACACCTGCCCGGCAGGCGCGTGAGCTACCCGCGACAGCAATCGTTCCGTTGATTCATCCCGCCGGGCGCCGCGTGTGCGGGCCCAGATTATGTCAGTCGAACAATAGCAATCGCGTTAACGATGTCAACCAGTTTCTTGATCGTTATTCATTATTGATGCGCATTCTTAACGCGTTACCGACAGCGGTACCGAGCATTGGCTGAGGGCTGCGCTGCAGTTCTTGGGCGAGCCAGGGAGAAAGGCGTTCGTAGGGCGGACGCAGTCGGCATGCCGAAGTCCGCGCCCGCCGATTCCTCGAAATGGTGG
>CAZZYJ010000418.1:0-2205 GCA_964658215.1 uncultured Steroidobacteraceae bacterium | reverse complement strand
GACATCGCCCGCAAGGCCCACGGCGGCGTGAACAGGGCCGTGGTCGAGCGCCTCGCCGTCGAGTCGGCGTCGCTCATCCGCTGGTTGCGGGAGCGCCACGGCGTGCCCTTGAGCCTGGTCGACGGTTTTCTGTATCCGGGCCACAGCGTGCGCCGGATGGTCGGTACGCCGAACCGTAACGGCGCCGAGTTGATGACGGCGCTCGAGAGCGCCGCGGCGGTGGCCGGCGCGGACCTGCTCACCCGCGCGGTGGTGCGCACGTTGTACACGCACGGAGATGGACGCATCAGCGGCGTGCGCGTGGAGCAACCCGACGGCGATGCCCTCGACGTGGGGTGCGATGCGCTGGTGCTCGCCTGTTGCGGGTTCGCCGGCAACCCGGACATGCTGGAGCGTTACATCCCCGAGATCCGTGGCGCGGTGTTCCACGGCCATCCGGGCAACAAGGGCGATGCCATCGCCTGGGGCGTCGAACTTGGCGCGGCGCTCAACGATCTCGATGCCTACCAGGGCCACGGCGGCCTGGCCGCCGGTCATGCCATCCCCATCCTCTGGCCGCTCATCATGGCAGGCGGTTTCCAGGTCAACACGGCGGGGCGGCGCTTCTCTGACGAGTCGAAGGGCTACTCCGAGCAGGCGGTGAATGTCGTCGCGCAACCCGGCAATGTTGCTTGGAGTGTTTTCGATCAGGCCCGCTACGAGCTCATGTTGCAGTTCGTCGACTTCCAGCAGGCCGTGGCGGCGGGCGCCATCGTGCGCGGCGACGGGGTCGGGCAGCTCGCCGAGCGTTGCCGCCTGCCCGCCGATGCCCTGGAAGAAACGTTCGCCGCCGTGGCGCAGGTCCGCGCCGGCGCCGCTGCCGATCCGTTCGGCCGCGTGTTCTCCCCCCTGCACCCGCCGCTCGCGCCGCCTTACTACGCCGCCAAGGTGAACGGCGCCCTGTTCCACACCCAGGGCGGACTCGAGATCGACGCCGATGCGCGCGTGCTGCGCGAGGACGGCAAGGCTTTTCCCAATCTGTTCGCCGGCGGCGGGGCGGCGCGCGGCATCTCGGGTCGCGGCGCGTCCGGCTACATGGCGGGCAACGGCATGCTCACCGCCGCGGGCCTCGGCCGGATCGCCGGGCGCACGGCAGCGCGGCAGATCCTCGAGGCGTGACGAGCGCGCCCGCTTCCTTCGATGACTGGCGTGAACAGGCGAGGCGCCGGCTGCCGCCGTTTCTGTTCGAGTACATCGACGGCGGGTCCTACGCGGAGCAGACCCTGCGACGCAATGTGGCCGATCTCGGCGCGCTGGCGCTGCGCCAGCGCGTGCTGTGCAACGTTGCGTCCATCGATCTGTCCACCGAATTGTTCGGCCAGCAGCTGGCCATGCCCGTGGTGCTCGCACCGGTGGGGCTTGCGGGCATGAACGCGCGCCGCGGCGAAGTGCAGGCGGCGCGGGCGGCCGACGCGGCGGGCGTGCCGTTCTGTTTGTCGACGGTATCGGTGTGTCCGATTGCCGAGGTGCGCGCCCAGGTCGGCCGACCGTTCTGGTTCCAGCTGTACGTGCTGCGCGATCGTGGCTTCGTGCGCGACCTGCTCGCGCAGGCCACCGAGGCCGGCTGTAGCGCGCTGGTGTTCACGGTGGACATGCCGGTGCCCGGCACGCGCTACCGCGACTATCGGTCGGGCCTCGCGGGAGCACCGGGGCTGCGCGGCGGTTTGCGGCGTCTGGGCCAGGCGCTCACCCATCCGGCGTGGGCACTCGACGTGGGCCTGCGGGGCCGGCCGCATGCGCTCGGCAACGTGGCGCCGCTGCTCGGCAGAAACACGGGATTGGAAGATTTTTTCGCATGGATGAGGAACAACTTCGATGCGTCGGTGACCTGGAAGGATCTGGGCTGGATACGCGAGACCTGGCGCGGCCCGCTCATCATCAAGGGCATTCTCGACGTGGAGGACGCCAGGCTCGCCGCGGACCTGGGCGCCGACGGCATCGTCGTCTCGAACCACGGCGGCCGTCAGCTCGACGGCGTGCCGTCGAGCGCGCGAGCGCTGCCGCCGATCGCCGACGCCGTCGGATCGCGGCTCACGGTGCTCGCGGACGGCGGTGTCCGCTCGGGTCTCGACGTGGTGCGCATGCTCGCGCTCGGCGCGAAGGGCGTATTGATCGGCCGTGCCTGGGCGTACGCGCTCGCCGCCGGCGGTGGCGCCGGCGTCACGC
>CAZZYJ010000417.1:0-2242 GCA_964658215.1 uncultured Steroidobacteraceae bacterium | reverse complement strand
GCGCCGCGGCCGCGGGCGCGGTGTTGAGCCTGCCGGTGACGCTGCAAGCTGCGGTGCGCCGGCCGGAGGGGGCCCCGGCGACGCCGGTGGGCGCGGGCTCCGTGCTCAATGCCTACATACGCCTGCCGGCCACGGGCGGAGTCGTGTTCCAATGCCCCTACGCGGAGATGGGGCAGGGCATCTACATGGGCATCGCCCAAGTCCTCGCCGAAGAACTCGACATCCCCTTCGAACACGTCTCCGTGGAGCATCCGCCACCGGGCGAAGCGTACAAGCTGATCTCGTTCGGCGGCCCGAAGAAATTTCGCGTCACCGGCGGCTCGCTCAGCATGCGCTCCTCGTACCAGGCCCTGCGCGAAACGGCGTCGAGCGCGCGGCGCATGCTCATCCAGGCGGCGGCGGCCGAGTGGCACGTCCCCGAAAACGACTGCACGGCAGAGCTCGGCGTGGTGCGTCACGCCGCGTCCGGCCGCCATCTGCCGTATTCGGCGTTGATCGCGCGGGCGGCCGCGTTGCCCGTGCCTGCGCCGGTGCTCAAGGACGCCGCTCGCTTCCGTTACATCGGCAAGCCCATGCCGCGCCTCGACAGTCCTTCGAAGATCGACGGCTCGGCCAAGTTCGGCATCGACACGCACCTGCCGGGCATGGTCTATGCCGCCGTCAAGTACTCGCCCGTCTTCGGCGGCGAAGCGGTCTCGTTCGACCGATCGCTGCTGAAAAAATCCAGGCATCTCATCGCCATCGAAAAGATTCCGGGCGGCGTCGCCGTCGTCGCCGGCAACTTTTACGCCGCCAAGCAGGGCGCGGCCGCTCTCGAGGTGACCTGGTCCGCAAGCCCGCTGGCGGACTTCTCTTCCGCGAAGTTTGCCGAGCGGCTGCAGGGCCGCCTGGATGAAAGCGGCGAAACGGCGGAGTCGGTGGGCGATGCGCCGGCCGCGTTGCGCTCGGCGGCAAAGACCCTGAGCGCCGAGTATGCGCTGCCGTTTCTCGCCCACGGCGCCATGGAGCCGCCGAACTGTACGGCGCACGTGACCGCGCAGCATGCGGAAATCTGGATCGGCAATCAGATGGTCGAACTGGTGGCGGTCATGGTGCAGAACCTGACCAAACTGCCGCTCGACCGGATCACGGTGCACACGCCCTACCTCGGCGGCGGCTTCGGACGCCGCGTCGCCTTCGGCGATCAGTTGATCCCCGCCGTCATGCTCTCCCGGAAGCTGCGCAAACCCGTGAAACTGATCTTCACCCGTGAGGAGGACGTGCAGCACGACTTCTACCGTCCGATGACGGCCGTGAAGCTGCGCGCGGGGTTCGATGCCGGCGGCGTGCCCGTCGCCTGGCATTTCACCGCCGTCGGCGACGGTCCGCTGCGCAAGTCCAATCCGCTGTTCTCCGGCAAGCTCGACGAGAGCGTGTACGGCGGCCTCGACAAGCAGCCCTACGCCGTGGCGAACAAGAAGGTCGACTACGTGTACGAGCCGATCCCGGCGCCGGTCGGCTACTGGCGCTCGGTCGAGCACAGCGGCAACGCGTTCTGCAAGGAGTGCTTCATCGACGAGATGGCGGCCGCGGCCGGTCAGGACGAGGTTGCGTTCCGGCGCTCGCTGCTGGGCGACGCGCCGCGTTTCGTCGCGGTGCTGGACCGGCTGCTCGCCATCGCACACTGGACGGGCGCGCGCTATCAGGCCGGGGATGGCAGCACGCGCGCCATGGGAATCGCCCTGCATCAGGCGTTCGGCTCCGTGGCAGGCGAGGTGGCCGAGGTGTCGGTCAGCGACGGTAGGGCGGTGGTGCATCGCGTGTGGGCGGTGGTGGACTGCGGCATGGCGGTGAACCCGGCGCAGATCGAGGCGCAGTTCCAGTCGGCCATCGTGTTCGGCCTGTCGGCCTGTCTCTACGGCGAGATCGTCATCGAAAAAGGCGCCGTGCAGCAGAGCAACTTCACCGACTATGCCATGTTGACGCTGGCCGCCATGCCCGTGGTGGAGGTCGCGATCATCGAGAGCGGGGCGCCGATCGGCGGCATTGGCGAAGCCGGCACGCCGCTGATCGCCCCCGCGGTGGTCAATGCCCTGGCGAAACTCACGGGCCGGCGCATCCGCAGCCTGCCGCTGGCGAAGCAGACGCTAACGCTGGCCTGAGGGCTGCGCGAACACCCGGTAGCGGCCCATCGACAGCATCAACAGCGCGGGGACGACGAACAACCCGCACGACAGGTGCAGCATCAGCGCGTAGGAATGCG
>CAZZYJ010000416.1:0-2256 GCA_964658215.1 uncultured Steroidobacteraceae bacterium | reverse complement strand
AGTTGCGGTAGTGCCGGGGCGCGTCCGTCACAGGTGGAATTCGACCACGGCGCCACCGCTGCCGTACAAGGGCTCGTAGGCATGCACCGCCGCGCCGCTGAAAGGCTTGTCGAGGGCGCCCAGGATCCAGTGCAGATGTTTGAAACCCATGTCGACGCGGGCGGCGCCGACGTACTCGGGGATCAGGCGGCGCAGTTCGGCCACGTCGCCCGTCGTCATCAGATCCAGCATCCGCCGGTTCCATGCGTCGTCCTGGGTGGTGGCGATGTGGTCTTCCTGCAAATCGATCTCGGCGCGAAACAGCGATCCCGACAAGCCGCCGACGCCGACCACGGCGACACGCTTGCCCTGCGCCTCGGCGCAACGCACCGCGAGCCCGGCGAGCTTCTCCGTGATCTCGCCGTTGTGATACAGGTTGTTCGAGCCGACCACGAGCGGGCGGTCGGGGCCGCCGATGCCGAGCAGTCCGGCGGCGACGATGGTGCCGGTGTCGATCGGAAAGCCGTCGTAGTCGACGCCGCGGGCATGGATGTCGCTGCCCGGCGAGGCCGCGACACAGGCGGTGGCCAGATCGCCGTCCGCCATGATGTCGTACGGCAGGTCGCCGAATTCGTACCAGTTCTCATCGACGTGCAAGCCCGTGCTCCGGCGGCGCGTCAGCCAGAGTTGGTCGAGCACGGCGATCCATTGCGTGGAGTAGACCAGCACGACGTCCGGACGCGAGGCGGCGAGCGCGCGGCCGGCGTTCTGCATGGCCTGGTTCAAGCGGCCGTAGCCGGGAATTTCCGGCTTGAGCGTGGGAAAAGGGTGGCCGGGGACGAGGAACGCGGAAACGACGGTCACGGCCTCAGCCCGCCTGCGCCGCGTGACGCGCGTCCCAGCACATGACGGCATTGCCGGTGCCGATCACGGTGCCGTAGCCGTACAGCTCCGCCGCGAGTTCTGGATATTCCATGGCGGCATGCATCCAGGTGAACGCGCCGGATTTGACCTCGGCAAACGCCTCGTCGATGAACTGCGGCAGCAGCGTGAACACCTCACGCATGCGGCCCTTGCGCATCAGCTCGATCATGCGCACGTCCCATTGATAACCGATCATGGACTGCGGATGTTCCTTCGACATGTCCTCCGGGATGGCGGGCTCGGAGTGAAAATGCCAGTGGGAGAGCGTGTTCGACGCGAGCAGCACCGCGCGGCGTCCGGTCTTGCGTATCGCCTCCCGGGTCGCGCGGCCGAGCGTCTCCATCTCGGCCAGACCCTGCTGCGTGTCCAGATAATAGGGCGTGTTGTTCGCGGAAATGGCCACCACCGGGATGTCCCACTCGGGACGGATCATGTGCAGCGTGGTGATGGTGCCGTAATCGACGCGAAAATTCGGGTTGCGCATCATCTTCGTCACCAGTCCCGCGCGACGACCTTCCTCGGCACAGGCTTCGGCCAGCTCGACGTCGACGTCGAGCGCGAAATCGTAACGAAACAAGTTCGGAAAGATCGGATCCACCGACTTGCCCGAGAGCTTCTCCACGCCCAGGAAATGGTGACCCACCGACGTCATCCAATGCGGCGAATGCACCAGCAACACGTCGGGCTTCATGGCGGCCAGATCCGCGCGGGCGCGCTCGTAGGCCCAGCGCAGCGGTTCCCACCCGCCCTGCGATTTCGGTTCGTTCTGCGGCGGATTCTCGCCGTACACCAGATGCGGCGGATGGGGAGCGAGAAAGCCCGCGATGATTTCACCTTGCGCCATGAAACGTCTCCGGTGGTTCGTTGAACGATATTGACAATCATCAACCGATGCCGCAAAGATATCAATAGGTGAACATTCAATCTCACATAGTGAGATACACGCGACAGGGGTGCCATATCATGCCGATCAGATCTTCGAACCGGCCCAGTGTCGGAGGCTTTCGACGTTGGACGACGGTCAGCGCCGGTTGCGCGATGCTGGCCCCCCTTGCCGCGGCTCTGGCGGCGGACGTGGCGCCGGCGTCGGCGCCGGATGCGCTGTCCGAAATCGTGGTGACCGCGGAGAAGCGCGATTCGACGGTGTTGAAGACGCCGATCAGCATCACCGCGGTGAGCGGCGCGGACTTGGACGCCGCCGGCATCCATGATCTCGGCACGGTGGCGGCGCAGACGCCCGGCGTCTCCATCCGGTCGGCCGGACCCGGCCAGAATGAGATCGAGATGCGCGGACTGGCGTCGTCCGGCGGCGCGGCGCCCACCGTCGGTTTCTACCTCGACGAGGCGCCGCTC
>CAZZYJ010000415.1:0-2308 GCA_964658215.1 uncultured Steroidobacteraceae bacterium | reverse complement strand
GGGGACTACCGCATCGCCATCGTGCTGCGCGCGGGCGGCCGCGTGCTCGCCGACGACACGTACGCCGTCACGGGCGGCGAGGTGCACCGCAGGATAGGATTGTCGGATCCCGGCATCGATGACTATCGCAACGATCTGCTGTGGTCGCCGGAACGGCCGACCCTCATCGATGCCGACATCGAGCTGCTGCACGACGGCGTGGTGGTCGACGAGGTCGCTTCGTACACGGCGCTGCGCTCGATCGGCGTGCAGCGCGAAAAGATCCTCTTGAACGGCCGTCCGTACACCATGCGCCTGGTCCTCGATCAGGGTTACTGGCCCGACACGCTCATGTCCGCGCCCTCGGTGGATGCGTTGCGCCGGGACGTGCAACTTGCCAAGGACATGGGCTTCAACGGGGTGCGCAAGCACCAGAAAATCGAAGACCCCCGCTATCTGTACTGGGCGGACGTGCTCGGCCTGCTGGTGTTCAGCGAGATGCCGAGCGCATACCGGTTCACCACCCGGGCGATCAAGCGCCTGCTGCGCGAGTGGACCGAGGCGGTGGAACGTGACATCAGTCACCCGTGTGTCGTCATCTGGGTGCCCTTCAACGAATCCTGGGGCGTGCCGGAACTGCCGACCACGCCCGCGGCGCGCGATGCGGTCGCCGCCTTCTATCACTTGACCAAGACGCTCGACCCGTCCCGGCTGGTGATCGGCAATGACGGCTGGGAGAGTTCCGCCACGGACGTGATCGGCATCCACGACTACGATTGTGATCCGGGCCGGCTGCGGGCGCGCTACGGCGCCGAAGTCAAGCCCCAGGAGGTCGTCGACCGGCGCTGGACCGGGGGCAGGATATTGACGTTGGACGGCTACCCGCATCGGGGCCAGCCCATCTGCCTCTCGGAATTCGGCGGCATCGCCTACGCGGACGCGGCGCAGGAGGAAACCACCTGGGGTTACGCGCGTGCGAAGGACGCGGCGCAGTACGAACGGCTCTGTGTCGCAGTGATCTCCGCGGCCCGCACCGCCGGAATGTTCAGCGCCTTCTGCTACACACAGTTCGCGGACACCTTCCAGGAGGCGAATGGTCTGCTCTACGCCGATCGCACACCGAAGTTCGCGCTGGAGCGGCTGGCGCGCGCGGTGCGCGGCGAGGCGTGAGGGGGAGCGCGTGTACGAACTCACGCTGAGCAAGCCCGATGGCCGCGCGCTCACGCTCTATGGCCGCCGGCCGATCGAACCCGTGCCGCCGCCGCTGCTCGCGCGCAGCGGCCCGGCGGCGGACGGTCCGCACCTGCGCTGGCATCCGCTGCGCGGCGAGTGGGTGGCCTATGCCGTCAACCGCCAGCAGCGCACGTTTCTGCCGCCGCCCGAGTACGATCCGCTGCTGCCCTCCGCCGACGCCGCCGCGCCCACCGAGCTGCCGCCAGGCAACTACGACGTCGCGGTGTTCGACAACCTGTTTCCCGCGCTCGCGGCGGATGCCACCGCGCCTCCGCCGCAGATCGTGGGCAGCGCCGCCGGCACCGGCCGCTGCGAGGTGGTGGTCTTCACGCAGGACCCGCGCGGCTCGCTCGGCGGCCTGCCGCTGGACCACATCGAGCTGCTGCTCGAGGTATGGGGGCGCCGCCTGCAGGCGCTGGCGCAACGGCCGGGCATCCGCTACGTGCTGCCCTTCGAGAACCGGGGTGCCGAGGTGGGCGTCACCCTGCATCACCCGCACGGCCAGATTTACGCGTACCCCTTCGTGCCGCCCGTGCCGCGGCGCATGCATGCCCGCGAGCGGGAATTTTATCTGTCGCGGCGGCGGCCGCTGCTCGAGACGCTCATCGAGTCCGAGCTCGGCGAGGACCGGCGCATCGTCTACCGCGGCGAGCACGCCGTCGCGTTCGTGCCGGCCTGGGCCCGCTATCCCTACGAGGTGTGGATCGCACCGCGCATCGCCGTGGCGGACTTCCGCGACCTCACAGCCGCGCAGCGCGCGGATCTGGCCCGCGCCCTGAAGACCGTGCTGCTGAAGTATGACGCTCTGTGGCAGATGCCGTTCCCGTACATCATGGCCTGGTACCAGTCCCCGCTCGATGCGCCCGAGCGGGGCGCGCATCACCTGCATGCGGAATGTTTCCCCGCCTACCGGATGAAGGGCCGCCTCAAATACCTCGCGGGCACGGAGGTCGCCGCGGGTCTGTTCGTCAACGATACGCTGCCCGAGGACAAGGCGGCGGAGTTGCGGGCCGTGGAGGTGTTCCTGGATGGCTGAGGATGACGGCTTCGAGCGTGCGTTCGGTGCCGTCGAGCAGGCGGAGCTTTTCGCCCCTGT
>CAZZYJ010000414.1:988-2311 GCA_964658215.1 uncultured Steroidobacteraceae bacterium | reverse complement strand
GGCGGGCGCCTCCTCGAGCACCACGTGCACGTTCGTGCCGCCCACCCCGAAGGCGCTGACGCCCGCGCGCCGCGGCGTCCCGGTGGCCGGCCAGGCGGCGAGGGCCGCATTCACGTAGAACGGCGTCTTGGAGAAGTCGATTTGCGGGTTCGGCCGTTTGTAATGCAGCGAGGGCGGCAGCATGCGGTGTTGGAGTGCGAGCGCGGTCTTGATGAAACCGGTGATGCCGGCGGCCGCATCCAGATGGCCGACGTTGCCCTTGACCGAACCGATGGCGCAGAACTGCCCGCTGTCCGGGTCGGCCGCGAACGCCTTGGTGAGCCCGGCGATTTCGATGGGGTCACCGAGGGGGGTCGCCGTACCGTGGCATTCGACGTAGCTCACCGAGCGAGCCTTGATGCCCGCGCCGGCATGCGCCATCTCGATGACGGCGCACTGGCCGTCGACGCTCGGTGCCGTGAAGCCCACCTTGGCGGCGCCGTCGTTGTTGATGCCGGCGCCGCGCACCACCGCATAGATGTGGTCGCCGTCGGCGAGGGCCTCTTCCAGCCGTTTGAGCAGCACGACGCCTGCGCCGCTGCCGAAGATCGTGCCGGTGGCGTCGGCATCGAACGGCCGGCAGGTGCCGTCCGCCGAGACCATGCCGCCCTCCAGGTGCTGGTAGCCCCGCTTCTGCGGGAACGTCACGGAAACGCCGCCGGCCAATGCCATGTCGGACTGGTACAACAGCAGGCTCTGGCAGGCCTGCGCCACCGCCAACAGCGAGGTCGAGCAGGCCGTGGCCAGCGTGAAGCTCGGACCGCGCAAATCCAGCTTGTAGGAAACCCGGGTGGCCAGGAAATCGGCGCCGGCGCCGAGCAGCTTCGGGTACTCGCCGACCTGGTAGCTGCTGGTGAACTCCTCGATGGTCCGCCGCCGCCCGAACACGTTGTTCAGGAAATAGGTGTTGATGCTGGCGCCGGCGAACACGCCGATGGAACCGCGGCAGACGGCCGGGTCGTAGCCGGCATCCTCGAGGGCCTCCCAGGCACATTCCAGGAAAATACGGTGCTGCGGATCGGTGAGTTCCGCCTCCCTGGCGTACATGCCGAAAAAATCCGCGTCGAAGCAATCAACGTCCTCGAGAATGGGACGCGCCTTGACGAAATTGGCGGCATTGCGGATCTCCGCGCCGAAGCTGTCCTCGAGTTCCGCGTCGGTGAAGCGGGTGATCGACTCGCGGCCCTCGCACAGATTGCGCCAGAACTCGGCGACGTTGCCGGCGCCCGGAAAGCGGCCCGCCATGCCGATCACGGCGACCCCGCCGACGAGTTCGCCGGGCGG
>CAZZYJ010000414.1:0-978 GCA_964658215.1 uncultured Steroidobacteraceae bacterium | reverse complement strand
GGTGCACCGCCGGAGGTGTCGTCCCGTTCGTTCATTGACTACGGCGGCGGGGCGCCACCCGCGCACGCGCCAGGGCGGCGCGTTGCCGTCCGGCACGCTCGTCCGCGCTCAGGCCGCGGCTCGTGTTTTCATCCGCCTGCGCGCCTCGCGCCGCCGACGCGCGGCCGGCAATATGCGCGGCCAGGGCACCGATGCGCGGATATTGGAACAAGTCCACCACTGTCAAATCACTTTTCATGTCGGCGACGATTGTTGCGTGTACCTGCAGAAGTTGAAGCGACGTGCCACCCAAATCAAAAAAGTTGTCCTCGACGCCCACGGCGGGCAGATCGAGGACTGTGCGCCAGATCTCGATCAAGCGGATCTCCAGCGCGTTGCCCCGGGGGGCGGCGGCGGTCACAGCGATTGCGGGCGCGGCGGCGCCCGGGAGCGCGAGGCGCGCGCGATCCACCTTGCCGGTGGGCGACAGCGGCAGCGACTCCAGCACGACGAAGGCGGCCGGCATCATGTGATCGGGGAGCTCCTGCTTGACATAATCGCGCAACCGCTCGACCAGGTCCGGCGTGTTCGTCCGCGGTTTGACGTAGGCGTACGTCTTGCGGGGGCGGTCGACCACCATGGGCGCGATCACGGCGGCATCCTCCAGCAGCGGACTGCGGCGCAACGTGGCTTCGATTTCGTCGAGCTCGACACGCTTGCCGTTGATCTTGACCTGGCGGTCCACCCGGCCCAGGAATTCGAGGTTGCCGTCCCCGCGCCGGCGCACCCGGTCACCCGTGCGATACAGCTTGGTTCGCCCCGTCGCGTCGAACGGATTTACGACGAACCGTTCGGCGTCGAGTTCCGGCCGGTTCAGATAGCCGAGCGCGAGCCCCGCGCCGCCGGCGTACAGCTCGCCCGCCGTGCCGTCGTGCACGGGCGTGCCCGTGTCGTCGAGCACATGGACTTGGGTCCCGCCGATGGGCAGGCCGATGGGCA
>CAZZYJ010000413.1:0-2317 GCA_964658215.1 uncultured Steroidobacteraceae bacterium | reverse complement strand
CCTCGCTCGCTGCTCGTTGTCTTGAAAAGAGTAGAGAACGCGCTGCCGCTGGCCCGCGACGGGCGTGAGCTCAAGTTCATGTTCCTGCCGGACGGCCAGGATCCCGACAGCGTGGTGGGGAACGAAGGCGCGCAGGGCTTCGAAAGCCGGCTCAAGGACGCCCTGCCCTTGTCCGAATACCTGGTGCAGCAATTGATGATCGAGGTGGATCTCGAGCACATCGACGGCCGCGCCAAACTCAAGGCATTGGCGGCGCCCCTGTTCGCCCGCATGCCCGACGGTGTCTATCGGGAACTGCTCGCCACCCGCCTGGCCGCGCGGGTGGGCATGCCGGTGAAGGCGCTCACGGAAGCGTTCGCGAGCGGCGACCCGGCGCGCGCGCGGACGGGCCGCGCCGAGGCCGCCGCCTTCGCCACGGAACCTTCGACCCTGCGCCCGGGTCGGATCAGCGTCGGCCGCGGCAACCTGCTCACCCAGGCCATCATGCTGGTGCTGCACCACCCGGTGGCCGCACGGTCAGTGTTGCAGCCCGGCAGGCTCGCGGGGGTGGCCAAACCCGGCGCTGCGGTGCTCGAGGAACTGCTGGCGCAGGCCGCGGCGATGGCCGACCCCAGCACGGCCATGCTGCTCGAACGCTGGCGCGAGCGCCCCGAGTACGAACGGCTGAGCGAATTGGCCCGGGCGACGCCCCTGGTCGCCGAATCGGCCGGTGCGGCCCAGGAGCTGCAGATGGCGGTGGAAAAGTTCCTGGAGGCCGACGGCCCGGGTCGCAGAATGGATGAATTATTGAGAAAAGCAGATGAAATGGGCTTGAATTACGACGAAAAGACAGAACTTAGTTCTCTTCTCAAATCGAAAGCGCGGCCGCGGCAGACCAACTAGGCCGCGCAGGTGTGGTCAGAGAATGGCCAAAATTGTATACTTGGCGGCTGAGCTTAAAACCTCCAGATTTCAAACGAGGCGTCCACCTTGATCAAGAAAGCCCCATCCGGCACAGCGACTCAAATTGCGGACGAGCGCCAATCGCAACTCAAATTGTTGATCGCGCGCGGCAAGGAGCAGGGCTACCTCACCTACGCTGAAATCAACGATCATCTGCCGAGCGAAATCGTCGATCCCGAACAGATCGAAGATATCGTCAACATGATCAACGACATGGGTATTCCGGTCTACGAGAAGGCACCGGACGCCGAGTCGTTGCTGCTGACGGATGCGACCGCCGCGCCCGACGAGGAGGCGGTCGAGGAAGCGACCGCCGCGCTGGCGAATCTCGATGCCGAATTCGGACGCACCACGGACCCCGTGCGCATGTACATGCGCGAGATGGGCACCGTCGAACTGCTGACGCGGGAAGGCGAGATTCGCATCGCCAAGCGCATCGAAGAGGGTCTGGAAGCCGTCAAGATCGCGCTGGGCAGCTATCCCGGCACGTACGATCTGCTGCTGCGGCATTATGAAACGGTCAAGGCCGGCCAGATGCGACTGGTCGACGTGATCGTGGGTTTCGTCGATCCGAATGCGCCGGACGAGATCGCCCAGCCGCAGAACCCGAAGATGATGGCGCTCGAGCGGGAAGAGGCGGCCGACGAAGAGGAGGCCGACGGCGACGAGGACGAAGAGGTCGTCGACACCGGTCCAGACCCCGAGGAGGCCGGCCGGCGTTTCGCGTCGATCGCCAAGGTGCATCATCAGTTCCTGAACGCCCTCGACAAGCTCGGCTCCAAGGATCCGAAGACGCTGAAGATCCGCAAGAAGATTTGCGGCGAACTGATGGAGCTCAAGCTGTCGCCGAAGATGTTCGATCAGCTGATCGACAATCTGCGCCAGCACGTCACCGAGGTGCGGCTGCTGGAAAAGGAGATCATGTTCCTCTGCATCAAGCAGGCGGGCATGCCGCGCAAGGACTTCATCTCGACGTTTCCGAAGAACGAGACCAGCACGAAGTGGCTGGACAAGCACATCAAGGCCAAGAAGCGCTATTCCGCCCCGCTCGCCAAGTTCAAGGACGAGGTGGAGCGCCGCCAGAACAAGCTCAAGGATCTCGAGGGTCTGTTCCATGTGCTGATCAGCGAGATCAAGGAGATCAATCGCGAGGTCTCCATCGGCGAGGCCAAGGCGCGGCGCGCGAAGAAGGAAATGGTGGAGGCCAACCTGCGTCTGGTGATCTCGATCGCCAAGAAGTATACGAACCGGGGCCTGCAGTTCCTCGATCTCATCCAGGAAGGCAACATCGGCCTCATGAAGGCCGTCGACAAATTCGAATACCGGCGCGGCTACAAGTTCTCGACCTATGCGACGTGGTGGATTCGTCAGGCCA
>CAZZYJ010000412.1:0-2336 GCA_964658215.1 uncultured Steroidobacteraceae bacterium | reverse complement strand
GAACCGGTAGGCGCCGTAGGCGAACCCCAGCGCGATCTGCGTGGCCGCGGCGGCGCCCCACCGCTGCGCCAGCCGGAAGCGGCGCGGCGGGAGACGCTCGGCGAACCCGGCGGCATGCCAGAGCGACACGCTTCCCTGGCGCTTGCCGAGTCCACCCACGGCCAGCTGCAGGGCGCCCGCCTCGTCCGGCACGAGCAATACGCGGTGGCGCTCGCCGCGGAAGCCTTGTTCACCACACCATGTCGCCACCGGCCGCGTACGCTCGTCGAGCCACGACTCCACTTCATCGTCATAGAGCAGCCAGAGCGGAATCGGCGTGGCGGCGTCTATCGTCATATAAGAGTCCTCGGTGCGGGGCAGGCCCGCCAGGTCTTGCATCATAGGAGATTCTGTGTTGCTATTTGCGGCTACTTGACGGCGCTCCAGCGCGTTTCGTACCACGACCCCGCTCTGGCTGTACAAGTCGCGAAGCGGGGTTTCGCATTTCAACGATTCGAAATCGGCATCAGGAGCATTTCATGCGTTTGTATTCGCAAAAAGACGTGGACAAGAAGGCATTACGAGGCGCCCGCATCGCCATCCTGGGATACGGCAGCCAGGGCCGCGCCCACGCGCTCAACTTGCACGACAGCGGATACGACGTGGTGGTGGGCACCCGCAAGGGTGACAGCTTCGACAAGGCCAGGAAAGACGGGCTGAAGGTGATGGAGCCGAAACTCGCCGTGCAGGGTGCGCACCTGGTGGCGATGTTGGTGCCCGACATGACGCAGAAGGCGTTGTACGAGGAACTGAAGACGGTGTTCGAACCCGGCGCCACGCTGTTGTTCGCGCACGGCTTCAACATACATTTCGGTCAGATCAAGCCGCGCAAGGACTTGGACGTGGTGCTGATCGCGCCCAAGGGCCCGGGCGATCTGGTGCGCCGCCAGTACCAACAGGGACGCGGCGTCCCCTGCCTGATCGCCGTCGCCCAGAACCCGTCGAAGAAGGCCAAGGCCAACGCCCTGGCCTACGCCGACGGCATCGGCGGCACCCGCGGCGGCGTGCTCGAGACCACCTTCGCCGAGGAGACCGAAACCGATTTGTTCGGCGAGCAGGCCGTGCTGTGCGGCGGCGCCACCGAACTGGTGGTGAAGGGCTACGAGACCCTGGTCGAGGCCGGTTATCAGCCCGCCGTGGCGTACTACGAGTGCCTGCACGAACTCAAGCTCATCGTCGATCTGCTGCACGAGGGTGGCATCACCAAGATGCACCGCTTCATCAGCGAAACCGCGAAATACGGCGACCTCACCCGCGGCCCGCGGGTGGTGAACAAGGCCACCAAGAAAGAGATGAAGAAAATTCTCACCGAGATCCAGAACGGGAAATTCGCCCGGCAGTGGATTTCGGAGACCAAGACCGGTCGGCGCAAGTATTCGAAACTGCTCAAGGCCGACTTGAAGCATCCCATCGAGAAAGTGGGCGCGCAGCTGCGGGCCCGCATGCCCTGGTTGGAATCGGCCAAGAGCTGATGTCTACCGCGCGAACGATGTTCGACAAGGTGTGGAGCGCACACGAGGTCGTGGCCGAGACGCGGGACACGCCCGCGGTTCTCTACATCGACCTGCATCTCATCCACGAGGTCACCTCGCCGCAGGCGTTCAGCGTTCTGAAGACGCTCGGCCTGCCCGTGCGCCGGGTGGATCGGACGCTCGCGACCATGGACCACTCGACGCCCACGCAAACCGAACAGGTGTTCGGCAATGTGCCCATCACGGTGGACGCGGCGGCGAGGCAGGTACGCCAGCTGGAAGTCAACGCCGCCGATTTCGGCGTCGAGCTCTTCAACATGGCCGACGCGCGACGCGGCATCGTGCACATCATCAGTCCGGAACTCGGCGCCACCCAGCCGGGCATGACCATCGTCTGCGGCGACAGCCACACCAGCACGCACGGCGCGTTCGGCGCCCTGGCCTTCGGCATCGGCAGCACGGAGGTGGGCCACGTGTTCGCCACGCAATGTCTCCTGCAGCGTAAGCCGCGGACCTTCGCCGTCAATGTCGAGGGGACGCTGCAGCCCGGCGTGACTGCGAAGGATCTGATTTTGCACATCATCGGCAGGGTCGGCGTGTCCGGGGGCACGGGGCACGTGTTCGAGTATCGGGGCGCGACCATCCGCGCGATGACCATGGATGAGCGCATGACGGTGTGCAACATGTCCATCGAGGCGGGTGCACGGGCGGGCATGATCGCCCCCGACGAAGTGACCTTCGCCTATCTGCAGGGCCGGCCGCGCTCGCCACAGGGAGCGGCCTGGGACACGGCGGTCGCGCGCTGGCGGGCGCTCGCCAGCGACG
>CAZZYJ010000411.1:0-2399 GCA_964658215.1 uncultured Steroidobacteraceae bacterium | reverse complement strand
CGGCGAGCGCCGCCAGCGCCTCGGGAGGGCGGGCTGTCAGCAACGCCAGCCGGTAGGCTGCCGCGCGCGCATCGCCACTCAGCCCCGGCAGTTGGCTGCGCGTGGAAAACGCCTGCGCCTGGGCCTGGGCTTCGTCCAGATGCGAGGCCTCGCCGGCCTGGTACCGTTCGCTCACCAGCGCCGCGGTTTGGGTTCGGGCCTGCGCGTCCTCTGCGACGCTCGCGAGTTGCGCCTGGGCATCGCGCAGATCCACGTAAGTACGCGCCACCTCTGCGACCGTTTGCAGCTGAATGCTGCGCAGCGCCTCGCCCGCGGATTGCAGGCGTGCGTCCGCGGCTTCGACACTGCGTGCGTTGCGTCCCCAGAAATCAATTTCCCAACTGGCGTCGAACTCCAGGTTTATCAAATTGAAGCGACGGCTGAACCCCGGAATGCTCTTGATCGGGAACTCGCCGTTGCTGCTGACTTCGTTGCGATTGGCCGAGCCGGCGACGTTCACCTGGGGTAGGCGGGGTCCGAAGGCCGCCTCACGGTTGGCACGCGCTTCGCGCAGCTGCGCCGTTGCGGTGCGCAGATCGAGGTTGCGGTCGATCGCTGCCTGCACGAGTTCCGTGAGGACGGGATCCCCCAGGGATCGCCACCATGCGGGGTCCACCGCGGCCGTCGAGGCGGCCTCCGTCCAATCCGTGGCAGCAGGGACGGTCGGAGGCGTCGAGTACCGCGGCCCGACGGCACACGCAGCGAGCGCGAGGGAGGCGACGAAGAGCGGGGCTGCCTGCATCGAGTTCACTCCAACCGCCAACGGAAGAATAATACCGATCCCGAAAGCGTGACGGCGGCGATGACGATGAGCGGCCAGGTGTTCGCCAGGACGTCGGCCGCCGGCATGTTTTTCAGAAACGAGCCTTCGGAAATCACCAGAAAATGTTTGAGCGGGTCGATCTGCGCCACCGCCTGCAGCCAGGCGGGCATGTTGTCGACGGGGGCTGCGAAGCCCGACAGGAGAATCAAGGGAACCAGCGACAAGAACATGCCGAGAAAGGCCTGCTGCTGGGTCTTCGCAATGATCGACACGAGGAGGCCGACACCGATGAGTGCAACCAGATAGCAAACCAGGGCGAGGTAGAACAGCCATAGGGACCCCGTGAACGGCACCTTGAACACGAGTGGAATCAGCACCAGGTAGAGAGACGCATTGAACGTGCCGAGCGTCAACGCCGGTACGATTTTCCCGGCCAGAATTTCGTGCGTGCGCAGCGGTGACACCAACAGCTGGTCGAGGGTGCCGAGCTCGCGTTCCCGGGCAACCGACTGGGCGGTTATCGACAGTACCGACAGGGCGGCAATGGTCACGACGAGACTGGGCATGGTGAACCAGAAATAGTCGAGATTGGGGTTGAACCAATTGGTCACGATGCTCGAGCCGGGCGTCCCGCCGGAGGCAGCCTTTACCTGGGCGCCGACCGAGGCCGCAATCTGATTCAGGTAACCCGCCACGATCTGGCTCGCGTTGGAACGGCGGCCGTCGAAGACCGCCTCCACCACCGCCGCCCGGCCGGCCGTCACATCGGACGAGAAACCTTGACGGAAGCTGACGACTGCGATCACTTGGCGAACGTCGATGGCATGCTCGAGCTCACGAGGGGAGTTCAGCCGGACCAAACGCGCCACGTCGGGGCTTCCCGCCAGACGGTCGATGAACTCCTGGCTCCAAACGGCATGGTCGCGGTCATAGACGCCGAGGGAGAAATTTTTGACCTCGAGCGTGGAGGCGTAGCCGAAGAGAACCAGTTGCAGGATAGGAGGCACGATCAGCGTGATGCGACTGCGACGATCGCGCAGCACCGCCAGGAACTCCTTCACGATCACCGCCCGCAGGCGCAGCCAGGCAGCGCCCCTCATGCGACCCGCCGACGCGTGAGCCAAAAGGTCGCAGCGAAGAACAACAGCCCGAACCCCAGCATCGCGAGGATGTTGGGCACAAAAACGTCCCACAGATCGCCGGCCAGAAACACGCTCTGCAACGGTGGTATGAGATATCGCACCGGGACGACGTGGGTCAGGGCCTGTATCCATGGCGGCATGGAACTGATTTCAAACAAAAAGCCCGACAGCATCAGCGCCGGCAGAAAAGCCGTGAGCAGGGCAATCTGACTGGCCACGAACTGATTTTTCGTGGCGGCAGAAATGAGCAGGCCCTGGCCGAGCGCCGGCACCAGAAATGCAGATACGATGAGGAGCAGCGCCCACGGCGAGCCGCGGAAGGGAACACCGAACACGGCCACGGCAAGAACCGTGCAGAAGAGCGCAGACCCCAGCCCCAGTAGAAAATAGGGCACGACCTTGGTCGCAATGAATTCCGCCGTGCTGATCGGCGTCGCCAGAAGGGCCTCCATCGT
>CAZZYJ010000410.1:0-2413 GCA_964658215.1 uncultured Steroidobacteraceae bacterium | reverse complement strand
ATTTCTCGATGAGCTCGAGCAGACTGGTCGACGGCCTGCCCGGTCCGCCCGCCCCCGCCTCCTCGCCGGTTTCGATCCGCACCGGCGGGAGGCGTACCTCGTCGCCCGCGACGATGCGGTACTCGGCATCGACGCGCTTGCGGTTGACGCGCACCTCGCCCTTGCGCAGCAGCCGGTAGACGCGGCTGCGCGGGATGGTCTTGAAATGACGCATGAGGAAATTGTCGATGCGCTGGCCCGACTCGTCGTCGGTGATGGTACGTAAAACCACCGCACTTTTAGGCACATGCAGGCGTACGGGTTCGTCGAGTTCGTTGTTCATATCCGGGGATGGTACCTCATACGAGTTCTAAGGTATTGATTACATTGACCCCGGCCGCACCGTCGTGATATGTTCGCAAAACCGTGTGAGGCGCCGTACCTTTTTAAGAAGGGAACCGCCCCGTTCTTGGCCCTCCAAGTAGACACCGGTTTCGGTGGCGTCCCAGTCGTTGGGGCGCCGCATATTAGTTGGATCTGGATTTCCAGACCATCGCTCGGCCGATGAGATGGACGCAAGAGAGCCCAGCAGAGCTACGGCGTCCAGAAAGCGGTTAACCGAGAACAAGGCCCCGGATGCCCTATACATTTTGGCAAAATTGGGTTGAGTTGATGCCGATCGCGTGGCTCGCGCTCGGCGTTTCCTTGATTCTGATCGCGCGACACGTCGCGGTCCCGGCTTCTATTCTCAAGCTCTCCTCGGCCCCTACCACCTTAGTTGGGGCAAATGAAAAGAATGCTCGTCAACGCAGTTCAAGAAGAAGAACTGCGAGTCGCACTCGTCGATGGTCAGAAACTTTACGACTTATCGATTGAGATCCCGTCCCGGGAACAGAAAAAATCCAATATCTACAAAGGCCGTATCACCCGCGTCGAGCCCAGTCTCGAAGCGGCGTTCGTTGAGTACGGTGCTCAGCGGCACGGCTTTCTACCGCTGAAGGAAGTTGCCAAGGAATACTTCCGTACGCAGCCCGCGCAGGGGCGCCTGAACATCAAGGAACTGCTCCAGGAAGGCCAGGAGCTGATCGTCCAGGTCGAGAAGGAGGAACGCGGCACCAAGGGCGCGGCGCTCACCACCTTCATCAGTCTCGCCGGACGGTTTCTGGTGCTCATGCCGAACAACCCGCGCGCCGGCGGCGTCTCGCGGCGTATCGAGGGCGAGGATCGCGACCAGATGCGCGAGGCCATGAACGCCCTGCAGATCCCCGACGGCATGGGCGCCATCGTGCGCACCGCAGGCGTGGGACGCACCACCGAAGAGCTGCAGTGGGACTTGAACAACCTGCGCACCGCCTGGGATGCCATCGTCGCCGCCAACGACGGCCGTCCCGCCCCGTTCCTGATTTTCCAGGAAAGCGACGCGGTCACCCGCGGCCTGCGCGATTACTTCTCCGACGACGTCGGCGAGTGCCTGATCGACCAGCCCGAGGCCTTCCAGAAGGCCCTGGAGTACATGCAGCGCTTCATGCCGCCCGATGCGCAGCGCAAGTTGAAGCTGTACCAGGACCCGGTGCCGCTGTTCACCCGCTACCAGATCGAGAGCCAGATCGAGTCGGCCTATTCGCACAAGGTCACGCTGCCCTCGGGCGGCAGCCTGGTCATCGACCACACCGAGGCGCTGGTGTCCATCGACATCAATTCGGCCCGCAGCACCCGCGGCGGCGACATCGAAGCCACCGCCCGCAACACCAATCTCGAGGCGGCCGAAGAGATCGCGCGACAGCTGCGCCTGCGCGACATCGGCGGGCTCATCGTCATCGATTTCATCGACATGGAATCGACCGCCAATCAGCGCGCCGTCGAGGACATGCTGCGCGATGCCGTCAAGATGGACCGCGCCCGCATCCAGCTCGGCCGGCTGTCCCGCTTCGGACTGCTCGAACTGTCGCGCCAGCGCCTGCGGCCCGCGTTGAGCGAAACCACGCACATCAACTGCCCCCGCTGCGGCGGCATGGGCACGATCCGCGGCGTCGAGAGCATGTCGCTGGCCCTGCTGCGGCTGATCGGCGAGGAAGCCCGCAAGGAGCGCACCGGCCGCGTCATCGCGCAGGTTCCGGTCGACGTCGCCACGTATCTCATCAACGAGAAGCGCGACTGGCTCAACCAGATAGAATCGCGCGACAAGGTCTCGCTGGTGATCGTGCCGAATCTGCACATGCAGACGCCGGCCTACTCGCTGCGGCGCATCCGCGACGACGAGAAGGAACTGCTCGAGAGCACCACCGCGAGCTACGTGATGGCGGATCAGCCCATCGTCGACGATTCGAACATCGGCAATCGCGACAAGAAGCCGCAGGGCGAAGCCCCGCTGGTGCCGAGCATCCTGCCCGCCTCCGCCGCGTCCCCCATGCCCGTCCCCATGCCCCTCCCCGTG
>CAZZYJ010000409.1:0-2430 GCA_964658215.1 uncultured Steroidobacteraceae bacterium | reverse complement strand
CGACGGGGTTGTCCGGGTCCGCGGATTTCAGGTTCAGCAACACCGCGCTCACGGCGGCACAGGTGGAATCCCAGCGCGACACCACGGCGGGCAGGTCCCAGATGATGGTGGGTACCGGGGCCACCGCGTCGACGGCCACCACGGCCGTGGTCAACGACGCGGCCAGGCGTTCCAATTCCTGGGCGTCGGCGTTGCGGCGGTTGGCCGCGGCCAGTGCGATCAATTCGTCGTCGAGTGCCGGGGCGACCCCCATGCCGGCCGCGCACAACCTGCCGACCAGCCGACGCAGCGCCTGTTCGGTCTGGCGCCAGCGCTGCGACTCCCCCTCCGCCTCGACGAGGGCATCGCGATATTTCTGCTTCCAGTCACCACTTTCAGTCACATTCAGCCCCCGTGCGTCCGGGAATCATAACCACCCGGCCGCAGCCGGTGAACGGGCCCGTTCACATCCTGGACGACGGGCGTTTGTCGACGCAGTTCGCATCGCCCGAACGTGGTGCAAGGGTACCCTCGCGCATCAGGAAACTCTTCGGTATGTTCAAAACCGCCCTGCTGATCGTCTGCTTGTTCGCCGCCCCGGTGGCGGGCGCCCATGCCCGCATCTACTCGTACCTGGACGAGGGCGGTGTCAGACATTTCACGGACACCCCCGACGACGACCGTTACCGGCTGCTGCGCCTGTCCTCGCAGGAGGTGACCCGCAGCGGCGATCATTACGATGCCAACGTACTCGCGAAGGCCCGGCAGTACGACGCCATCATCGAGCGGGCCGCCCTCGCGGCGGCGCTGGAACCCAATCTGTTGCGCGCCGTGATCGTCGTCGAGTCGGGCTTCAATTCGCGTGCGGTCTCGAAGCGAGGGGCCATGGGCCTGATGCAGTTGATGCCCGCCACCGCAGCGCGCTTCGGCGTGTCCGATCCCTACGATCCCCGCGAGAACGTGCACGCCGGCGCCCGCTACCTGCGGGTACTCATGGATCTGTTCGGTCACGACGTGCGCCTCGCACTCGCCGCCTACAATGCCGGGGAAAACGCGGTGCAGCGCAACGGCGGCCAGATTCCGCCGATCACCGAAACGCGCGCCTACGTGCCGCGGGTGCTGAACATCTACAGGATGCTGACGGATCGACCCCGGCGTACGTAGTTCTACGGCCTGCGCGTAGGGCGTTGGCCCGCCACCGCAATTCCTGAGATTTCGAAACGCGCGCCGCGCACCAGTTGATTCACACCGATGAAGGCGCGCGTCGGAAACTTGTCGCGGAAATAGCTCCGATAGACGGCGTTGAAGGCGTCGTACAGGTTGAGGTCGGTGCAATACACGGTGACCGATACCAGGTCATCCATGCCGAGTCCGGCTGCGGCGAGCGTCTTCTTCACCGCGTCGAGCACGGCATGGGCTTCGGCGTCGACCGCGGTGGCGCCCGGTGCGGCGGCGGCGTCGAGGCCGACGTGCCCCGCGACGTAAAAAGTGCCGCCGATCAGGATGCCTTCGCTGAACGGGGGTGCCGGGTGGCCGTCGGTCGTGGCGGGTAGCACGTACCGCGGCTGCGGCTCGGCGGCCACTCCGCCCGTCGCCCACAGGGCGAGAAGGCAGGCGGCGAGGGTGCGGGGGATGCACGTCGGGCGGTTCACTTTCGGCGGGAAGCTCGACATTAGGAGTCCTTGTTTCAGAATGAAAACTGCAGGTTGACCGTGGTCACCGTGTCGACCTTCTTCAAGGGCGCCGGCGGACTGGTGTTGTCCATGAACCCGTAGCCCACGCTCAGCGCCAGACGGTTCGACATCTTGACCGTGAGCGCGACCTGATCGTGCAGCAGCGTGTTGCTCGCGCCCGATTCCATGACGAAGGTGTTGGTGAGTGCCGTACTCGCGTTGAACTTGTGGGTGTAGTCGACGGTGACGGTGCCGATGGCCTCGCCGGTGGCGGCTTCCGGCGTGCGCGACGTCACCTCTCCGCTCGCTGCCTTCATGAGCGTCTCCGGCCGCAGCCGGCGGTAGCCGGTGCCGACCTGCGCGGTGAGCTTGTCGTCGGCGCCGTCCAGGAATTTGTAGCCGATGCCGCCCGTGACGCTGCCCTGATACTGGAAGCCGTCGAACAGATCGTGTTCGTAGCGCAGACCCGCGAAGGCGAACAACGTGCTGGTGAAGTTGTAGTCGCTCTGCGCACGGGCTTCGGTGCGTTCCGCCGCGACGATGTTGGAGCTCTTGCCGTAGAGGCCCCCCACGTAGAACTCGTTCTTCCACGCCGCGTCGTAGCGCGTCATGTCGATGTTGCCGTTGATCGACTCGGAGTCGCTGTTGCCCTTGGATTGCAGGAAACCGAACTGCCCCTTGCCTATCCACTGATGCTGCGGCGGCGGCATGGGCGGGGTTGCGGCGCTGACGTCGTCGGCACGGGCGGCCGTCGCTGCCGAGACGGCGACGGCGCAGG
>CAZZYJ010000408.1:0-2486 GCA_964658215.1 uncultured Steroidobacteraceae bacterium | reverse complement strand
GCCTCGACCTTGGACGCGCGGCTCTTCCGCAAGGGGATGGGCGGGAGAGCCGGCCGTGCCTCATGGTCACGCGCTGATGGAGAACCGCCACGGCCTGGTGGTGGCGACCCTCACCCACGCCACCGGCACCGCCGAGTGGGAGGCGGCCCTGCCATGCTGGAGCGCCGGGCGCGCCGGCACCGGATCACGCTTGGGGCGGACAAGGCCTACGACGTCGAGGCGTTCGTGGGAGCGTTGCGGACGCGGCGGGTGAGCCCGCACATCGCCGTCAACGGGGCGGTGTCGAGGACCGGCCGGGTGCGCAAGACCGCCATCGATGGCCGCACGACGCGATACGCGGGCTACGCGACCAGCCTACGCTGCCGCAACCGGATCGAGGAGGCCTTTGGCTGGATCAAAGCTCAGGCCGGGCTGACGAAGGTCAAGCTCAGGACAGGCCAGGGTCGAAGCGCTATTCGCGGATCAATCGGGGATACTGTGATCGCTCGGCCTGCCCCATAGTCGAAGCTGCCCAAAGCTGATACCGGCCTGCCGCGAAAGGATTTTTCCGGGCTGAAATGGGCGACGTGAGTCGAACGCTTCGTATGATAAACTGCAGATCGGATATCGAATTTGTGAGTTCAGATATGCACGCCTAAACTCGATATCGCATTTGCAGATTATCTAATAAATAGCAATTATTTGTGTCGGCATTATTGAGTGACAAGTCTAAGATTCGTAAAGGGCATTGATATTACAAATCTACAATGAACATCTATGGTGCGTAATACGTAAAGACAAAATCATTGTCTTTCGATACGCGGGCGTGACACGGTGCGCAGGTTTTCATCAGGTCCTCGCTCGGATTGGGCCTGCCATTCTCGAATTGGCCGTATCCCCAGCCAGCCGTCTCCACGTATTTCTTGGAGTCTTTGACGCTAAATTGAACATTGGTCGGCGAACCAGGAACGAAGGACTGGCTTTGTCCAAAAATCGCATTGTTCTCAGGTGAAGGCACATACTCCCAAGCCAGTCGCGCGATGATCGCGCCATCCGGGAAAGGGCGCGTTCCGTCTCGATAGGCCTGTATCGCGATATCATTTCCGAGAACGGCGCGGATGTCGTTGAGGCTGCCAGCTTCGTGAGCCACACTGATCATCTGCCACTCGCGATACCCGGCAGGAAGTCTGATGCCGAAGACCGGCGAAGCATTGTCGTCAGCCCCTCCGACCGCGAAGGGAGTGAAGGCGCCGATGCAGGCGCCCACGACGCGGGCCCCCAACCGGATAGATGCCGTCCTCATGGCGCCCTCCTGCCCTCGGACCCAAGTACAGAACCATTCCTTCATCGAAACGGGCCCGTGGCAATTGCCAACCGGTCCGTTCCAGCGGCGTCGGCAGGGTTGCCGCGCTTCAACCGAGAACCCGCCACGCGGGTTCGTCGCGTCGGTTCCGGCAGCCCCCGGACTCAGCGGCCGCCGATACTGCGATCGAGGAAATCGGCAATCAGCGGCGCCATGACGTCGAGCTTGTCCTCGAGCGCGAAGTGCCCGGTATCGAGCAGATGCAGTTCGGCGTCGGGCAGGTCTCGCAGATACGGATGCGCGCCGTCGGCCGGGAAGATCGTGTCGTTCCGGCCCCAGACGATCAGCGTCGGCGGCGTGCGCTCGCGGAAGAAGGCCTGGAATTGCGGGTAGAGCGGTACGTTGGTGCCGTAATCGCGGAAGAGGTCGAGCTGAATATCCTTGTTGCCCGGCCTGTCGAGGAGCACTTGGTCGTGCAGCCAGTTATCCGGATCGATCCGGGAAACGTCGGCCACGCCGTCGACATACTGAAATTTCGTCGTTTCCGGTGAGACGAGGAACTCGAGGGCATCCCGTCGCTCGGGGGTGTCGTCGCGCCAGTAGGCCTTGATGGGATCCCAGAACGCCTTCAGCCCCTCCTCGTACGCATTCCCGTTCTGGACGATCAGCGCGCTGACGCGCTCGGGATGCTTGAGGGCGAGCCGGTAGCCGACCGGAGCACCGTAATCCATCACGTACATCGCGTAACGGTCCGCGCCCAACTGGGAGAGCAGGCCGTCGATCAGTTCGGCGTAATGCGCGAACGTGTACGCGAACACCCGGTGATCGGGCGCGTCGCTGCCGCCGAAGCCGGGATAGTCGGGTGCGATGACGCGGTAGCGGTCGGCCAGGAGCGGGATTAGGTTGCGGAACATGTGCGACGAGGTCGGGAAGCCGTGCAACAGCAAGACGACCGGGGCCCACGGCGGGCCCGCCTCCCGGTAGAAAATTCCCACCTCCTCGACTTTGGCGGTGCGGTAATGGATCACCGGAATGCTGGCGGGATCAATCATGCAGCCCCCTTCGCATTGAATCGTTCGGTCGAAGTTACCGTATTGTGATCGGAACCAGAATGCCTAAGCTGCGCAATCCTTGATTTCGCGGGGCGAAGCAATGATCGACCGTCTCGACGCGATGCGGGTGTTCGTCACCGCCCTGGACGAAG
>CAZZYJ010000407.1:0-2488 GCA_964658215.1 uncultured Steroidobacteraceae bacterium | reverse complement strand
GACGCGGGTGCCCGCGCGGCCCTTCGCGGCGCGTGCGCCGCCCGTCACCCGTGCCATATGGGATAATCGCTGCATGGCACCTCGCTCAAGATTGTTCTCCTCCGCCCTCGTCTGTATCGCCTGTCTCGCAGGGGTGGCCGCGGCATTGCTGTGGCGGCACGCCGCCGCGCCCGCGCCGCTCTCCACGGGCGAATATCTGTCGCCCAGCCGGGCGCTGGCGGATTTTAGCCTGATCGACCACCGCGGGCGGCCTTTCGGTCCGGCCGAATTGCGCGGGCACTGGTCCTTCCTCTTCTTCGGGTACACCAATTGCCCCGATTTCTGTCCCACCACGCTCACCACGCTCGCCGCACTCGACAAACGGCTGACGCAGGCCGGCGCGGTACGCCCGCAGGTGCTGTTCATGTCCGTCGACGCGCGGCGCGACACCCCGGCGCAGCTCGCCAAGTACGTGCCTTACTTCGATCCGGACTTCATCGGCCTCACCGCGGCGGACCAGCCCGCCATCGAGGACGTGGCGCGCCGGCTCGGCGTCGCCGTCGTCATCACGCCCACCGCGGACGGCGGCTACAGCGTCGATCACTCGGGCGCCATCTACGTGGTCAACCCCGCCGGACGGCTGACGGCGATCCTGAACGGTCCCTTCAGCGTCGCCGCCCTGCAGTCCGATCTTGAGCGCATCACGGCGGGTCCGGCATGACGTCCACGGTGCCGAACCCGACACCGGACCCGGGCACGGATGCCACGGGCGCAGGCGGCGGCGGTCTGCGCGGGCGCCTGTTCGTGGCGCTGCAGTACGTGCTGCCGCAGCATGCGCTGTCACGGCTGGTGCTGCGCGCGACGCGCGTGCGCACCGTCTGGTTCAAGGATCTGCTGACGCGCGGGTTCCTCAGGCTGTTCCCGGTCGACATGAGCGAGGCGGTGGAGACCGACCCGCATGCCTACGGGAGCTTCAACGAGTTCTTCACGCGCGCGCTGCAACCCGGCGCCCGGCCGATCGCCGCGGGCGCCCACGCGGTCGCGAGCCCGGTGGACGGCGCGGTCAGCGAATGCGGCGCCATCGATGCCGTGTCGCTGCTGCAGGCCAAGGGCCGCCGCTACACCCTCGCCGCCCTGCTCGCGAATCAACCCTGGGCGAACCGCTTCGAGGGCGGTTCGTTCGCGACCCTCTACCTCGCGCCGTTCAACTATCACCGCATCCACATGCCGGTGAGCGGCCGGTTGCTCGACACCGTCTACGTGCCCGGCCGCCTGTTCAGCGTCAACACCGTCACCGCGCGGCACGTGCCCCGGCTGTTCGCCCGCAACGAGCGCGTCCTCACCTTGTTCGAGACCGAGTTCGGGTGGGTGGCGGTGGTGCTGGTGGGTGCGCTCAACGTCGGCAGCATGGCCACCGTCTGGGCCGGCGACATCACCCCTGCGCGACGTCGGGCGGTGACCCGCCTCGCCGTGCCGGCGGTGCGCCTCGCCAAGGGCGCCGAACTCGGCCGCTTCAACATGGGCTCGACCGTGATCCTGCTGTTCGAGCGTGGCCGGGTGCGCTGGCATCCGGGATTGCGCGCGGGCGCCATCGTGCAACTGGGACAGGCCCTGGGCGAGGCGACGTGAGCGGGTGGCGGCCCACGGCCACCGCCGCGGCGCTACAGCGGCGGGCGGCGCTGCTCGCGCGGGTGCGCGAGTTCTTCGCCGTGCGCGGCGTGCTCGAGGTGGAGACCCCCATCCTGGGCGCCGCAGCGGGCAGCGACCCGCAGATCGAATCGCTCTTCACGCAGGTTGCCGGACTGCCGGGACGCTCGTTCCTGCACACGTCGCCCGAATACAGCATGAAGCGGCTGCTCGCGGCGGGGTGCGGGGACATCTACCAGGTCTGCAAGGTGTTCCGCGACGGCGAACGCGGCCGCTGGCACAACCCGGAGTTCACCCTGCTCGAGTGGTACCGGCTGGGGTTCGACGACGACGAACTCATGAGCGAGGTGGAGGCGCTGGCCGCTGGACTGCTCGCGCCGGAGCGGGTGCTCGAACGGGCCGAACGGCTGTCGTTCGCGGCGGCGTTGCGCCGGCACGCGGGGGTGGACGCCTTCGCCGCGGGCGACGCGGAACTCGATGCCGCCGCCGCCGCCCACGGCGTCGCGTGCGCGGCCGACCTCGACCGCGATGCCAAGCTCGACCTCTTGATGGGGCTCGTGGTGGGTCCCAAGCTCGGGCTGCAGCGGCCCTGCTTCGTCTGTGATTATCCGGCCTCGCAGGCCTCGCTGGCGCGGCTCAAACCCGGCGTGCCGCCGGTGGCCGCTCGCTTCGAGTTCTACCTGGACGGCATCGAACTCGCCAACGGCTTTCACGAACTGACGGATGCTGCGGAGCAGCGCGTGCGGTTCGAGCGGGATCTGGCCGCCCGGCGCGCGCGCGGTCAGCGTGCGGACCCGCTGGACGAACGGCTGCTCGCCGCCCTGGAGGCGGGACTGCCCGACTGCGCCGGCGTGGCACTCGG
>CAZZYJ010000406.1:1069-2496 GCA_964658215.1 uncultured Steroidobacteraceae bacterium | reverse complement strand
CGTGATTCGAACATCTTGCCCGCCGGTTTCGACATGAATTCTTTCAGCTCGCGCGTCGGTTGCGTTTGAATTGGCTGAGCGACGGCAGCGCTGTCGCTGTCACCGCCGCGGCGCCGCCGCTGCCGGCATCGACCACGGCCGCGAGGGCGGCAGCATTACGCAGCTGCAGAAGCTGCTTGGCGCTGATCTTGATGCCGACGCGGTTGGCGCGGGCGATGATCTGGAACAGCTGTATCGAGTCCGCCCCGAGCTTCAGCAAGTCGTCCGTGAGTCCCACGCGTTCCATGTTCAGCACCTCCGCGAAGATATCCGTCAACGCCACTTCGGTCGGCGACGTCGGTGCCACGAATTCCTGGTTCGAGGTCAGCGTCGCATCCGGGACCGGCAGAGCCGCCCGATCGAGTTTCCCGTTGGGCGAGAGCGGAAGAGCAGCCAGCCGCACCCAGGCCGACGGTATCATGTATTCGGGCATTTCTTCCGCGAGAAGCGCGCGTAACGCTTCCGGCGTGCGGGCGTTGCCGGCCGGCTCGACGTAGTAGGCGACGAGGCGCGCCGCGGCGGGCGCGTCTTCGCGCAGGATGACGGCCACGTCGTCGAGGGCCGCTTTGCGGCTCAGTACCGATTCGATCTCGCCCAGTTCGATGCGAAAACCGCGCAGTTTGACCTGGTGATCGATACGGCCCATGACCTGCAGCGTGTCGTCCGGCAGCCAGCGGGCGAGGTCGCCGGTGCGGTACATCCGGCCCGCGGCGAACGGATTCGCCACGAATTTTTCCGCGCTGAGCGCGGGTCGCTGATAATAGCCCCGGGCGACCCCGTCGCCGCCGATGTGCAGCTGGCCGGGTACGCCCGCCGGCACCGGCTGATCGTTGCGGTCGAGAATATAAAACTGCGTGTTGGCGATGGGGCCGCCCACGGTGATGGGCGCCGCGCCCACGCCCACCCGCGTGCACGACGACCAGATGGTGGTTTCCGTGGGCCCGTACATGTTCCACAGCTCGCCACCGCCGACCAACAGCCGATCGGCGAGCTCGCGGGGCAGCGCTTCGCCGCCGCACAACATCTTGAAATGCGGTTTGGCGCGAAAGCCCGCCTCGAGCAGCAGCCGCCAGCTCGCCGGCGTCGCCTGCATGACGGTGGCGCCCACCTTCTCGAGGTTCTCGAGCAGCCGGTAGCCGTCGATCACGGCGTCGCGTTCCGCGATGACCACGCGGGCGCCCTGGACCAGCGGCAGAAACAGCTCCAGCCCGGCGATGTCGAAGGAGATCGTGGTCACCGCGTACAGCACGTCGTCGCGGGTCAGCCCGGGCTCGCGGGCCATGGAAGCCAGGAAGTTGACCACCGCGCCGTGGGATATCTCGACGCCCTTGGGCTGTCCGGTCGAGCCCGAGGTGTAGATCACGTAGGCCAGACCGTCCGCGCCGAGC
>CAZZYJ010000406.1:0-1059 GCA_964658215.1 uncultured Steroidobacteraceae bacterium | reverse complement strand
GGCGCGGCCGCGGACGAGTGGGCAATGGCGGCCGCCTCGCGGCGCACGTCGATGAGGGGCGTGCCGGCCGTCAGCAGGGACGCATTCTCCGATCCGTCCGAGATCAGTGCGGCCACTTGAGCCTCGCCCAAAATGTAACGCAGCCGGGCGGCCGGATGCTGGGGATCGAGCGGCACGTAGGCGCAGCCTGCCTTGAGGACCGCGAGCAGGGCGACCAGCATGTCGAGCGAACGCTCCACCGAGACGCCGACCAGTTGGCCGGTCTTGGCGGGGCCCGCGATGCGCGCGTGCAGCAGGTTGGCCAGCTGGTTGGCGCGCCGGTCCAACGCTTCGTACGTGAGCGTGGCGTCGCCGAATTGCGCGGCGACGGCGTGCGGGGTCGCGCGGGCGCGTGCCTCGACGAGCGAATGCACGGTGCTGCTGCGCGGATAGTCGGCGGCGGTGGCGTTCATGCGCTCGACCAGCCGGGCGCGCTCCCCGGCCGGCATGCAGGGCGCGCTGTGCAGCGGCTGCGTCGCATCGGCGACGAGGGATTCGAGCAGCGCTTGATAGCAGTCGAGCCAGTGCGCCACCGTCGCTGCGTCGAACAGGTCGGTGTTGTAGTCGCAGTCCATGCGCAAACCGTCGGCCGACTCGATCACGTTCAAGAACAGATCGAAGTTGACGAAGGCCTTGGCGTTGGGCGCCACGTCGAGCGTCATGCCCGGCAGACCGATGCGTTCCGCCAGACGCTCGAGGTTGAACTGGATCTCCGCCAGCGGCAGGCGGCCCGGTTCGCGCGGCAGGGCGAGCTTGCGCACCAGCGTGCCGAACGTGTAACTCTGGTGCTCGTAGGCGTCGAGCACGCGTCGCGCCGTGGCCGACAGATACTCGGACACCTTCGTGGCACGCGTCCAGCCGCCGCGGATGGGGAGGAAGTTGACGCAGTGGCCGACCAGGATCTGCTCCTCGAGCAGCGACTGGCCCGCCGTCGGCACGCCCACCACCACCTCGGTCTGGTCGGCGAGGCGGCCCATCAGCGCCTGGCAGGCGGCGAGCAGCGTCACGAACAAGGTGCTG
>CAZZYJ010000405.1:0-2497 GCA_964658215.1 uncultured Steroidobacteraceae bacterium | reverse complement strand
CCGACCCCGGCGCGCATCCCGCCGACCCTGCCGCGCATGGCGTGGCGCTCGTGGCCTGTCACTTTCCCCGTGCACTGGCCGGCGAGCCCGCCTCGTGAGCGACGCACTGCTCGAGGTCAGCGGGCTGTGTGTGAAATTCGGTGACTTCACCGCCGTGGCGGACGTGAGCTTCGAACTCGCGGCGGGGGAGACGCTGGGCTTGGTGGGGGAGTCGGGCTGCGGCAAGTCCTCGCTGGCGCGGGCGGTGCTGCGACTCCTGCCGGCAGCCGGCGGTCTCATCCTCTGGCGCGGCGAGGACCTCCTCGCGCTCGGACCGCAGGCGCTGCGTCGCCGGCGCCGCGATCTGCAGATCGTGTTCCAGAATCCGCTGGCGAGCCTGAATCCGCGCATGCGGGTGGGCGAGATCCTGGCCGAACCGTTGCGTATCTTCGAACCGCGGATGGCCGCGGCCGCCCGGCGCGTGCGCATCGCACAGATGCTCGAGCGCGTCGGGCTGACCTCCGCGATGGGCCAACGCTATCCGCACGAGTTCAGCGGCGGGCAGTGTCAGCGCATCGGCATCGCGCGGGCGATGATGCTCAATCCGCGCCTGTTGATCTGCGACGAGCCGGTAAGTTCGCTGGACGTGTCGATCCAGGGTCAGATCGTCAATCTGCTGGCCGACCTGCAGGGCGAGCTGGGGACGGCGATGCTGTTCATCAGCCACAACCTCGCCGTGGTGCGGCATTTGAGTCACCGGGTGATGGTGATGTACCGGGGCAGGGTGGTGGAGACGGCGGCGCGGGATACCTTGTTCGCCGCGCCCGTCCATCCGTACACGCAGGCGTTGCTGGCCGCGGGCTCGTGTATTCTTGCGCCATGACGCAACGATCCTCGCCCCGCCTGAGTGTCCGCCCCAGCGATGGGCTCGCCAACGTTCGCTACGAAATCCGCGGCCGGCTCGCGCGCCGGGCGCTCGAACTCGAACGCCTGGGCTACGACATCACGTCGCTGAACATCGGCAATCCGTACGCGTTCGGCTTTCGCACCCCGGAGACCATGCGGCTCGCGATGATCGAGAATCTACGCCACAGCGAAGGCTACGTGCACCAGAAGGGCATATTTCCGGCGCGCGAGGCCATCGTCATGCAGCAGCAGGAGCGCGGGGTGCGCGGCGTGACGGTGGAAGAGGTGTTCATGGGCAACGGCGTGAGCGAACTCATCGACCTGGGCCTGCGCGCGTTGTTGAACCCCGGCGACGAGGTGCTGGTGCCGAGCCCGGACTATCCGTTGTGGACCGCGGCGGTGAATCTCAACACCGGCCGGGCGGTGCACTATCCCTGTCACGCGGCGCAGGGCTACGTGCCAGACCCGGGTCAGATCGAGGCGCTCATCACGCGTCGCACGCGGGCCCTCGTCATCGTCAATCCGAACAATCCGACGGGCGCGGTGTATCCGCGCGAGACCCTCGCGGCCATCGCGCGCCTCGCCGAGAAACATCGCCTGGTGGTGTTCTCGGACGAGATCTACGATCAGATCCTCTACGACGACGCGCAGTTCGTGCCGATGGCGACGCTGGTGCACGGCACGTTGTGCTGCACGATGAGCGGCTTGTCCAAGGTGTACCGGGCGTGCGGCTACCGGGTGGGCTGGGCGGTGTTTTCGGGCGACACCGAGAACGCCACCGAATACTTAAGTGCGCTCGAGCTCTTGAGTTCGCTGCGCCTGTGCAGCAACGTGGCCGGGCAGTGGGCGGTGCAGACGGCGCTCGGCGGCTACCAGAGCATCCGCGAACTGACGCGCCCGGGCGGGCGTCTGTACGAGTCGCGGCAGGCCATTCTGGACGGCGTGGCGAACAGCCGGTATCTGCGGCTGGCGCGTCCCATGGGGGCGATGTATTCCTTCGTCGAGGTGCGCAAGGACGTGCTGCCGGATTTCGACGATCAGATCTTCGCGCTCGATCTGCTCGAGAACAAGCACGTGCTGGTGGCGCCGGGCGTGAGCTTCAACGTTCCCTACAAGAACTGCTTCCGCATCACCAATCTGCCCGAGGCGCAGGTGCTGCGTTCGGTGTTCACGCGCATCGAGGAGCTGCTGGACGCGCACGCCGCGACGGGACCGGCGCTGCAGGTGGTCGGCTGACCACCGCGGGGTGATGGCGCCCGCCCTCGTCGAGGCGGTGCGGGCGGGGTACCTCATCCTCGTGCCGAACACCGAACTGTGCGCCGCCCTGGTCGACGCGGTGGACCGCTCGTATCTGGCGTCGGGCCTCGCGGTGTGGCCCACGCCGCAAATTCGTGATTTCGGCGGCTGGCTCAAGGAGCGCTATCTGCGTCGCCAGCTGCTCGATGCGTCGCTGCCGCGCTGCCTCTCGGACGTCGAGGAGCGCGAGCTGTGGCGCACGGCGGTGCTCGAGAGTACGCGCCAGGAGTTCCTGGAACCCGCGGGCGCGGCCCGCGCCGCGCGCCGCGCGCGTCGCGCCGCGCTCGAGTACGGCATCCCGGCGGAGGAGATCGAG
>CAZZYJ010000404.1:0-2501 GCA_964658215.1 uncultured Steroidobacteraceae bacterium | reverse complement strand
CCCATGACGGAACGATTGACCGGGCACAGTGCGTTGATCACGGGGGCGAGCTCCGGCATCGGCGCGGCGGTCGCCGAGCACATGGCCCGAGAGGGTGCGGCCGTGGCCATCAACTTTCGTGCGCACCGTGCTCCCGCCGAGGAGTTGGCCGACAAGATCCGCAGCCGCGGCGGGCGGGCGGTGGTACTCGAGGCGGATGTTTCGCAGGAAGACGACGTCGTGCGTTTGTTCGACGCCACCGCCGCCGCCTTCGGCCGGATCGATATTCTGGTGGCGAACTCCGGTCTGCAGAAAGATTCCCCCATCGCCGAGATGAGCCTCGCCGACTGGCGGGCCGTCATCGACGTCGATCTCACCGGCCAGTTCTTGTGCTGCCGTGAGGCGGTACGCCGCTTCCGTTCGCAGGATTCCGCGCGCCGTCCCGCCCGTTCGGCCGGCAACATACTGTGCATGAGTTCGGTGCACCAGCAGATTCCGTGGGCGGGGCACGTCAACTATGCCGCATCGAAAGGCGGCGTCCTCATGTTGATGCAGACGCTCGCTCAGGAGGTGGCCGCGGACAGGATACGGGTCAATGCCATCGCACCCGGCGCCATACGCACGCCCATCAACGCCGACGTATGGCAGAACGACGCGGCACTGCAAAAACTGTTGCGCTTGATTCCGTACGGCCGAATCGGTGAACCGGAGGATGTGGCGCGCGCGGCCGTATGGCTGGCATCGGACGAAGCCGACTACGTCACCGGCACGACGATGTTCGTCGATGGCGGCATGACGCTGTACCCGGAGTTCCGCGAGAATGGGTGAGGCGTCCCGTCGCAGCCCGCTGCCGGACAGGACCATCGACAACCACGGCATCATCGGCAACCTGAACACGGCGGCCCTCGTGGCGCTCGACGGTACGGTGGATTTTCTATGCTGGCCCGACATGGACAGCCCCACCTTGTTCGCGGCGTTGCTGGACACGGCCGAGGGTGGGGAGTTCGCGCTGCGGCCCCTGCTAGGCGATCCCGTAAAGCGACAAAGCTACCTGCCCGACACCAACGTACTCCTGACGCGCTGGTCCGCCGTCGCCGGCCGCGCTTCGACTACGCCCGCGTTCTGCCCACAGCCCTGCCGATCGCGGCGGGCGTGGCTTTTTCCGCACCCGCGCAGCCCACCGTTCACTTGAGCGGCTGCGTGCCCATCGAGGCCGGCAGCGGCGAAGCCACGGCGGCATTCTCGCTCGATGCCGGCGAAGAGGCGTATTTCATTTTGCGCGCTCCCGAAAGCTCCCTGCGCAGCCGTGAGGATGCGGCCGCTGCCCTGCAGCTCACCACCCATGCCTGGCGGAGCTGGGCGCAACATTCGAGTTACCGGGGCCGTTGGCGGGAGCGCGTGGTCCGTTCCGCGCTGGTCCTCAAGCTTCTGGTCTCGCACAGACACGGCTCCGTTGCGGCGGCCGCGACCTTCGGTCTTCCCGAGGCATCGGGTGCGGGGCGCAACTGGGATTACCGGGCGACCTGGATACGGGACGCGTCGTTCACGGTGTACGCATTTCTGCGGCTCGGCTATCTGCAGGAGGCCGACATGTTCCGCCGCTGGGTCAGCGCGCGGCTGGGTCACGGCGCCGACGCGGATGAGCTGCGCATCATGTACTCGCTCGATGGTTCCGAGGCGGCGGAGGAACTCGAGCTCGGACATCTGAGCGGCTACGGCGGGGCCCGGCCCGTGCGGATCGGCAACGCGGCACACGCCCAGAGCCAGCTCGACATCTACGGGGAGTTGTTGGACTGCGTGTATCTGACGAACAAATACGGCGGCGCCATCAGTCACGAGGGCTGGCAGCACGTCTGCGGCATCGTGGAGCACGTCATCGGACACTGGCAATGCGCCGACGCCGGCATCTGGGAGATCCGCGACGAGCGGCGGCATTTCCTGCATTCGCGACTCATGTGCTGGGTGGCGCTCGACCGCGCCGTCCGACTCGCGCAGAAGCGCTCGCTGCCGGCCCCCCTGGAGCGCTGGCGGAGCGAGCGCGATTCGATCAACGCCGACATCTGGGCGAATTTCCGCCATGCCGAACATGGCTACTTCGTGCAGAGCCGGGGCGGCACCGAACTCGACGCGGCACTCCTGATGATGCCGCTGGTGCGCTTCATCTCCGCCACCGATCCCGTGTGGCTGAAGACCCTCGACGCCATCCGCGACGAGCTGACCGACGATGGTTTGGTGTTTCGCTATCGTAACCAGGACGGACTCGCCGGCGGGGAGGGCTCCTTCACCACGTGCACCTTCTGGTACGTCGAGTGTCTGGCGCGCGCGGGGCGGCTGGAGGAGGCGCGGGAGCACATGGACAGGGCGCTGGGTTATGCAAACCACCTGGGCCTGTACTCCGAAGAGCTCGACCTGCGCGGCAAGGCGATGGGTAACTTCCCGCAGGCCCTCACCCATCTGGCGATGATCAGCGCGGCATTCTTTCTGGACCGGCGGCTGGGGGGCGACGCGGCCGGTACGCAGTG
>CAZZYJ010000403.1:0-2505 GCA_964658215.1 uncultured Steroidobacteraceae bacterium | reverse complement strand
CGTCGGCAAGGGCGTGTCCGATGCCCAGGGCGGCACTCCGCATGGCATTCCTGCGATCAATTTCCACGCCGCGCAGATGCTCTGGGGCGACCGGCAGTTCGGCGACGTGCGGGCGACGCTCGCCAGGGTGCAGGATGGCATCCGTCTGCAGGACCTGCAGGTGAAGTCGCCGGCCTTCGCGGTCGAGGCGCAGGGCGAGTGGCGCGGCAAGGACGCGGGGCTCGGGCGGATGAAAGGCAGCATTTCCAGCAACGACGTCGGCGGCGCGCTCAAGCAGCTCGGGTTTGCGCAACTCATCGAGGCCAGGACGGGCAAGGTGGATTTCGATTTGAGCTGGACGGGCGCGCCCACGGCGACGGCCTTGGGCGCAGCGCGGGGGCGCGTCGACGTTGCATTGGACAAGGGACAGATCGCCGGCATCGATCCGGGCGCCGGTCGTTTCCTGGGACTCGCGAGTCTCGCCGCGCTGCCGCGCCACCTGTCGCTCGATTTCAGCGATTTGACGGACAAAGGCCTCGCGTTCGACACCGTTCACGGGCATTTCGACCTACGCGAGGGCAACGCCTACGCCGACGACGTGGTCCTGAAGGGGCCGGCGGCGGAAATCGGTTTGAGTGGCCGGGTCGGCTTGAAAAACAGGGATTACGACCAAATTGCAGTGGTGACGGCGAGCGTGGATACGGCGCTGCCCCTCGCCGCCTTCGCCGGCGGCCCAGTGGTCGGTGCGGCCGTGCTGGTGTTCACCCAGGTGTTCAAAGAGCCGCTCGAGGGTTTGGCACGAGGGTATTATCGAATCACCGGTGCATGGGGCAGCCCCACCGTGGAACGGATCAAAAGCTCAGACGCAGCCGGTACGACTGCGGAGGCACCGAAGTAAATGGGAAAAGTAGCCGCCATTCAGATGACCTCGGGTCATGTGGTCGAAGACAACCTCGAAGCCGCCGCCGCCCTGCTGCGGGAGGCGAAGGAGCGGGGCGCGGAGGTCGCCTGCCTGCCGGAAAATTTCTCGTTCATCGGCAAGCATGACGCCGACAAGCTGGAGGTGGCTGAAGCCGACGGCCACGGCCCGGTGCAGGATTTTTTGTACGCGACCGCCCGCGAGCTCGGCCTGTGGATACTGGGCGGCACCACGGTGCTCAGGGGGGATTCGGCCGCACGCGTCGCGAACGCCTCCTTGTTGATCGATGCGGACGGCCGGCGGGTGGCGCGCTACGACAAGATTCATCTGTTCGACGTGACCATTCCCGGCCGCAACGAGCAGTATCTCGAGTCGAAGCACGTGACGCCGGGTTCCAAGGTGGTGCTCGCCGACACGCCGGTCGGCCGGTTGGGGTTGTCGGTGTGTTATGACATGCGCTTTCCCGAACTGTATCGCGAGCTGGTGGCGCGCGGCGCCGAATGGTTGTCGATGCCGGCCGCCTTCACGGTGCCCACGGGCAGGGCGCATTGGGAGACCTTGCTGCGCGCGCGTGCCATCGAAAACCTGTGCTACGTGGTCGCCCCGGCACAGGGCGGAACTCATACCAGCGGCCGTGAAACTTATGGCGACACGTTGATCGTCGATTATTGGGGTCAGGTGCTGTCGCGTCTGGCCAGAGGAGCCGGAGTGGTCATCGCCGACATCGATCTCGCAAAACAGGCCGAAACGCGCGAACGTTTTCCCGCGCTCGACAATCGACGCTTGCAGCGCCCGGACACCAGGGCGGTGGCGGTATGAGCGCGCTGCCCACCTTCGACATGGCGGAACGCATGATCCTCGAGCCTTCCGGGCTCGACGAGGGGCGGCTGTCCGCGGTGCTCGGCACCGTGATGAGCCGGGGAGTCGATTACGCGGACCTGTATTTCCAGCTCTCCCGCGAGGAATCCTGGTCGTTGGAAGACGGCATCGTCAAGGAGGGTTCGCACAGCATCGAGCAGGGCGTCGGAGTGCGCGCCATCAGCGGCGAGAAGACCGGCTTCGCCTACACCGACGAGGTGCTGCTGCCGGCCTTGGTCGAAGCCTCGGACGCCGCGCGTGCCATCGCGCGCAGCGGCGCCAGCCGTTCGGTACGCGCCTGGCAGCGGCCGCTCGCGCACCGGTTGTATCTCCCCATCGATCCGCTCGACACCGTCCGCGACGAGGACAAGGTGGCCTGGCTCATGCGCATCGACGCCGATACGCGCAGGCTCGATCCGCGCGTGAAGCAGGTCATGGCGTCGCTGGCGGCGCTGCACGAGATCGTCCTGATCGCCTCGAGCGACGGCACGTTGACCGCGGACGTGCGCCCGCTGGTGCGCATGAACGTGTCCGTGATCGTCGAACAAAACGGCCGCCGCGAGCAGGGCTACAGCGGCGGCGGCGGCCGCTTCGGCCTCGACGAGCTGCTGCGCGGCGAGCGGCCGTTCGAGCATGGCCGCGAAGCCGTACGGCAGGCCTTGGTGAATCTCGAGGCCATCGCCGCGCCGGCGGGTTCGATGCCGGTGGTGTTGGGCTCGGGATGGCCCGGTATCCTGCTGCACGAGGCG
>CAZZYJ010000402.1:0-2508 GCA_964658215.1 uncultured Steroidobacteraceae bacterium | reverse complement strand
GTTCGCCGGCGTGGGCGACGGCACGTTCCGGGCCGCCGTCACCCGCCGGACCGGTCGACGGTGAGACGCCGACGCCGGCGCCGGCGTTCCGGCGAGTGCGCGGTACAGGCCGAGGAGCGTCTCGTCCGCCTGGGTGAGCTGTGCGACGGAGTAGTTGATGGGCCCGCTGTAATGGCTGCTCAACAGGAAAAAACGCAGCACCTCCGGATCACGCAACGTGCGCAGCACGTCGCGCACGGTGAAGAAATTGCCCAGGGACTTCGACATCTTTTCGTCGTCCACCCGCACGAAGCCGTTGTGCATCCAGAAACGCACGAAGGGCGAGCCACAGGCGGCGCACGACTGCGCCAGCTCGTTCTCGTGGTGCGGGAATTTGAGATCCATGCCGCCGCCGTGCAGGTCGAAATAGTCGCCAAGCAGGCTGGTCGACATGGCAGAACACTCGATGTGCCAGCCGGGCCGTCCCTCGCCCCAGGGCGACGGCCAGCAGGGCTCGCCCGGTTTGGCATGTTTCCAGAGCACGAAGTCCAGCGGATCGAGCTTCGCGCTGTCGATCTGCACCCGCGACCCGGCCCGCTGATCGTCGAGCTTCTTGCCGGACAGCCGTCCGTAGCCCTCGAACTTGCGCACGGAATACATGACGTCGTGGTTGGCCGCGACGTAGGCATATCCCTTGTCGATCAGGGTCTGCGTCATCGCCAGCATGGCGGCGATGAAATCGGTGGCCCGCGGCTCGATGTCGGGGGTCATCAAGCCGAGCGCGCGGCAGTCCTCGTGCATGGCGGCGGTGAAACGTGCGGCGAGCGCCGTCCAGGCCTCGCCGTTGTCCGCGGCGCGCTGGATGATCTTGTCGTCGACGTCGGTGACGTTGCGCACGTAGGTGACCGCGTAGCCCCGCGATCTGAGGTAGCGCTGCACGAGATCGAACACCGTGAGCATGCGGGCATGCCCGATGTGCAGGTAGTCGTACACGGTGATGCCGCACACGTACATGCGCACCTCGTTCGGCCGCAGCGTCGTGAACACCTCCTTCCTGCCGGTCAGCGAGTTATGGATTTGCAGCATGGGAGGCGAGGCGGCGGCGTGCGGTGCCGGGTGTCATGAGTTTCAGCAAGGGGGCGAGCTCGGGGCCATGCGAGCGGCCCGTCAACGCGATGCGCAGGGGCATGAATAGGTCGGCGCCCCTGCGGCCGGTGCGCTCCCGCAGGATCTTGGTGAGCGCTTTGAGATCGTCGCCCGCGAGGTCCAAGGCCTGTGCCGCCGCGTCGAAGAACGCCGGGCCTGCAGCCCTGACCGCGTCCTGCTCGGCCGCGCCGAGCGGCGGCAGCTCGCCGTGCAACACGGCGCCCCACGGCGCCGCGTCGGCGGGCAGCAACACGTTGTTGCGCACCAATTCGATGAATTCCGCCGGTTCGCTCGAATTCAGCCAGACCCGGATGTCGGCGGCCGACATGCGCTGCAGGGTCTCCTTCTGCCAATGCAACAGCTGCGCTTCGTCGAAGCGCGCCGGCGCCCGCCCCAGGTGATCGGGCCGGAAATGCGCGGGCATGTCCGCCGGGGCCAGCCAGCCGTCGACCGTGCTCGCATGCCCGAGGTGGAACAGCTGGTTGCGGATGGCCTCGCTCAAAAAACCCTGGTTGCGAAAATCCGCAACGCTGGTGCTGCCGTGCCGCTTGGACAGAGGCGCCCCGTCCGCACCCACCAGCAACCCCACGTGCCCGTACTGCGGCCGGCGCATGCCGAGCGCGTCCAGCACCAGCAACTGCCGTGGCGTGTTGGTCAGATGATCGTCGCCACGCAGTACGTGCGTCACCCCCATGGCCGAATCATCCACGGCGTTGCCGAAGAAGAACGCCGCGCTGCCGTCTTCGCGGCGGATGATGAAATCACCGAGGTCGCCCGAAGGCACCCGCTGGGCGCCATGCACCAGGTCGACGAATTCGACCTCGACGTCCGCCGGCACCGCGAAACGCAGCGTCGGGACGAGGCCGCGGGCCTCGCGCTGCGCCCGCTCCTGCGCCGACAGGCTGCGGCAGGTGCCCGCGTAGCGCGGCGGCCGCCCCGCCATCCGCTGCAGCGTGCGTGAAAGTTCCAGCTCGTCGGCGGTGCAGTAGCAGGGGTAGGCGCCGCCCTGCCGTTCCAGCCGCGCGAAGGCTTCCCGGTAGAACGCACCCCGCTCCGACTGCACGTACGGTCCGGCGGGGCCGCCCACCCCGGGGCCCTCGTCCCAGTCGAGACCGAGCCAGCCGAGGTCGAGCAGGAGACTTTCGCGAAAATGCGCGGAGCTGCGCTGTGCGTCGGTGTCCTCGATGCGCAACAAGAAGCGGCCGCCGGCATGGCGCGCCCACAGATGACTGAAGAACGCGGTGCGCGCGTTGCCGAGATGCAGGGAGCCCGTGGGACTGGGTGCGAAACGGGTGACGACGGGTGGCGACATAGCTTTAGGATTGTACCCATTCAAGTAGAATCCCGGAGCATGAAACACCTATCGCTCGTTCTCGGCCTGCT
>CAZZYJ010000401.1:0-2512 GCA_964658215.1 uncultured Steroidobacteraceae bacterium | reverse complement strand
CCCGGCACGGCCGTCCGCGTCCGGCACCGCCGCCGAGCGTGGCGCCTCGCGCTCCGCGGCGTCCCGCCCCGCGGCGCCCCGTCCTGCCGCACCGCGCGTGGCCGCCGCGGCGACGGCGCCGCCCGTGGCGTCACCTCCCGCTGCAGTGCAGCCCTCGTCTGCGCCGTCGACCCCACCCGCCGCCCCGGCTCCGGCCCCAGCCGAGGCCGCGACCTATTCGAACCCGGTGTCCGCGACGCCCGCCCGGCCGGGCGGTCCCGACGTGCCGCATTCCCGCATCGAACTGGTGGCGGACACGGTCGAGGTCACCCCCGGGGACTCCGTCGCGCGGGTGGCCGTACGTCGCATCGGCAGCTGGCGCGGGACCGCCACGTTCAGTTGGTGGACCGAATCCGGCACGGCCAAGCCGCAGCGCGATTTCGTGGCCGTCAAGAAACAGCCGGAGGCGCTGGGCGACGGCAAGGGCATGATCAGCCTGACGGTGCCCATCCTCGCCGACGCAGCCCGCACCGCGGATCGGAGCTTCTACGTCATGATCGACGACACGAGCGCGAATGCCACGCTGGGATCCCGCACCTTGACCATGGTGACCATTCCCGCGACTCCGTGAGCGCGGCCAGCGGCGCCCGGCGATGATCGGCCCGGCACCCCGGCGGCGCCCGGAGGGCCGACGGCGCCCGGTCCGGGCCGGCGGCGCTCCGCGACGCCGGGATGTGAAGCGCTTCCCGGCTATCCTGTGTTCCGGTGCACAATTCTCCGTCGGCGCGAAGTCCGTCCACGTTCGCGGCGCCGCACGGCGGTAACGTTGCGGCCATGCACAAGCAAATCGTCGAAATTCCCGTGCACGCCCTGCGGCTGGGGCTCTACGTCACCCGGCTCGACCGTCCATGGATCGAGTCGCCGTTCACGTTTCAGGGCTTCGCAATCCAGCATGCCGAGGAACTTTCGCAGTTGCAGCAGCTCTGCACGCGCGTCTATGTCGAGGTGACGGCGCAGGAAGCCCACGAATTGCTGCAGCGGGAGCCGCCGGCCGCGCCGGCCGCGCCTGCCACAGCGCGCCGGCCGGCACTGTTGCGAAACCAGGCGGGTTCACGCTCGAGCAGGTGTCCCGCAACCTCAGCGCGCGCCTGCACACGGTGCCCAAGAAGGATCCGGTGCTCCTCAAGAGCGAACTGGGCGCGGCGCGGACCGTCTACGGTGAAGCGCGCGAGACGGTGACGAAGATCTTCGACCGGCTCAAACGCGGCGGTGGCCTGGATGTGCAGCTCATGGAAAGCGTGGTCGACTCGATGGTCGACAGCATCTTCCGCAATCGCGAGGCCATGAGCTGGCTCGCGCGCATGAAGGTCAAGGACGATTATCTCTACAGCCACTCACTGGCATCGTCGGTCTGGGCGCTCGCGTTCGGCCGTCATCTGGGGCTGGACAAGGACACGCTGCGGTCGGTGGGCATCGGCGCCATGCTGATGGACATCGGCAAGACGCGGCTGCCCACCGAGCTGCTGCACAAGACGGCCAAGCTGGACGCCGCGGACTGGACGCGCCTCAAGCAGCACGTCGAACTCGGACTCGCCCTGGTCGAGGAAGACCCCCGCGCGGACGAGTGCGTGAAGACCATGCTACGCACCCATCATGAGCGCACCGACGGCTCGGGGTATCCGCACGGACTGAGGGGCGACTCCATTCCGATGGTGGGGCGCATCGGCGGCATCGTCGACTGCTACGACGCGATGACCTCCGAGCGCGCGTTCGCCAGGGGCAAATCCACCTACGAGGCGGTACGCGAACTGAAACGGCTGGGCCCGACGTGGTTCCAGGCCGAGCTGATCGAGCTCTTCATCCAGGCGGTCGGCGTGTTTCCCACCGGCACCCTGGTGGAATTGAACAGCGGCGAGGTGGCCGTGGTCATCGCGCAAAACCGTTTCCGTCGCCTGCGGCCGGAGGTGATGCTGATACTCGATCCCCGGAAGAAGGTGCGCGGCGAGTTCACGCTGCTCGATCTACAGATGTACGCCAAGGACAACGACGTGGGCAACACGCCCTTGTGGATCACGCAGGGTCTGGAACCGGGCGCCCACGGCGTCGATCCCACCGAGTTCTTTCTCTGAGCGTCCAGCGGCCGATATTTGCGCCGATCCCGCCGTTTTCGTCGTACGAGCAGGTGCTGCGGGTGCTGACGCATGCGGTCGCGGCGGACGATGCGGCGCTCGCCGTGTTGTTCGTCGACATCGCCGACCTGTCGAAATTCCAGGCACGGCTCGGCTTCGCCGAGAGCGCGGCGGTGCTGCACGCCTTGTTCGAGGCCTTCATCGGCGCGCTCGGAGTGCGCGCGCGCGTGCTGCGTCTGGGTGAGGGCAGCTTCTTCGCCATCGTCGGCGGCATGCGCAACAAGGGTCATGCGGTGCTGGCCGCCGAGAAACTACAGCGCACCTCGGACGAGGTGTTCGGCGTGGTCGGTGTCGCGGTCAAGCCTGCGTTGAGCATCGGCGTTTCCCTCTTCCCGACCCAGGCG
>CAZZYJ010000400.1:0-2547 GCA_964658215.1 uncultured Steroidobacteraceae bacterium | reverse complement strand
GCCCTGCTAGCCTCCGACATCAAGCGCTTCCTCGACCGCCCCGCCGAAAACGCGCGAGAGGAACGATTGGCTCTCGCTCCGCACGCATTCCTCCTGGCTTACCTTCGGCGAATATCGATACCGATTGCCCTCAGTCTCAAACTTCAGCGCCGCCGGAAACGCGCTCGCCCCGACGGCGACTTGGGCGACCAGCACCACGCTCGAAGCCCAACTGGCGGGAACCGGCTGGCAAACTGCCCGGAATATCGCCACGTGGAACGGCAGTGCGGGAGTGGCCTTCCAGGCCGCCAATCTTTCGAGCTCACAGATTACGGCTCTTTTACCAAGTTATTCGCCCGCCATCACCGCCCTTTCGCCCGCCGCGACCGCTGCGCAACGGTATGTAAATTATCTGCGCGGAGACCGGACGGACGAGGTGGGCTCGACGGCGACCAACAGTACCAAGTCGCTGCGGGCGAGAACGTTTCTGCTCGGTGACATCGTCGACGCGACCCTCACGGCGGTCTCGGCGCCGAGTCAGACGTACTCGGACAGCGTCAATCCGAACTACGCCAAGTTCAAAAGTGACAATGCCGCCCGGCAGCTGATGGTGTATGCGGCCGCCAACGACGGCATGGTGCATGGTTTCGTGGGATCGAGCCTCGTGGAGCAATTCGCCTACGTTCCCAGTGCGGTTATCGTCGGACCCAACAACACACCCCAGGTGGACGGACTGGCGCAGCTCGGTAATCCGACCTATTCGCACCATTTTTACGTCGACGCAACCCCGTTGGCATTCGACATCGACCTGAATCGTACCGGCGGCACCACCTCCCCCTCATCGTCGAACTGGGCAACTCTATTGATCGGCGGGCTTGGCAAAGGCGGGAAGAGCTTTTACGCCATCGACGTCACCGATCCCGTAAAAAAGATGACGACCGAAGCGGCCGCGGCGACGCAAGTGAAATGGGAGTTCACCGACAGCCCCATGGGGTACAGCTTCGGTGCGCCCGTGGTGGTCAAGACGGTCAAATACGGGTGGGTGGTGGCCCTGACCTCGGGCTACAACAACAGCGACGGCATCGGTTATCTGTACCTCGTGAATCCGAATACGGGAGCCCTCCTAGAGAAGATCGCGACGCCTTCGGTATCGAGCGGCATGACCCAGGCCTCAGCGTACGTACAGGATTATTCGGACTACACCTCGGATTCCATTTATGTGGGCGATCTGAACGGCCAAGTATGGCGCTTCGATCTCACCGGCACGCCGGCTGCATACCCCCAGCCCACTCTGATTGCCGTGGTCAAAGATGCCGCAGGCAATGCACAGCCCATCACCACCGCGCCTCTCATCGAAGTCCACCCGACGACGCGCAAGCGCTACGTGATGTTCGGAACCGGGAGATTGTTGTCGTTCCTGGACGTCGCGTCCACGGCGACGCAAAGTTTCTACACCCTCATCGACGGCACCGCGGGCGGATTCTCCACGATCACTACAGCCTACCAGCCGCGCGGTGACGCGAAATTTCTGCAGGTTACCAACCTTACTGCGGGTATCACCCTGACTCCGACCATGAAGGGGTGGTATTACGACCTGGGCGCCGACTCGAAGACAGGGATCGCCCGCCGCATCATCGTGAATCCCAAGGCGTACAACGGCATCGTCTCATTCGCTGATCTGTTGACGACGGCGGACGCGTGTTCTCCCAAGGGCACGAGCTATGTCTATGCCGTGAATTATGCGAACGGTGTCTCGGTCCTTGGTTCCAACACCAACACCAGCACCAGCACATCGGCCGCCAGCGTCGTGTACGACGCAAAGGGAGGCTACTACGCCATCGGCAGCGCGGTGACTGATCTGCGCTTTGCCAGCGTCAACGGCAAGGTGGAGATCATCGCAGGAGACTCCCAAGGTGACATCGTCCAAGTCTATGCCGCGCTGGGAAACACCGTGACGACACGCCTGCTCAATTGGCGTGAGATCCCGACCGCGGATTGAAGGGTTGTCGCCCGGAGCGTCTCCCCTCAAGGAAACACCACCCGCACCCGCGTTCCGCGGCCGCCCGCGCCGGCGCCGATCGACACCTGGGCGCCGTATTGCCGGGCGATCTCCTCGACGATGGCGAGGCCCAGGCCGCTGCCGTGCCCCGGTGAATTCGGCAGCCGGTAGAAACGCTGCCGCACGTGCTGACGCTCGGTCTCGGGGATGCCGGGACCGGTGTCTTCCACCGCGAGATACGCGCGGCCCTCGAGCCGTCCGACGCGCAGCGTGACGGCGCCGCCCGCGGGCGTGTATTTCAGTGCGTTGTCGACGAGGTTGCCGAGCAGGTCGTCGAGCAGGGCGGGGTCGGCCATCGTCGCGGCGGGTTCGACGTCGATGCCGAGATCGAGTTTCAACCCCAACGCGCGGTCGACGTGGCGTGCGGCCACCTCCCGTGCGGAGGCGTCGAGATGCACGGTCTGCCGCTTGTTCGCGATGCCGAGCGCGGGGTCGGCGCGTGCCAGCATCAGTAGTTGGTTGGCGGTATGGGCGAGCTGTCGGCTGCCCTCCCGCAGCAGGGCGAGTCG
>CAZZYJ010000399.1:0-2560 GCA_964658215.1 uncultured Steroidobacteraceae bacterium | reverse complement strand
CGTGCATGTTCGACGAAGATCTCGTGGGCGCTCCGGTAGTTGAATCCCGACGTGAACCCCATGCGGCGGGCCACCTCGCAGAACATCCACCAGTCCGGCATGGCGGCGCCCGGCGGCTCCATGAATTTGCGCTGGCGTGAGATACAGCGCTCGGAGTTGGTCACGGTGCCCTCCTTTTCCCCCCACGCCGCGGCCGGCAGCGCCACGTGCGCGAGCGCCAGGGTGTCGGAGTACGCCATGCAATCGGACACCACCACCAACCCGCAGCGCTGCAACGCGGTGCGCACGCGGTTGGCGTTCGGCATGCTGACCACGGGATTCGTCGCGGCGATCCACACTGCCTTGACGCGCCCGGCGTGAATGGCATCGAACAGGTCGAACGCCTTCAGTCCCGCGGTCTGCGCCATGCGCGGACTCGCCCACTCGTCCTGCAGCGCGCGGCGATGGTCGGCGCGCTCCAGATCCAGGTGCGCCGCGAGCATGTTGGCCATGCCGCCCACCTCGCGCCCGCCCATGGCATTGGGCTGACCCGTGATGGAGAACGGTCCGGCGCCCGGGCGGCCGATCCGTCCCGTGAACAGATGGCAGTTGATGATGCTGTTCGCCTTGTCGGCCCCGCTCGAGGATTGGTTCACGCCCTGCGAGAAGAGCGTGATCACGCGCGACGTGCCGGCAAACCACGCGTAGAAGCGCTCGAGCAGCGCAGGCTCCACGCCGCAGCGCGCGGCGACCGCGCCGACCGCGCCCGCCGTGTTGTCCGCGACACCGAGCGCGTGCGCGGCGTTCCGGGTGTGTGCGTCGACGAAGGCGCGGTCTTCCATGCCACGCCGGTTCAGGTAGCTCAACAAGCCGTTGAAAAGCCACACGTCGGTGCCCGGCCGCACTGCCAGGTGCAGATCGGCGCTGTCGCAGGTGGGGGTGGCGCGCGGATCGATCACCACGATCTTGAGCTGGGGACGCTTTTCCCGTGCCGCGACGATGCGCTGAAAGATCACCGGATGACACCAGGCCGTGTTGGAGCCGACCAGGACGATGAGATCGGCGATTTCCAGATCCGCGTAGGAGACGGGCACGACGTCCTCGCCGAAGGCCCGTTTGTGCGCGGAGACGGCCGAGGACATGCACAGCCGCGAGTTGGTGTCGATGTTGGCCGAGCCGATGTAGCCCTTCATGAGCTTGTTCGAGACGTAATAGTCTTCGGTGAGAAACTGGCCCGACACGTAGAAGGCCACGGCATCCGGGCCGTGCTCGGCGATCACCCGTGCGAAGCCCTGTGCCACGGTGTCGAGGGCGGTATCCCAGTCGGTGTCGCGGCCGTGCACGCGCGGCGTGAGGAGCCGGCCCTCCAGGCCCAGGGTTTCACCGAGCGCGGAACCCTTCGAGCACAGCCGGCCGAAATTGGCCGGGTGTTCGGCGTCCCCGGCGATGGTCACGACGCCCGTCGTGGTGTCCGCCACGACGCCGCAGCCGACGCCGCAATACGGACAGGTCGTGCGTACCGGCATGCTCAAGCCCCGGCCGAATAGGCCTCGCCGAACACCAGGGTGTTGCGCAACCCGCCCACGCGACGCCCCTCGGTCATCATGTTCAGATACCAGGAACCGTCCTTGGTGTCGCCGAACAACACGGCGCCGCGCACCACGTCGTCCTCGATGATGACGCGCTTGTAGACGCCGCGGCGAGCATCCTTGAACACCAGCGATTCGCCCCGCGGCCGCTGACGGATGTCGCCCGCGGAAAACAGATGTATCCCGGTGACCTTGAGCTGCGTGGCGGTGAGTGCGGAGCCCTGGTAGAGCGGCTGGCCCACCCGCGCCCGATCCACGGCGGCCGGCGTCGCCGTGGCCGGCAGCGCGACGGCCAGATGCGCCGCACACACCCGCGCCTGCTCCCACAACGGCGCGACCAGCCCATAGGTGCGGTCGCGGTGCTGGATGCACTCGCCCACGGCATAGACCGCCGGGTCCGAGGTCGCCATCGTGTCGTTGACCAGCACGCCGCGCTCGCAGCGCAGATCCGCCGCGGCGGCCAGCGCGATGTTCGGCCGGATGCCGATGGCGACGACGACGAGATCGGCGCGCAGTTCGCTGCCGTCCTCGAAGCACACCGCCGACACCCGCGATTCGCCGACGAAATGATGCGTGCGCGCCGGCATGTGAAAGCGGATGCCGCGCTGTTCCAGCGACTCGCGCAACAGCGCGGCGGCGGTCGGGTCCAGCTGGCGCTCCATCAACGCCGCATGCAGGTGCACCACCGTCACCTCCATGCCCCGGCACCTCAAGCCGTTCGCCGCCTCCAGACCGAGCAGGCCCCCGCCGATCACGACGGCGTGCCGGTGGGTGGCCGACGCCGCGACCATGGTGTCGACGTCCTGCAGATCGCGGAACGTCACCACGCCCGGCAGATCCGCACCGGGCACGGCGGGCACCGCGGGCGTCGAGCCCGTCGCGAGCAGCAGCCGGTCGTAGGACACGCTGACGCCGCTGCGCGAGGTGACGCGGCGGCGTGCGCGGTCGAGCGCGGCGACCGGGTCGCCGCGGTGCAGGGTGACACCGTGTTC
>CAZZYJ010000398.1:0-2605 GCA_964658215.1 uncultured Steroidobacteraceae bacterium | reverse complement strand
TCCGGTACCTGCAGGACCTCGACGGTTCCTTGCACGACGGAGACCCGCATGCCGGCGGCGTCCCGCCGTATCTCAAATTGGGTGCCCACGACCCGGACTTCCTTGTCTCCAACGAGCACGATGAAGGGACGGGATGGATTCTTCGTCACCGAAAAGAACGCGATACCGGAGCTGGCGGCCTATAAGAAATATCATCGCCCGATCATGGATTTCTACATCCAGAAAGGTGTCGTGATCAGCAGCACGTTGTATGCGCCCAAGTCGCATTCGCCGGGCATGCCTTGGGACTTCGCGATCATCATTGTGTCTCCGCCCGAAGGCGAAGCACCGAAGCTCGGGATGACGCGTGCAGCGGTGATTCGAAAGCTGTTTCCCGACATTGAGGACTATGTGAGAGGCGAGAAGCTTCGCTGGTCGCTCACCGTCAACCACTGGGATGAGGAATTCGTCGAGTTGGACGTAACCCGTGATCCGCTGTCCGTGTACTATCCGCTCGATGCACCGCCGAAGTAGACTTCGCGACTTGTTCAAGAGTTGACGGCCAGCGAGTTTGGGTGTTGTTCCGTTACCGGTAAATGCGGGGCCGCCACACCGCCAGGACGATGTTTGCCGCGCACAGCGAGAGCAGCAGCCACAGTCCGCCGCGTTCAGCGTGCAGCACTTCGGCAAGTTGCGCCGGGTCGCCGTGACCTGACACCGCGAGCGTCGAGAGTTCGGCCGCCCGGCGTGCACCGGCATTGATGGTCAGTAAGGTGCCCTCGAAGACACTGATGCCGAGCAGCGCCTTGATCCAGGCCCAGGCGGCATTTTTGTACACGTCGTTCGCCGCCATGGCCAACAGGCCACTGATAAGGACAATGCCGAGCGAAGGAAGCAGCAGCCACTGTGCGATCGCCGCGATTCCCTGGCGCATCGCCGCGTAGGCGACCAAAGACGGGGTGGGTGTCTTGGTCGACAGCACCAGGCAGGCTGCGAACGAACCCGTGACGCCGACGGCACCGGTTTCATGAAGTATCTTCAGCACTCTCTTGAGGATGCGGATGCCCATGCTATTGCACCAGAAAGTGCTGGAGTGGTGGCAGTGATTCCGCGGGCGCCTCCTCGTGCGGCACGTGTCCGAGATCCGGAAACGTTATCAGCCTCGCGTCGGGCAGCTCTCGCAGGTAATCGGCGGCGTTGGCGTACGGAATGAACCGGTCTTTTTCTCCCCACATCACCAACGTGGGCGTATGAATCTGCCGCAATAGGGGCACTGGATTCTTGAGTGTCACCTGCTGCATACGCGCGATCAGGGCGGCACGATTCCCGGGCGACAGCAATAGCTCATAGTAGCGATCGACGTCGGTCGCGCGGAGCCGCGCAGGATCTGCGTAGGCGGCCGCCAGATTTTTCCGCAACAGTGCTTTTGGCAGAAAGTATTCCATGAGGCGCAGCACCGCCGGAATCTTCGGTGGCGTTTCATAGTCGAAACCCGGGCTGGCGAAGCCGTCCGGCGAAATCAGCACCAACTTGTCGACACGGGCAGGAAACGCGGCCGTGAAATTCCACGCCAGTCGGCCGCCCATCGAGTTGCCGACGAGCACCGCCCGGTCGATGTGCATCTGATCCATAAGTGCGCGGATGACGGCGAGGCTTCGCGCATCCCCGTAGTCGTCCGTCGGGTCGGGCGGCGACAGTCCGCAGCCCGGCAAATCGAACCGCACCACCCGATAGCGCGCACTCAGCGATCGCGCCCACGGCTCCCACGTCTCGAGGCTCGAGCCGAAGCCGTGCAGCAGGAGCAGCACGGGCGCATCGAGGGCGCCGGTATCGCGCACGCGCAGCGTCGTGCCCCCCACTTGGCGGTAGCGGGTCGATCCGTCGAGATACTTGGCATCGAGGCCGGCGCGCGAGCGGTCCGGCGCCCACGTCCAGACGGCCAAGGCAATGACGGCAAATGCAAGCAGCACCCCTAGGACTGTGAATCCAGCTTTCACCAAGCCCCTGTACCGCATCTATACCGCGAACTCATAAACATCATATTGGCTCTGACACGAATATGAACGCAAGTGACGCGGCGCCGGTGCCCTGGTGGAGCCCTGTCCCGACGCTTTATTACTGAAGACAATTCCCCCACCATCGGAGGATTACAAGAAAACACGATGACCGCAATGTTAAGCACTTACCCAACGCGCTTCAGCTGAACGACAACATGGACACATCATTGCCCCGGTGGGCCGCATTGCCCGATCGCTCGACTGCCTTCGATCATGCCATCCTCTTGGGCACCAGGGGTGCCCAGATCGAGCCGGCCGGCGCACCTTGCAGCAGAATGTCCCGGCTTGCCCTGAGGTAGTGAGTCAGGGGTAGCAGACCGCCGAGCAGCTGTGCCCAGCGCGGCATGCCGGAAAAGGGGAATAAAAATCCCGACAGCAGCAGCGAGGGCAGATAGACGGCCACCGCACCCTGCACCGCCTGAAGCTGAGTCTGCGCCAGCGCCGAGAACACGAACCCCAGCAACAGATACGAGCCGGCGAACAGGGGTGCCGCAGCGATCAAGGCCCGGCTCGCCGGTGGCAGCGGCACATCGAACAACAGATGCACGAAACCCAGCAGCAGCACCGTT
>CAZZYJ010000397.1:0-2636 GCA_964658215.1 uncultured Steroidobacteraceae bacterium | reverse complement strand
ACTCGCCCATTCCGGGCTCGCCGCAGGGTGCCAAGGCCTCCGCCAAGTAAAGCGCTGCTTTACTCGTCGACGACCGACCTCGATGGGATGGCCCATCGAGGTCCTGTCGGTCAAGTGCCCGTCCGCTGATGCCGGGTGTGCCCACGGCACATTTTCGCTCCCCAATTCTCCACTTCACCTCGATTACGAATAAAAATCCGGCGCAAGAATCATGCCTTGAATAGCAACCGGATCGTGGAAGAGCAACGTGAGCGCGTTGTTCGTTGCGGCGACGAGCTTCAATCGTTCGATCGCACGGGCCGCCGCTTCATCGTCGCAGCACTCTCCGGGCAAGATTGCGTCGTCGAGATTTTCCTGAAGATCTGCCGCGTCGAAGGGCAGCACGACAGTGCCGGCAACGGGCAACTGTACGATTGCCGATTGATGTCCTTGCGTATGGCCGCGGGTATCGATCAATTGCAGGCCCGGCATGGCCTCCCAATCTCCGTCGCGAAGGTCCCACTGCAGCTGGGGATGATCATATTCATCGCGAAAATACGCCATCCCGGGGTTCGGACCGAACGCATGCGCGTGCTCGCTGCGCTGGACCGAGATGCGCGCATGGGCAAACTGCCGCAGACAGCCGCAGTGATCGTAATGTAGGTGGGAGAGGATGACATGTCCGATGTCGGCGAATCTCAGGCCCAGGTCGGCCAGCTGGGTTTCCAGCAAGTGCATGTTGCGAACCACGGGTGGCGATAGGTGGTGGCGCAGGAAGCGGTCCTGCATCCGTGCCGGATCGTTTGCATTGTCCGGATTCAATCCGGCGTCGAGCAGTACCCAGCCCTCGGTCGTATCGAGCAGATAGGCGCACACGGGCTCGCTCAAGATGAAGCGGCGGCCGAGATTGCGGGTGGAGATGGACTTCGGCAGGACTTCGAAGCCACATAGCAGAACATGCAGGCGGCGAATGTGGGTGGAAGCCAAGGGGGGGGGTCTGCTGTAGATTTACGTCAAGCTAACACATATTTCTTATGAGAAAATAGTAGGCTTCCGCGGCGGGGGGCAGAAGTACGGGCGTGGCGAGAATGGACACGAATCAGATCGGTACACGACTCAAGGAGATCCGTCGCTCGCTCGACCGGACCCTGGCGCAGGTGAGCAAGTCCACCGGCGTCTCGATTTCCAATCTCTCGAAAATCGAAAACAGCCAGATCTCGCCGTCTTTCGACATAATGAAAAGGATTTGTGATGGGCTGGGCGTGACCATCGAAGACTTCGTGCGTCCCGGTGAGAAGAGCGTGGTGTCCGGACGCAAGACCACGACGCGTCGCGACGAGGGGGATCACTTCGCCAGCGAGCAGTACGATTACCGGGCCCATTCGTCGGAGTTGTCCCGTAAGGCCATGGTACCACTGGAAATTTTGGTGCGGGCGCGGGCGGTGGCGGAGTTTGATCACTGGAGCCAGCATCGCGGCGAGGAATTCGTCTACGTGCTCGCGGGCGCCATCGAAGTGCACACCGAACATTACGCGACCTTCCGCTTGGAACGAGGCGAGAGCGCATACTTTGACAGCAGCATGCGGCATGTCTACCTTTCGGTGAGCGAGGAAGATGCCCGCGTGCTGTCGGTCTCACACGATCCTGGCATCCCGGAGGACATCACCCACATGATGAATTCCTCGGTTCGACCGGTGGAGACTGAACGGGACTGAGCCGAACTGAACCGGATTGAACGTCGCCTGCTCTGGCGTCGCAGTATCGGCCCACGCGCGATAATTTTCTTTTAAGAAAAATTTTCTTGGAAACCGCAGTGCTTACCGCTAGCATAGGGTATGAAAATACAGTCGATCGAGGCGTCGGCCTTTCGCTTGCCCAACCGGCGCAGCTTCAAGTGGGCGGGGCTCCATGTCGAGCTTGGGGGATTCGTGCTGGTGCGTGTGCGTACCGACGAAGGGATCGTTGGTTTCGGCGAGGCGACTCCGCTGCCGGACTGGGGCGGGGACTTCGGCCGGCGGTCCGGCGAGAGCCTGGCAACCGTCATCAGCATGGTGAACGATATCTTCTCGCCCGCGCTCCATGGAACCGACCCTACGGCGGTGACTCAGGCGCGGCACATCATGGATGCCCTGGTCATCGGTAACTCCTATGCCAAGTGTGCGGTTGATATTGCACTACACGACATCTGGGGGAAAAGCGTCGGTCAGCCCATCTACCGACTGTTGGGAGGCAAGGTTCGGGAGTCCGTCCCGGTGGCGCATATGATCGGTCTCATGAGTGAAAGGGAAGCAGCCGAGGAAGGTGTGGTGGCGGTCGCCGACGGCGTGCGCGCATTGCAGATCAAGGGGGGCGTGGACGCCGAGCGGGATGTCCGTCTGGTGCGCACGCTGCGGCGCGAGGTGGGCGTGGGCGTCACGCTGCGGCTCGATGCCAATCAGGGCTATGGCCCCGCGAAGCGTGCCCGTGCAGTGATCGAGCAGTTGGAGGACGCAGGAGTCGACCTAGTCGAGCAGCCCACCGTGGGCCTGACGTACATGGGGGAAGTGACCGCGCACGCCCGGGTGCCGATCATCGCCGACGAATCGTGCTGGGACGTGGCCGATGCTCTCGACGTGGTGCAGCACCGCGCGGCCGATTGTCTTTCCATTTACCTGGCG
>CAZZYJ010000396.1:0-2641 GCA_964658215.1 uncultured Steroidobacteraceae bacterium | reverse complement strand
CCGGCGCCAACGCGGCGCTGATGTGCTCGGCGCCCGCCGGTGTGGTGGCGGTGCCCACCACGCGGGCGCCCTCCCGCGCGAGGCGTTCCGCGATCGCCGCGCCGATCCCGCGCGACGCGCCCGTCACCAGCGCCACGCTGCCGTTCAGCATGCCGGTGCGCCCTGCGCGAGCGCCTCTTCGAAGGACTTCACGTCCTCGAGCGCCAGCATCTTGAGGTCACGATTCTTGTCGATGCGGCGGTTCAAGCCGGTCAGCACCTTGCCCGGTCCGCATTCGATGAGCGTGGTGGCGCCGGCGGCGATCAGGGCGCGCACCGTGGCCGACCAGAAGACCGGCGTGTGCAGTTGTTTGACGAGGCCTGCGCGGATCTGCTCGCCGGTGGCATGCGTGCGCACATCGACGCCATACACGGCCACGTCCGTCGCGGGCGTCAGTTCCACGCCCGCCAGGCGTTCGCGCAGGGCCTCGGCCGCCGGAATCATCAGGGAGCTGTGCGCCGGCACGCTGATGGGCAGCGGCAGCGCGCGCCGCGCGCCGCGCGCGGTGGCCACGTCGATGGCGCGGCCCACCGCAGCCGCCGTGCCGGCGATCACCACCTGTCCGGGCGCGTTGTAATTGACCGCCTCCACCACCTCGCCCTCGCCCGCCTCCGCGCAGGCCGCGGCGACCGCGGCATCCTCGAGGCCGATGATGGCGGCCATGGCACCCTGCCCGGCCGGCACCGCCGACTGCATCGCCTCGGCGCGAAACTTGACCAGGGCCACGGCCGTCTTGAACTCCATGCAACCGGCCGCCACCTGCGCCGTGAATTCCCCGAGACTGTGACCCGCCATGAGGGCGGGCGCCGCACCGCCCCGCTCGCGCCACAACCGGTAAGTCGCCACGCCCGCGGTGAGCATCGCCGGCTGCGTGCACTCGGTGGCGTTCAGCGACTCCGCCGGACCGTGTTGGCAACGCTCCCACAAATCGTAGCCCAGCACCGCCGAGGCGTCGGCGAAGGTGGCCTCGATCACGGGCGAGAGGCCGGCCAGCGCGCCGAGCATGCCGATCGACTGCGAACCCTGGCCGGGAAAAACGAAAGCGATGGACATCATGGAACCCTAGGACGTTTGCGGAGGCGGATTATAGCCATCCGCGCGCAGAGTGCAGCCCCCGCTGACAATCCCCACGCCGCGCCGTAGAGGTGCGCCGCCACCACCACCCCGGCAGGCTCGGCAAGCCCGAGCTGTTCGCAGGCCAGTTTGCCGGCGAGGCAGGCGAGCAGCAGCCAGCGGTCCCAGTCGCGGCGCGCCGCACCGGCGCCCATGATGGCATGCAGCACGCCGGACGCACCCAGACACCCACCGACGCCCAGACTCAGCCACCGATGAACAGCCACTGCACCGCCGTGTAATCTTCTGCAAAGAGCGCCCACATCAAAACCAGTCCCAAACCGTTCAGTACAAGATGATGGGCATCGAGGTGAACGATGTGGGCCGTGAGCAACCGCCACCAGCCCCCGGCGCCGATAGCGCTTCGATCGTAGCGCAGCAGCGCAGAGGCATTGTCGCCAAGACCCAACAGCACGGCCATGGCGACCAGCAGCGCGGCCAGCCACAGGCCGCGCTCGCGATCCCATTGCAGGGCGGTGGCAATCTTTCCCCAGCGATTTGCTATCATTGCGAGAACTTCCGAGGAATATCATGCGTAACGCGCAACGCGGCTTCACCCTTATCGAGATCATGGTCGTGGTCGTCATTCTCGCAGTGCTCGGGGCGCTCGTGGTGCCTAAGATTCTCGAGAACGTCGACAAGGCGCGCGTGACGCGCGCGCAGAGCGACATCCGTGCCATCGAGACGGCGCTCGATTTGTACCGGCTCGACAACTTCAAATATCCGACCACGGAACAAGGCCTGCAGGCGCTCGTCAAACAGCCCGTGGATGCCACCATCACCAACTACCGCTCGGGCGGCTATCTGCCCGCGCAGCCGAAGGATCCGTGGAACAACCTGTATCAATACGCGAGTCCGGGCGCCGACGGTCGCGACTACGACATCACCACGTATGGGCGCGACGGCAAACCCGGCGGTGAAGGCTACGACGCCGACATCAGCTCGACCACGCTCGATCAGAGGTAACGCCCCCGCATGCGCGCACACCGCGCGGCACGGCCGGGGCTTCACGCTGATCGAGATCCTGGTCGTGGTGGTGATCATGGCCGTGGTGATTTCGCTCGCGGTGTTGTCCATCGGCGTCACCGGCCGTGACGCGCAGCTCGACGAGGAGACCCGGCGCATCGGCGGCCTGATCGACCTGCTGCACGAGCGTGCGTTGCTCGAGGGCCGCGACTACGGGCTGCGTCTGGAGCCGGCGGGCTATGGGTTCGTGGTGTACGACGGCGTTCGCGACCGCTGGATGCCGATGGATCAGGAACGCGAATTCCGGCACCGCACACTGCCGAAGGGACTGGCCTTTCGACTCGAACTCGATTCGCAGGTGGTGGTGCTCAAGGCCCTCGATGCGAGCTTCTCCAGCAACCAGGCCCCGACCCCCCCGCAGGTTGCGATCGCCGCGAGCGGCGATGGCACGCCGTTCAGACTCACGCTGCTGCGCGCCGAGACGCACGCCCAGGCGTCCGTGGACGGCGACGCGCTCGGCAAG
>CAZZYJ010000395.1:0-2676 GCA_964658215.1 uncultured Steroidobacteraceae bacterium | reverse complement strand
CGGCCCGCCGGCGTGAGGGCGCGCGGCGGGTGGGCGGGCGCGGCCACGAAACCGCCCCGCCGCCCGGCGGGCTCGGTTAGAATCTTGGCACTGGAACGCAGGGCTCCTCCGGGAGGCCGCCGCTGTGCCCGTGTCGGGCAAACGCCGCGCCGCCGCGCGATTCCGGTACTCCCGAGGCGTTCCGGTGGGCCGCCCGGGTCCCCACTTGGTCAGAGATCGGACAACATGCTCGCTACTTCCAACGTCGCCGTTCAATTCGGCGCGAAACCTCTGTTCGAACAGGTGACGGTCAAGTTCGCCGACGGCAATCGTTACGGGCTGATCGGGGCCAACGGCTCGGGTAAATCCACCCTGATGAAGGTGCTGGGCGGCGACCTCGACGCGAGCGCGGGCGACGTGATGCTGCAGCAGGGCCTGCGGCTCGGCAAGTTGAACCAGAATCAATTCGGCTACGAGGACGACCGCGTGCTCGACGTGGTGATGCGCGGCCACACCGAACTCTGGAACGCGATGACGGAGCGCGACCGGATCTACGCCGACCCGAACTCCACCGACGAGGATTACATGAAGGCGGCGGAACTCGAGGGCGTGTTCGCCGAATACGGCGGCTACGACGCCGAGGCGCGGGCGGGCGCCATCCTCACCGACGCCGGCATCGACGCGTCGCGCCACAACGGGCCCATGCGCGAGGTGCCGCCGGGGTTGAAGCTGCGCGTGCTGCTGGCGCAGGCGCTCTTCTCGCGGCCCGACGTGCTGCTGCTCGACGAACCCACCAACAACCTGGACATCCACTCCATCGGCTGGCTGGAGCGGGCGATCAACAATTACGACGCCACCATGGTCATCATCAGCCACGACCGGCATTTCCTCAACCAGGTGTGCACGCACATCGCCGATCTCGATTTCCAGCAGCTCAAGGTGTATCCCGGCAACTACGACGATTTCATGCTGGCGTCCGTGCAGGCGCGCGCGCGCGTGGAGGCGTCGAACGCGAAGGCGAAGGACAGGATTTCCGACCTCCAGGAATTCGTGCGGCGGTTTTCAGCCAACGCCTCGAAGGCACGCCAGGCAACGTCCCGTAAGAAGCAACTGGAGAAGATCAAGATCGAGGAAATCCGGCCCTCGTCGCGCCAGAACCCCTATATCCGCTTCGAGCAGGGCCGCAAGCTGTACCGCAACGCGCTCGGGGTGGAGAAGCTGAGTTTCACCTATCCGGGCACGAGCGAAGCGGTGCTGCGGAACGTGAACTTCAACGTCGAGGCGGGCGAACGGGTGGCCGTCATCGGCCCGAACGGGGCGGGCAAGACCACCTTGATGCGTTGCCTGGCGGGCGAACTCCACCCCACGGCGGGCAAGATCGTCTGGGTGGAGAATGCGCAGCCCGGCTACATGCCGCAGGATCCGCAGGCGGAGTTCGAGGAGAAGACCGACCTGTTCGCGTGGATGTCGAGGTACACGGGCAAGGCGGACGACGATCAGATCGTGCGCGCGACGCTCGGGCGCCTGCTCTTCACGGGCGACGAGACCAAGAAATCGGTCAAGGTGCTGTCGGGCGGCGAGAAGGGCCGCATGATCTACGGCAAGCTGATCCTGACCAAGCCGAACGTGCTGCTGCTCGACGAGCCCACCAACCACATGGACATGGAGACCATCGAATCGCTGCAGATCGGCCTGGAGCAGTACCCGGGAACGCTCGTGTTCGTCTCGCACGATCGGGAGTTCGTCGGCGGGCTCGCGACGCGGATCATCGAACTCAAGGACGGCACCATCACCGATTTCCGCGGCACGTACGACGAGTACCTCAAGGCGGGACTCGACTCGTAGCCCTGGCCCTGGGCGCTCGCGAGGCCGCCAACCAGGGCGCGGGTGGCGATGACGTCAGAAAAAGCCGCCCTCGATTTGCGTAAAACCCGCAGCGCGCTCAGCGTGTTTCCCGCTATCTGGAACGTTTGACATAAGAGCATAGTCGTTTTGGCTTCGGGGCGGCAATCAAACGAATCCGTGGGTTCCTGGCTGGACCATGCGCGACATCATCGGCGAATTTGCAGGCGTCGACGGCCTCCAGGGCGGGGCGGCGGTGTCATTCGCCCCTTGTCGGCGCCGCGAAAGTTTTGCATTCGACCATGTGCTGTTCCGTCACCCCGCGTTCCGGTTGGATGCGCTGGCGGCTCTTGCGGCGCGGCGGCCGGACACGCCCGCGTTTGCTTACTGGTCCTGTGGCGACGTCCGGGTGCGTGACCCGTGGGCGCAGGGCACGCAGGGCAAACCCTCCCTGCCAAATACGCTCGCGGGGATCGATGACAACGATTCGTTGGTGATCCTCAAGCAGGTGGAACGGGACGCGGTGTTCGGCCCCCTCCTACAGGAAATCCTGGGCGCGCTCGCGGACCGGGCGGGTCCTTGGTTCTGGGACGAGCGATTGGTGGGACGCGCGACGTTCCTGATCGCCTCGCCGCGCCGCATCACGAGCTACCACCTGGACGGCGACACGAACTTCCTGTTTCAGCTGCGCGGCCACAAGACCCTGCACGTGTTCGACCCGCGCGATCGGCAGGTGCTGTCGGCGCAGGAACTGGAGAATTTCTTCGCCGGGGACTTGAGCGCAGCGCGCTATCGGGCGGACATGCAGGCCCGCGCCCTGCGCTACGAGCTGTGCCCCGGCGGTGCGGTGCATAT
>CAZZYJ010000394.1:0-2677 GCA_964658215.1 uncultured Steroidobacteraceae bacterium | reverse complement strand
GGCTTCGGCGGTCCCGGGAAGAAGGCGTTGGTGCGGCGGACGTAGTCGGCGTATTGGGGGCGGCGTTCGCCGATGTCCTTTTCGAGCAGCGTGACACCCGACACCCGCAGCAGCAGGAAGGACATGAGCACGGGACCGACGACGCTCCACCAGGCGCCGCCGCCCAGCGCAATCAGGTAGAACCCCCACCACATCGCAAATTCCCCGAAGTAGTTGGGGTGGCGGGTGAGGCGCCAGAAGCCGCGGTCCATGACCTTGCCGTGATTGTCAGGGTTGGCCTTGAAGCGTGCCAGCTGCCAGTCGCCCCCGGCCTCGAACACGAATCCCACCAGCCACGACGCGGCGCCCAGCAGATCGAAGATCCCGAGCGGCGAAGGATTCGCGATCGCGCCGTACAGCGGCAGCGAGATCACCCAGGCCATCAGGGCCTGCAGCGCGAATATCAAGTACAGGCTCTTGAGGCCGAAGTGCGGCTGGTTGCGGGCGCGAATGGCTTGATAGCGCCGGTCCTCGCCATGGCCCCAGTTGCGCGCGGTGATGTACCCGGACAGGCGCAGCGCCCACACCGAGACGAGCACGAGCATCAGCACCGCTCGCGGCCCGAAGTGATCGAGCACGAGGGCGTCGGTGAAGGCCAGCAGCGCGAACATCAGCGACCAGAGGCTGTCGACGATGGAGACGTTGCGCAGATACAAACTGAGCAGCCAGGTGAGCAGCGCGGCGGTACCGATCACCGCGAGGCCGACGCCGAACTGCGCGAACGAAAATGCGCCGGCTACCGGCACGGTGCCAGCGCCGCGTGCAGGGCGTGCTCCATGGCAGCCTGGGTGGCGGCCTTGCGCCCGGCCGGCGGGAAATTGATTTCCGCATCGAAGTTGTTGTTCGACGCGTCGCGCAGGTCGGACACGCCGGCGTAGCGTACGAGCTGGTGGTCGCCCGTGCTGTAGTACACGTCGATGCTCGGCACCACGGCGCCCAGGAGTCCGGCGAGCTTCAAGCGGAACAGTTCGACGGGCATGCCGTCGAACTGCTCGCTGCGGACGTGCTGGACGGAGAACCGCTTCTGCTCGCCACGGCTCGGCAGCAGGAAGGGCATGTCCAGCGAATTACCCGCGAGGAGCGACTCCCAGTGGTCACGCAGGAACTGATCGAAGCCGGAGTCGGCGACCAACCCTGCCACCCGCGGCATGGCGCTTTCCTTCGGCGCGTCGTCGCGACCGCCGCGAAAGTACACGGTGCGCACGGCGCCCGTGCTGCGTACGCCCTGGCGTAGTCCGTTGGTGGCGTCCTCCAGCGCGAAATCGGGCGCCAGGTCGTCGACGTAGGCCACGGTCTTGCGGGCGAACGCGGAGCCGTCGCGGCAGGTGTAGAGCACGACGCGATCGGTGAGTTTGCCATCCTTGTAGAGGAGGACATGGGATTCGCCGTACAGGAACTGCTTGGTGCGTTGAGCGGTCGCCGTGCCGGAATAGGTGACATAACCCTGCTCGGGTGCAGCAGTCGCGGCGGTGGCGGTGGCGGCGGCGATCAGGAGGGACAGCAGCATGCGCACGCGCAGGACGTTGACGGGTTTCATGACCAGGAATTCGAGTCGAAGCGTGGATCGGATGCAGGCGGGCAACCGGCCGGCAGATGAGCCCCGGCAGACTGCGCGCCTGACGGAAGACGCTGGGCGGGGAGCGCATCACGTCCACCCTTGCTCGGTCCGGGTTCGCGCCGCGAACTCGAGCGTCCAGTCCGGCAGGTCGACCGCGAGGCTCGATGCGAGCGCCACCAGCGCCGCCAGGCGGCGTTCGTCGAACTCCAGATCGTAGGCGTGTCTGACGAGATGCCGGAAGCCCTTCAACTCACGCACGGCGCGCACGCCTTCCTTGGGTATGAAGCTCGGCCTGATGCCGGGCAGGGTCAGCGACAGGCGCTGAATCAAACGTTCGTGGTAATCGTATTGCTTGTCGAAACGGTTTTCGAAACCACGGCAGATGCGGTCGAGAATCTTCTCGAAAACGTTGTACAGACGTGTCAGCTCGTAGCCGCTCGCTTCGAGATGCCCGTCTTCGGCACCGGCCAGACGGGCTCTGGCCTTGGCGGCGGCATCCTCGATCACGTGGCAATCCGCGCGATTTCCCTGAGCAGAACGGCGAGGCCTATGGCGTCCATGTCTCTCCCTCACGCAGGATCTTGTCGCGCAGGCGGGTTTTCGACAGGAGCACCACATCGACGCGCCGTCCCAGGACTTCGGACAGCTGGGCGATGAGCTGGCAGATCGACATGTCGGCGGGTTCCGCGTGCAACGCGAGATCGACATCCGAGGTCTCGGTGAAACGGCCGGCCTGGTCAACGAGCCGTATACCCGGACCTCCGTACCCGGCACCACCGCGCGCAAGGCGTCACGCAGTTCGCTGCGTACGCGGCTACGCAGGCGTTCGCCGCGGGCGGCACGTTCCTCCTCCATCACCTGCAGCAGCGTGGGCATGGCCGCCATCATACGGCGTCACGGGCTCCGCGCGACCTGCCGCGGGGCCGGCCGCGGACTGCTTACAGCAGCGGGCCCGGCTCGCCCATCATCTGCGCGCGGACCAGCGGAATGGGCGGCCCGCCATAGGACAGGAACTGGTCGTGGAATTCGCGCCAGCGGCTTTGATCTTCGGCCGTGCCGCCGGGGGCGGGCCCGGGCGTG
>CAZZYJ010000393.1:0-2688 GCA_964658215.1 uncultured Steroidobacteraceae bacterium | reverse complement strand
CCGTCCATGTCGGCCATCTGCCAATCCGTGAGGACGATTCGACAAGGCGACTTCTTCAACAGCGCGAGGGCTTCTTCGCCCGAGCCGGCGACCTCGACGTCGTAGTTGGACGTCTTGAGCAGCGCCACCAGGCGTGCCCGCACCAGATCGTCGTCATCCACGACGAGCACGCGGCACGGGTCGGACGAGCGCAGCCGGTGCGACAGGATGGTGTCGTGCAGGTCGACGGAGGGGTCGTCCAGGAGTTCACCCGTGTTCACGACGGCGTCATCTCGTGTTCGATGGCGAAACGAATGAGGGCGGCCCGGTTTTCCACGCCCAGCTTCGTCATCAGACGCCCGCGGTAGGTGTCCACCGTTTTGCGCGACAGATACAGGTGGCGCGCGATTTCGGCGCTCGACGCGCCTGCGCAGATGCGGTTCAGGACCTCGCGCTCGCGTGTCGTGAGGCGCTCGATGGGGCTGCGCGACAGGGAGAAATTCAACATCCCGGCAACGGCGAGATGCGCGATGCTGGGGCTCAGGAAGCGGCCCCCGCGCACGACGCTGTCGACGGCCTGGGTGATCTCGCCGACCACGGCATATTTGCTCACATAGCCGAGCGCCCCCACGCGCAGCGCCCGGTGTACCTGCTCGGCGGAGTGGCTGGCCGAGAGGATGATCACGCGGGCGGCGGGCAGGTGGCCGAGAATGCGCTCGGTGGCATCGATGCCGTTCAGGTCGGGCAGCACCAGATCCATGAGCACGATCTCCGGCCGCAGATCCTGGGCGGCGAGGATGGCTTCCCGTGCGGTACCCACCGAGGCGACGACTTCATACAGCCCATCCTTTTCCAGCAGGACGGCCAGACCGTCGCGGACGAGGCTGTGGTCGTCGACTACCATGATTCGCGCGCGCGGCGCGTGTGACGGGATGTTCACCGGATCGACACCTTGAGCGTTCAGGACATAAGGCGCGATCGAGATTACCGGTCGGCTGATCTTCAATAGTGGCGCGCGCCACAGTTACGGCATGTTGCGGCGCGCTGAACCCGAATTTTGCGCGGCGCCGGCCGGGGGTTACGGCGGCAGAGCCGCGGCGTCGAGGCCGGCGGTGCTCCAGCCGCCGCCCAGCGCGACGATGAGGGAGACGCTGGCCTGCAACCGATCGGACAGCACGGTGAGCGCGGTCTCCTCGCTGCTCAGCCGGGTGGTCTGTGCCGTGATCACGCTGCTGTAGGGAACGGTGCCGGCCTTGTACTGATTGAGCGTCAGTTTCTCGGCCTCGAGCGAGGCGGCCACCGCGGCGTCCTCGACCGCCGCCTGTTGTTCGAGCACGCGCAGGGTGACGATTTCGTCCTCGACCTGTTGGAAGGCCGACAGCACGGTCTGCCGGTAGCTGTCGACCTGGCTTTCGTAGCCGGCGCGGGCATAGAGCACCTGCGCCCGGCGCAGACCGCCGTCGAACACGGTTTCGGCGAGCGAAGGCCCCACGGACCACACGCGATCGACGGTGCTGATCAACTTGCCGAAGGAAGCACCGGAGTAGTCGTTCGAACCGGTCAACGTCAGCGTGGGGTAGTAGGCCGCCGTTTCCACGCCGATGGTGGCGTTCGCGGCCGCCACCTTGCGCTCCGCCTCGGCAACGTCGGGGCGGCGTTCGAGCAGGCTCGATGGCACGCCGGCCGGCACCGTGGGCACGTCGCTGCGCATGGGAACGGGCGGCAGCGAGAACTCCCCAGGTTGCCGTCCGACCAGCACCGCCACGGCATGTTCCAACGTGGCGCGGGTGATGCGTGCGTTGATCTGCGACGCCTGGCTGTTGAGCAGCTGGGTTTCCGCCGTGACCACGTCGGCCTTGGCGGCGACACCGAACTTGTAGCGGCTCTCGGTGATCTTGAGCGATTGTTTCTCAGCTTCGACGATGTCGTCCAACAGGCGTTGCAGCTGATCCTGCGCGCGGAGCTGGAAATAATCGATGGCGAGCGTGCTCTGCGCCGACAGGGCGGTGGCGGCCAGGGCCGCAGCGCTCGACTGCGCGGAGTCCGTGTCGCTTTCCACCGTGCGTCGTAGCTGGCCCCAGATGTCAGGGGTCCAACTCGCCGATACGCCCGCGGTGATGGTGCTGCCGGTGGCCACCTTGCCGACGGCGCCGCGCTGCAGGCCGAGACTTGCGGAGATGGAGGGCCAGAAACCCGCGCGCGCCTCGGCCACCAGCGCGCGAGCCTGATCCAGCGCCGCCGCGGTCGCCTTGACGTTCTCGTTGGAGATCACGATGCGGACCTCGAGCTTGGATAATTCCTCGTCCTTGAAGATCTCCCACCAGGGGCCGCGGTTCAGGATGTCGCCGGGTTCGCTCGGTTTCCATTCAGGGGTCGCTTCCTTGTAGACCTCGATGGCGTGGAACGTGGGGCGCACGTAGTCGGGTCCCACCGCGCACGCGGCCAGGGACGCGGCCGCCGCCAGTGCGAGTCCCAGCCGCGCCGGACGAGCGCGCGGCCGGCCGGCCACGTGCGGTCTTCTCATGTGCCCGCCCCCGCCGGTTGCAGGCCGGAACCCGGCGGCGCCATGCGGGCCTGTTTGAGCTTCTTCCAGTACCGATGCACGTACAGATACACCACCGGCGTCGTGTAGATCGTCAGCAGCTGGCTCACGACCAGGCCGCCGACGATGGAGATCCCGAGCGGGCGGCGCATCTCGGTGCCGTCGCC
>CAZZYJ010000392.1:0-2696 GCA_964658215.1 uncultured Steroidobacteraceae bacterium | reverse complement strand
GTGTCGATCCAGTATCATGACGGGTTGCGTTACCCGCATCTCGAGCGCATTGCGAACACGCCCGACCGGCTGGGCGATATACTGGCGCCATTGAAGTAGTCGCCGCCGACGGCAATTTCGGCTTTATCAAATCGGCTCAAAACAGTCATTTAGCTGGCTGCACCCTAACGGCGGAACGTTCGCGGAATTCATGGTCGGACAGGTGGGACGGAGGCTGATTGCCTTCATCGTCGGAAATTTGCAGGGCTGCACCGGGGATGCCGAGATTTGCCGGGTCGCGGTAGCGGGCGCCGTAATGGTCGTCGGATAGCCGCGCGTGGCCCGGTCCGATCAGACGTTCGCGCAGTGTTTCGCCGGGCGTGTAGCGCTCCCGGAAGCGGCCGCGGCGGCGTAATTCCGGCACCACCAGCTCGATGAAATCGCGCGCCGTGGTAAAGCTGAGATATTGGATCAGGTTGATGCCGTCGAGGTCGTCCTTGTCCAGCCAGCCCTCGATCGCGTCCGCGACGACCTCCGGGGTGCCGGCAATGAAGTAACGGCCGTAATCCACAGATTGCAGTTGTGCGACCACCTCGCCGATGGTTTGCTCAGGCCGGAAACGCGGCGGTATCTGGTCCCAGCCGTCATCTTTGCGCGCGACGATATCGCCGATCTTTTCTTCCGGTGGATAACGCAAGTAGTCGATGCGGGACTGCGAATGTGCGAGGCGTGCCGCCACGCTCATATAGCGCCGATAGTCGTCGAGTTTTGCGGACACCTCGTCGGCGGTGCGCCCGACTATGATGGCCGCGGTGGTGATGAACTTGATGTGTTGCAGATCGCGCCCCGCCCCGCGAGTACGAGTCCGCATGTCGGCGATGTTGGCGCGGACCGCCTCGGCATTCATCCCGCCAGTAAATACAACCTCGGCATGCTTCGCTGCGAACGCCTTGCCGGCATTTGATCCTGTAGCCTGGAACAGCAAAGGCGTGCGCTGCGGGGATGGTTCGCTCAAATGTGGGCCCTGCACGCGGAAATGCGGGCCGGCATGGTTGATATAGCGCACTTTTGCGGGATCGGTGTAAATGCGGTGGTCGCGGTCCTGAATCACCGCGTCGTCGTCCCATGATCCTTCCCAGAGTTTGTAGAGTACGTCGAGATATTCATCGGCAATCAGATAACGCTGATCGTGCGGCACCTCGTTGTCCAAGCCAAAGTTGCGCGCTGCGTTCGGCAGGTAAGACGTGACGATGTTCCATCCAACCCGGCCTTTCGTCAGATGGTCCAGCGTGCTCATCCGGCGGGCGAACGCGAAGGGCGGTTCGTAGGTGGAAGAAAATGTCGCGCCGAAGCCGAGGCCCCTCGTTACCTGCGCCATCGCCGGAATCAGCAACAGCGGATCGTTGGCCGGAATTTGCATAGCCTCACGCAACGATGTCTCTGGGCCATTGCGAAACTCGTCGTATGTACCGACCACGTCGGCCAGGAAGATCGCGTCGAGCGAGCCGTATTCTGCCAGTTCCGCCAACTCGGTCCAGAAATCGAGGTCGTTGAAGCGATGGCGATTGTTGTCGGGATGCAACCACATGCCGTGGATGATGTGACTGACGCAGTTCATCTCGAACAGGTTGACGTGCAGCTGCTTTTTCATTTGTCCGGCAAACCCGCGGCAGCGCGTCGGTCAGCGCTACATCAGTTTGTCCAGCGTTAGCGGCAGGTCACGCATCCGCTTGCCGGTGGCGTTGAACACGGCGTTGGCGATTGCGGCGCCGGTGCCGGTGATGCCGATCTCGCCGATGCCATGCGCGCCCATTGGCGTGTGCGGATCGGGAATGTCGGTCCAGATCACGTCGATCTCAGGCACGTCGAGATGCACGGGGACATGGTATTCGGCGAGGCTCGGGTTCATGACGCGGCCGTTTCGCTCGTCGAACTGCGTGTCCTCCATCAGCGCCAGGCCGATGCCCATGATGATGCCGCCGCGGAACTGGCTCGATGCGGTCTTCGAATTGAGGATACGGCCGCAGTCGAACGAGCCCAGGAAGCGGCTCACCCGTATCTCGCCGGTGACGGCGTTGACCCGCACTTCGCAGAACATCGCGCCGTGGGAATGCATCGACCAGTGCTGCGTCTCCATCGGCGGGGGAGCGGCCGCCTCGACGACCACCGTTTCGCGACCGGCCCGGCTGAGGATCGACACGTAGCTCTCGTGCCGATCCGGCTCGTCGAGCTTGCCCAGGCCGCCGTCTATGCCGCCCACCTCGTCAGCGCCTATCCCGGCGAGGGGCGAGCTGTTGCCAGCCAGCTTGAGCAGTTCCGCAACCAGTGCGTGATGCGCCGCAATCACCGCCGCGCCGATCGAGGCGGTCTGCTGCGAGCCGCCGGCAAGCACGACACCGGGCATAATCGAGTCGCCGTAGGCGAACTTGACCTGGTCCATCTCCAGTCCGAGACGTTCGGCGACGACCTGGGTCTGTGCCGTCGCAGTACCCATGCCCATTTCATGCGCGGCGACTTCGACCAAAGCGCGCCCGTCCTTCGTCAGGGTGATGCGCGCCGCCCCGCCCGGCATGCGGTAATAGGGGTAGGTCGCCGTGGCACAGCCCTGGCCGACGAGCCACTCGCCGTCACGAACCGTGCCTGGCTGCGGGTTGCGCTTGCTCCAGCCGAAACGCTCGGCCCCGGTGCGCCAGGCCTCCACGATGTTGCGGGTGGAG
>CAZZYJ010000391.1:0-2696 GCA_964658215.1 uncultured Steroidobacteraceae bacterium | reverse complement strand
CGTACACGACGCATCTCGTCGACGTGCCGAAGGCCGAGAGCGCCGCGATCCTGAATTATCTTTATCAACATTGCGCCAATCCGGATTTCAGCGTGCGGTTTCGCTGGAGTCCGCACGCGGTTGCGTTCTGGGACAACCGCTGTACCTGGCACCAGGCCGTCTGGGATTATTTTCCCGACGTGCGTTCGGGGTATCGGGTCACGGTGGCCGGCGACAAACCCTACTGAGGTCTCGTGAATACGAAGCTCGTGCACACTCGTGAACTGAAGGCCGGCTTCGGTGCCGAAATACTGGGCTTCGACGCGGCGGCCGCGGACGGTGCGGCGCTCGACGCGGTGGTGCAGGCCTTCAATCTGCACGGCGCCGTGGTGCTGCGCGACCAGGTGATGCAGCCGGACGATCTGCTGCGCTTGATCGGGCGGTTCGGCACGCCGGAGGGGCACACCCTGCAGCAGTACACGCTGCCGGGCTACCCGAACATCTACATCCTGTCGAACAAGAAGATCGACGGCAGAGCCATCGGCGCGCACAACGACGGCGTCGGCTGGCATACGGATTATTCGTACAAAGAGGTGCCGGTGATGGCGACCATGTTGTACGCCGTCGAGGTGCCGCCCGAAGGCTCCGACACGCTGCTCGCCGACATGTGCGCGGCGTACGACGCGCTGCCCGCGCAGCGGCGGCAGAAACTCGACGCCCTGGTCGTGCAGCACAGCTATCAGCACTTCATGGAGCACCGCGAACACGGGCGGCTGACCCTGAGCGAGGAGCTCAAGGCGCAGAATCCGGACGTGTTCCATCCGCTGGTCCGCGTGCATCCGGCCAATGGCCGGCGCGCGTTGTGGGCGAGCACGGGCACGGTCAAGGGCATCGTCGGCATGGCGCAGACGGAGGCGCTCGCGCTCATCGACGAGCTGGTGGAGTTCATCACGCAGGACCGCTTCGTCTACCGTCACCGCTGGCGCGCGGGCGACGTGCTGGTCTGGGACAATCGCTGCACGCTGCATACCGGCACGCTGTACGACGATCAGAAATATGACCGGCTGATGCATCGCCTGTGGGCGAAAGGTGAGCCGGTAATCGGCGTGGGTGCGCGCTGAGCTGGGGCGGGGCGTTGACGGTCCGCGCGGCGGGTCCGCAGCGCCAGTCCGCGGCGCGCCGGGTGCCTACCGGTCCCGGCCCTTGAGCCCCTGCCAACCGGCACGGTAACGGTCCACCAACCATAAGTTGAACTGGCGCTGGGCGCCCTCCTGCCAGGAGTAGCGCCCGCGCGGCGCGAATTTCGACTTCAGGCCCTGCTGCACCATCGCGTCGACGTGCAGATCCTGGGCGACGATTTCGCCGACCGACTCCTGGTTGATCTTCATCAGCGCGTCGAACATCGGGTTCTGCATGGCCGCGGGATGCACCAAGGATCCCATGACCAGGGAATGATGATCGGCGTCCTCGGCCTGCAGGATGAGATACAGCACCATGTCCGAATTCAAGACCAGGGAAAGGCTCGGCGGCAGGTTCACGAACAGGACGCGATGGCGTTCCGCGTCGGTCAATTGCGGGAGGATGGGCAGCAGCGCCCTCTGCGTCGGATTGAAGCTCGCATCGGGATGGGTCGAGCCGTTGGTGCGGTAGTACCCAGCCGTGTCGGCCGGCAGGTCCGGAAAGGCGGCGAGGCTGCTCGGCACCGGATCGTGCAGGGGACCGCCGTGCAACCGGTTGGCGTGGTAGCCGTCGTTGTTGTTCTCGAACATGACCTTCCAGTTCCAGGCGTACCGGCTGGCGTCGCCCGGCCGCGGACCGTCGAGCTCGGCGAGCCCGTAGTGCGCGACCACGCCCTCCAGCGCCGCCAGGCGCGGCGTGAGCGCGGCGGCGTCGGCATCGAAGTTGATGAAGATGAAGCCCTGCCACACCTCGACCTTGAGCCGCGGCAGGCCGTGCCGTGCCCGGTCGAAATTACAGGTGCGCGACATGGCGGGGGCGCCGATGAGCTCGCCCGTCAGGGAATAGGTCCAGTGATGATAGGGACAGACCAGGCCGCGCGCGTTGCCGCTGCCTTCGGCGACCAGCATGGCGCGGTGCTGGCACACCGCAGACATCGCGGCCAGCTGTCCGTCCAAGGTGCGGGTGACCACCAGGGGCTCGCCCACATGCTTGGAGCAGAAGTAATCCCCCGGGTTGCGCACCCACGACTCGCGGCCGACGCAGAGCCATTCCTTGAAGAACAGCGCCTCCTTCTCGAACGTGAAGAATTCCTGGTCGACGTAGCAGGCGGGCGGCAGCGACTCGGCGACCGAGAAGTCGAGCACCGAGCTCGAAAAACTGTCGAAGAAGGCATCGTTCAACAGGGAGCGGGAGACGGCATTGAACATGACGAGGGGTTCCATCCTGATTTGCGCGTTTCTGTGATGTGTCGACGGAGCAGAGGCTAGCGGTTAGCGCAGAGGGCGTCTTGGCTGAGCGCGTACTGCCATTTGCGCCGGGAAGCCCGTGCGAGTCAGGCACGGGCGCTCCCGCGATGTTTCCGCGAGCATACCGGAGCGTCCGGGCAGGGACTTGCCGTGGGGCGCCCGACTTCATGCGGGGGGACGCGGTCCCTGCGGCAGCGCCAGGTGGGCGGCGAGCAGCGGTGTCCCTGAGCTACCGAGCGGCGGTGCGCGCGGGATCGCTCGCGGCGGCTGTCGGAAGTCTCTACCATGAAG
>CAZZYJ010000390.1:0-2709 GCA_964658215.1 uncultured Steroidobacteraceae bacterium | reverse complement strand
TCCGCGGAGCCCTCGACGCAGCGGCCGCTGCGCGGTGGGCAGGTCATCTACACGAACAACATCCAGACAGTGCCCTTGGCCGACGATCCTTACATCGAGCGGGCGGGCAGCGACACGATCGCAGGGCAGCCCTGCCAGCGATCACCTCGAAGCCGGTGCTGCCCGGCACGGGCACCTTCGCGATGTGCGTATTCGTGGCGCCGCGCAATTGCCCGGCAGCGCAGCATCTGCAGCCGTTGGAACTCACCACCAAAGGTCCCGACGGTAAGGTGACCTGGCTCGGGCTGACGTCGCAGTTGCGCTACGGCGGCCACGAACAGGTGGTCTCCGCCGACTCGATCAAGGCTCCCTGAGGGCGGCGTGCGATGTCCCCCTTTCATTCGCAGACGGCATCCGCGACCCGCAAAGCTCGCGAGGGTTAAGGCCAGCATCGCGGCGTCACCTCCGGGGGTGCTCCTGTGCGCCGCGGTTGATGCGAATGAAGCCGGCAAGAAGGTACTAGAGGGTATCGCGGCCGGCGACTCGCGAGCGACGGACCGACACCCTCGTGTGTCAGCCTCAACGAGGCGGGTCGGGTGGGGGTGGGCCGTGCGGCGCGACTGATCATTCTGCCCAACAGGTACCCACTCTGCTCGATCAATCCGCGTGGCGTCGACGCGGCGGCGATTGCGCCGGCCCACGGCATGCAGCCATCCTGAACCACGCGTCCAGCCCTAGCTGGCTTCTTCGACCTGCCCGATCCTCCATGCGACTCCGCTGGGATCGAGAAAAACGAAATCGCGAATGCCCCACGGTTGATTCTTGGGCGGGTCGGACTCTATTCCGTACTTGATCAATACGCCTTGCGCGTGCTCCCACCAGCTGTCGACGTCTTCGACCAATAGATGCATCATAAGATTCTCGGCAAAGTCCTTTACGTAGAAATTCTGCAGTAAGAACGTTGCCCTGCCATGACCCACATAGGCCATCCCTTCATTTGACCATTCAATCATAAAGCCGAGATCTTGATAGAACTCCTTGCTCAGTGTGAAATCCTGCGCAGGAACGAAGGCCTTCAATTCGACAGTGGTGAAGTTGGGCATTGGACATCCTCGGCCACGGAACGCAGATCACGCGTAACATCGTGATAACGATAACGCGCATTCGCTGGCTTCCACGTACAAACGAGTTAGCCCGGAATCCCTGGCATGCCGATCCAGTCTGTCGTAAATCGCTGCGCCCGCGCCGGTACCTATCGCTTCGGGGCTGCAGAAAAGATGATCTAAGTGGCCATTCGCCTCGAGATCTCCAAAAGCGATTGGCCTATCCGCATCGTCCACGGCGACCACCGTCATGCGACCATCCATAGCCCGGCTGTTCCAGCTACTCGGGTCACCAAGGCGCGGCGCCCATGCCTCGACCTGGGATTTACTGTAGTGACGACAAGCCACTTGACGCACGGAGCGATAAAAGATTACCGCGAGACCGGCGGCGTCTCCTGATCGGTAGTCTCGGATATGCATGTGACACCACGCTCTTGTTCAGGAAGGAGAACCAATGACAACGGCTATAGTCCGACCACCGGGGTGCTCATGAGCTTCGGGCTCTGAGAAAAACCGAATTTCTCATAGAGGGTATGAGCGTCCCTGGTTTGAAGCACCATTTGGGTGGTCAGAAGACGCGGGTGTTCCGTTATGCAAGACATCATCCATTTCCCGAGACCCTGCCCGCGGAACAGGTCATCGATGACGATATCGGATACCCACGAAAAGACGGTGTAATCGGTGATCACTCGCCCGAATCCGATCTGCGATCCACGGTGCAGCAGAGTGAGGCACAACGAATGCTGCACCATTTTTTCCACCGTTTCGTACGACCGTCGGACACCCCAGTAAGTTTTTCCCAAGAGTTCGAAGATACGGCGTGCGTCTACTCGCTCGTCCGCGTCCGTCAGGAAGAATTCGCCTTGGGTCCACTCCATCGATCTACTCCACCGTCACGGAACGTTTGTGGGATATTGTTGAGCGCCAAATCACCGCGGGACGAATCGCCACGGCGAAGATGAGGCTAAGATGCCACCGGCCAGGAACTCTAACAAAATGGAAGGTATGACAGACGCTGCAATCGAGATGGAAGACGGCCGCGAACGTCTCGACGTCGGTTGTATTTACCAACTACTGCTGCAGACTCACTGGGGTCGCGACCGACCCCGTGACCTCTTCGAGCGTGCCCTGCAGCACTCGCTGTGTTTTGGCGCCTACGACGGGGGGCGTCAGGTGGGGTTTGCCCGTGTGGTCACGGATCACGCCATCTTCGGTTACCTCATGGACGTCATCGTCGATCCTGCCTGGCGGGGCAGGGGAATCGGCCTGTCGCTGCTGACGCACGTGATGAAGGACCCCGTCGTGTCTTCGCTCCGGATACTCCTGCTTCGTACAGAGACCGCGCACGGTCTGTATCGAAAAGCCGGCTTTGCGCTGGCCCCGAATTCGCAGGATCTCATGGCGCGATATCGCGAACGTAGAGGCATCGACAATGAGCGAACCCATCGCCGGCGGATGCCAGTGCGGGCAGGTCCGCTATGAAGTGCGTGGCAAGCTTCGCGACGTGATTGCGTGTCATTGCGTCCAGTGCCGACGCACCAGCGGCACGGTCAAGACCACCAACCGTCGCAAGTCCAGCGTGCGAGCCAAAGTCGAGCACGTCTTTGGGGTGATCAAGCGGGTCTTC
>CAZZYJ010000389.1:0-2734 GCA_964658215.1 uncultured Steroidobacteraceae bacterium | reverse complement strand
GGCCCGTCGGCCAATTTGCCATCCGCTCCGCGTTGATGATGGGCGCCGGCCGGGTCATCGCCATCGATGAAGTGCCTGAGCGCCTTGCCATGGCGCAGGCCGGCGGTGCCGAAACACTCGATTTCTCCAAGGTCGATGTGTACGAAGAGCTCATGCAGCGAACCGCCAACCGCCGCGGTCCGGACAGTTGCATCGATGCGGTCGGCTGCGAGGCCGCCGGGCACGGCGGCGCGGACGCGGTGGTCGACAAAGTCAAAGCGGCGGTCATGTTGACGACCGATCGGCTGCACGTGCTGCGCCAAGCGATCCGCGCTTGTCGAATGGGCGGAACCGTGTCCATTCCCGGCGTTTACGTGGGGTTCGCAGATAAGGTGCCGTTGGGCGCCCTGATGAACAAGGGGCTGACCATCAAAACCGGACAGACGCACGTCCAGGCCTACACCAAACCCTTGCTGGCCCTGATCGAGGCGGGAAAAATCGACCCGAGTTTCGTCATCACCCACCCTGTCAGCCTCGAAGAGGCGCCGGCAATGTACAAAAAGTTTCGCGACAAAGAGGATGGCGTGATCAAGGTGTTCATGCGTCCATCGGCGCCGTCATTTATCAGGAGCGATTTATGAGTGCGGAAAGTCTCAAAGATGTTTATACCGATGAGTTGAAGGACTTGTGGTCGGCCAACGACCAAATGGCCAAAGTGGTGAAGGTCATGGCCGGCAAGGCAACCCAAAAACGCCTGAAGTCGACGCTCACCAAGTCCGTCGACCGAATCACGAAACATGCCGAGTCCATTAAGAAATTGCTGCTCGACGCCGACGAAGACGCGAAGATGGAGCATTGCAAGGGCATGGAGGGCCTGGTCAAGGAAGCCACCAAACACGTCACCAAGGAGGCTCCCGAGTCGAAAGAACTCCTAGATGTTGTGATCGTTGCCCAGTATCAGCGCATGTCGCATTACGGCCTAGCCGGATTTGGGGCCGCGGCGGCCTATGCGAAGGCATTGGGAATGGACAAGCACGGCGCGAAAATCGACAAAATCGTAGCGGAAATTCACAAAGGCGATCAATACGCCTCGACCCTCGCGGAACATGCCGAAGAGGTGGCGTCAGCGGAGGCGGAGACCGAATCAGACTGACTCAGCGGGTCTATTCGAAATTACAGCGTCGAACGGCCGCGATAGGTTATGCGAGGGCGTTCGTGACGTGACGTTGCAAGGTGTCGGCGAAGCCGCCGGGCGCGCGCGCGCGCAAGCGCGCGCTGGTGGTAACGCGGCTCAAGATGGTCGAACGCAGGCGCCAGCCCGCGGTCTTCAGCCGATTCCACAGGCAGTGATCCTCCGCCAAGGCTAAAGCACCCCAGCCGCCGACCGCGAGATAGGCGTCCGCCCGCACTCCCAAATTGGCGCCGTGCACGTGGGTATGCGTGCCATCGATGCCGAGCGGATAGGCGTGGTGGAAAATGTCTTGCACTGAATGGGCAACACCGGGCTCCAGATCGAGTTCGACGATACCGGCCACGCCCGTATCGCCTTCGTTCGCGAACTCGATTTGCCGTTCCAGCCAATCGAGCGGCACATGACTGTCGGCGTCGGTGTTGGCGAGCCAAATATGCTCCGGCCGAATGCCCCGGAAGTGGCTCAGCACCGCCGCGACGCCTGGGGTACGCGCGGCGCCGGCTGACCGCACATCGCATTCAATGACTTCCCCCGCACTCTGCAGCGCGCCGCCGGCACGCCCTGCCGTAGCGTCCGTGCAGGCATCCGCGACCACGACGATCCATAGACGGGCGGCGCCCGCCAGAGCGGCATGAGCCTCCCGAATACTGCGCACGCAGCGGGCAATCGTCTCCACTTCATTCTGAGCGGGAACCACGACGCCTATGCACCATCGTCTGTCGACAATCCTGTGTAACTCCATGAACCGTTGAGACCCTCTGATTGCCGTATCAATTATCCTGACGGCCCGGGCATCATGATGACGCGTTCGGACACCTCTTGTTCCGCCGCCACCCAGTCGTCGATCTCATGGCCCGGCGCGAAGTCGCGATGTTCAGCGCGGTAATAAGCCGCCTCGGCCACCAGTGCCTGCCGTTCCACCTCGGTGACAACACGCTTGGTAAACCGCAGCGGGTCGAATTGCACCCGGGGTGCAGAAGGCCCAGCGTCGCGCCGAGGCCGCTTCTTTTCGCGCGCCGTACTCTGATTAAGACCAGACATGGCCCACCCTCCCCACGCTTCATTTATGAAATTGGTATACCCGGGCGGCGGCCGTCCACCCAGTGTTAATTCTATGAGACGGTTGTAGGGAGCGTCCGACGGCGTTTTTTAAGAAGGCGCTGCAGGGTTATCTCCGTGCTCTCAACACGTCGCCGCCCGGCCGACAGCGGGGAATCCGAGGCTTACATAACATTCGGAATCCGCCGGGGATTTCCACCTCTCTTTCCGACAGCTTCGCTGCATCCGATACGGCAATTTGTCTCCCACGATGATCGACGATCGCCTGTGAAATGACAGCGCTGCATCCGTGCGGCCAGCATTTCGATACTTCTACATCCGAGGTTCCCATGTTTACGCACAACAAGCGCTTGCAGTACACGGTACGGGTCGATGAATGTAACCCGGGACTTGCGAATTTAATGCTCGAGCAGTTCGGGGGCCCCCAAGGCGAGCTCGCGGCAGCCACGCGGTATTTCGCTCAATATCTGGCCGAGGACGACCCTGGCCGCAAAGATTTGTTGA
>CAZZYJ010000388.1:0-2804 GCA_964658215.1 uncultured Steroidobacteraceae bacterium | reverse complement strand
AGGGTCGCGGACGCACGCGGCGCGGACGCAAGGGCGGGCGCGGGCGTCGCTGCGAGCCATGGCCCGAGGTCTTCGACGGCATCGGTTTCCAATGCCGAGGCATAGCCGCACGCGGCGGCGATGTCGGCGAACGACACCTGCGCGGACACCGTCGCCTGGCCGCCGGTGGAATCGTGCGCGCCGTTGTCGAGAAGCAGGTGCGACAACGTCGCCGGCCCGTACGCACCCACCGTGGCGAACGCCCCCAGGCGCATCAAGGCAGCGCCGTCCCCGTCGAGCGCGACCACGCGCAGGTCCGGACGCGCCAGGGCGAAGCCGAGCGCGAGCGGCACCACGCAGCCCATGGAGCCCACCATGTAGAGGTGGTTGGGCCGGTCGTCGATGGCGTAGAGTTCACGTCCGCAAAAACCCGTCGAGGCAAACACCGCGGTGGACTCGGGCGCGGTGTGCGCCACCACCTTGCGCAGCGCCGCGTCGCGCGAGGGCCGCAGCGGACCGCGCGCAGCCGGCGCCGCGGCGACCCGGAGGTCGCCCTCGACCGGCGCCCGTTCCGCCCGGCACCGTGCGGGACACGGGGCACCGACGCCTGCGCCCGGTCGCAACGCATACGGCGCCACGCTGCCTTTCTGCATTAGCAGCGCGTACGGGCGGCCGGTGGTCTCCATATGGGCGATGGCACGCTGCAGCGCGGGCACGATGGCCTCGGGCTCGGTGGGAAACAACTCCCAGGCGATCTCCATGGTCTCGAGCATCGCCGGGGTGATGGGCCCCATCAGGGCGTGCTGCGGCTCGTCGGGCACCCCGGGCTGGCCGCGCCAGGTGACGATGAGCAGCTGCGGCAGCCGGAACGTCCAGGTCAGCGAGGTCAATGGACTGACCGCGTTGCCGAGCCCGGAGTTCTGCATCATGGCGACGCCGCGTTCCGCCGGCCGGCCGGCGAGCGCGGTGCCGGCGATCACGGCCACCGCATCCCCCTCATTGGCCATGGACAGGTAGCGCAGCGAGGCGTCCTGCAGCACATAGTTGATGAACGGCGTGAGATACGAGCACGGCACGCCGGCATACCATTTGAAGCCGCGCACGCGCGCAGCCTCGACGAACTGCTGCGCTTCAATCATGGACCGGCGAATCCTGCGGGTTGCCGCCGGGCGTCTGCGCATGGGCGAAATCGACGGCGTGGCGCAAGTCCTCCAGATCGTTGACGCCGCACCAATGGCCATGCACGTAGAGGGCCTCGATCTCGGCGCCCGCGGCGATGAGCTCGTTGAGCAGCGCCGGCATGTCCAGGGAATCGAAATCGGACCGCAGTCGCAATTGTGCGAGCACCGACTTGAACAGATCCATCCCCTGACGGCCGACTTTGAGCAGGCCGATCCACCGGCCATGCGCGGCATTGTCCTGCGACGGCCCGCCCTGCGACGGTCCGCCCTGCAACGCGCCACCCTCCACGCGGCGCAGCGTGACGCGCGTGCCGAACAGCCCGCGGTCGTCGCCGCGCGAACAATGCGCGAAATCGCGCACCGTGAGATTTCCGGCATCGCTCGGCGAGGAATCCACCACCACCGCGAAATCGGCCGCCGATTCGACCAGATCGCGCAGCACGTAGCTGCGAAACAGGAGATCCCCGTAGGCGATGATGGTGTCGGCGGCGAGCGCGTCCACGGCGCAGGCGAGCGAGGCCAGTTCTCCGCTGTGCGCGTAGCGTTCGTTGAGCACCAGCTTGATGCCGGCGGTCTGGATGGCGTCGGCACGATAACCGCCGACCACCGTGACGTCGTTGATGTTTTCCTTTTTGAAGCCGTCCACCAGCCAGCGTAACAAGGGCTTGCCGGCGATCGGCAACATCACCTTGGGACGATCCGTGGTGATGGCCTCGAGGCCGCGACCACGGGTGGCCGCCAGTACCACGGCCGAGCGTGGCGTGCCGACGGCTGCCAGATACAGTTTTTCGGCGGCGGAATATTCATCGGCGTCCTGCAGGCGGAAAATCTCGTTCACGGTCGCCACGCGATCCTCGACGTTGACCAGCGTCTGGCTCTCGAAGATCTCGCGGGCGACGCCCTGCATGGCCGCTGCCGCCGCCCGCACCAGGTGGTTCGCCCAGATCACGGTGCTGATGCCCGCCTTGCGAAACACCTCGGTGGGGGTGCTGTAGTACTTGGTGGGAACGATGACCAGCGGCGAGCGGCGCGCCCACTCGCGGGCGAAGGCGATGATCTCATCCGGCTTCGACAGCTTGCTGTGGATCAGGATGGCGTCCGCACCGGCCAGACGGTAGGCCTCGGCGCGGCGCAGCGCCTCCTCCATCCCCCATCCGGCGATCAGCGCCTCGACCCGCGCGACGATGCAGAAGTTCGGGTCGCTCTGCGTATCCTTGCCCGCGGCGATCTTGCCGACGAATTCCTCGACGTCCGCCAGAGGCTGTCGCTCGCCGTTCAGAAAGCTGTTGGTCTTCGGAAATTGCTTGTCCTCGATGCAGACGCCGGCGATGCCGCGCTGCTCGAGTTTGCGCACGAGGCGGCGCATGTTGTTGAAATTGCCGTAGCCGGTGTCGCCGTCCAGCAGGATGGGCAGGTCGCCGGCGTCGGCCATGAATTCCAGCACGTCGACGACCTGGGTCCAGCTCGCTTCGTTGTTGTCGCGCACGCCGAGTTGGGCCGAGATCGACAGCCCGGAGGCCCAGATCCCCTTGAACCCCGCCTCGCGCACGATGCGCGCGGACAAGCCGTTGTGCGCCTCCATCAGGAATTCGAGCTCGGCGCTCTGCAGCATCTGGCGCAGCGTCGCGCTGCGGGTCGGCAGCG
>CAZZYJ010000387.1:0-2805 GCA_964658215.1 uncultured Steroidobacteraceae bacterium | reverse complement strand
CGCGCCAGCGCCCGCACGTCCCACCGCCACCGCGCCCGCGGAGACAGGCTCCTGGCACGCGGCCCTTCGCGACCGGCGTACCTGGGCCATCGCCGGCGCCAAAGCACTGTCCGACCAGACGTGGTGGTTCTTGTTGTTCTGGGCGCCCGACCTGCTGCACCGGTTCTACCAGCTCGACCTCCGGCAAACCTCTGCACCGCTCGCGCTCATGTACTGTGGGGCCGGAGCGGGCGCACTGCTCGGCGGATTCGGCGCACGACGGCTGCTGGAACGGGGAATGGGGCTCAACCACGGGCGCAAGCTCGCGCTGCTGATCTGTGCCGTGCTGGCACTGCCCCTGGCGTGGGTGCCCTCAGTGCACCAAGAATGGATGACGGTGCTGCTGCTTGCCCTTACGCTCGCCGCCCATCAAGGCTTTTCGGTGACCTTGTTCGCGCTGATCGCCGACATCGTACCGCCCACACGGCTCGCCACCGTCACCGGCATCGGCGCCTTTGCCGGCAATCTGGGCGGAATGGGGATACTGGCCTTCACCGGCTGGATCCTCACGCGCCAGGGCAATTACGGTCCGGTCTTCCTGTTCGCAGCGTCGTCGTACCTGCTGGCGCTGCTGTGGATTCACCTGCTCGTGCCGGTTTTGCATACCGCCACCGCAGCTCCCGCGACGTCCCCGGCTCCATGACCCGCCTCAGAACGATTTGTGAACGTCGATCCCTGCGTACCGGTCGTTGTCGCGCGGCACCCAGCGCATCACCCCTGCCAAATTGCCATGCGCGAGATAGGAGGAATAATGGGTGTTGCCGACGTTCTTCACCAGCGCGCTCACCCGCCATCCCCCTGGGTCGTCGCTCAAGCCCACGCTCAGGTCCCAGATCCCATAGGCGGCCTGCACCGTGTCGGGCGTCTGCGTGAGCTGGTACTGCACCTTGCTCTGCCACTTGTAGTCGGCGTCGAGCACGACGTTCAGCGCATTCGTGACGGGCACGACGTAGTTGCCGTCGACATTGAGTTTCCAATCCGGCGCGAAAGGCAGCGGTTGACCATTGATGTTACAGCTCGACGCCGCATTCGCCGGGCAGGTGAAGTGATCGACCCGCGCGTCCGTCCGGGCGATGGCGCCGCTCAACGTGAAATGATCGACGGGCCGGTAGGCCATATCCGCCTCGATGCCCTTCGTCGACACCTTGCCAGCGTTGATCAGCCGGGTGATCAGTGCGCCGTTGAGCACGTCGGCGAAGTTTGCCTGGTAGTTGTTGAAGTCGGTCAGATAGACCGCGACATTGGCCTGGAGCCGGCCGCCCAACGAGCGCGATTTGAGGCCCACTTCGTAGGAATCGGACGTCTCCGGCTTCAAAGCCAGGGTCGAGGACGCCGTCATGTTGAAGAACACATTGTAGGCGGGGCCGGTGTAGCCATGCGAATAGGTCGCGTAGGTGTGCACGTCCGGTGCCACGTCGTATTGCAGCCCGACGCGGTCGGTGTAGCCGTAATTACCCGTCGAACCTGCGCTCGCGAACGAAGGCTGAATGCCGGTGACGGCGGTCGCCGAGCTCGCGACGCGTTGGAACTGATACTTTAGTTCGTCGCGTACCAGGCGCGCGCCGAGGATGCCGCGCAACGACTCCGTGAAATTGAAGTTGCCCTCGCCGAACACGGAATAGTTGTCGGCATGGGTCCCGTACGAGGAGACCCCGGTATTCGGCACGATCGTCCCCGCCGCGAGCGTGTCGACGGCCCGCTGGTAGATTTCGCCGTCGACCGCATGCAGGTAGTAGAGTCCGGCGACGTAGTCGACGAACTGTCCCTTGGGCGAGGCGATGCGCGCTTCTTCGGAGATCTGATCGAACGAGAGGTAGCCGTGATCTGCGACCTGCGGCAGCCCGCTGGCCGGCGCCGACAGCTGGTCGTAGTCCTGATCCTGGACGTTCAACCACCGCCGATACGCTGTGATGGAGGTGAGCGTATACGCGCCGAGTTTGTCATCGACCGTAATGCTGACCCCGCCGTTGTCGTCCCGCACGTTGCTGTTGAGGTTGTCGCTGATGTGGGTGTTTTGGTAGGAGGGCACGACGCCCGACCCGGCGAGCGCCGCGGCGAATGGCGCGCTCAGGGTGGCGACACCCGTGGGATACGACTCCTGTGTGGACGCGCCCGGAACGCCGGTGGGCACCGAATCCTTGGAATGCAGATAATCTGCGTTGAAGGTCACCGTCAGGTCTTCCGACGCGGTGAAGATCAGCTTGGTATGAGCGCCGTAGCGTTCGTAGCCGTTGACGGTGCTGCCGTTGTAGAGATTGCGCACGTTGCCGTCGTAGTGGCTGTAGACGCCTGAGAACGAGGCCAGCAACTTGTCGTGGATGAGCTCTCCCGACAACCCGCCCTTCAATCGGAACTCGTCGCCGCCACCGAAGTAAGCGCCGTCGGCATAGCCGTGCGTATCGGCCGAGGGATCCTGAGTCAGGATGTTCACGACACCCGCCGAGGCGTTCTTGCCGAACAGCGTTCCCTGCGGCCCGCGCAGCACCTCGACATGGTCCACGTCGAGTAATTCCACCGTGGCCTGGCCGGGCCGCGCGAGTACCACGCCGTCGACCACCGTGGAGACCGAGGGCTCCACCCCCGGCGACGTGGTGATGGTGCCGATGCCACGGATGAAAATATCGCGATCCTTGTTTGAAGCACCGGTACGGAAATCCACCGTGGGAATTTCCGAACTGATGTCCTGCAGATCGTTGAGGTTGTGCGCGGCCGCCTGCGCCCCGGTGATCACCGACACTGCCACCGGCACGTCCTGTAGAGGCTCGG
>CAZZYJ010000386.1:0-2805 GCA_964658215.1 uncultured Steroidobacteraceae bacterium | reverse complement strand
GTTGCCGCTGCCCTCGGCGACGAGCATGGCGCGGTGCTGGCACACCGCGGACATCGCCGCGATTTCGCCGTCCAGGGTGCGGGTGACGACGAGCGGCTCGCCCACGTGCTTGGAGCAGAAGTAATCCCCCGCGTTGCGCACCCACGACTCGCGGCCGACACAGAGCCACTCCTTGAAGAACAGCGCCTCCTTTTCGAACGCGAAGAATTCCGGGTCGACGTAACAGGCGGGTGGCAGAGACTCGGCGACGGAGAAATCGAGCACCGACGTTGAAAAACTGTCGAAGAAGGCATCGTTCAACAAGGAGCGGGAGACGGCATTGAACATGACGAGGGTTCCATCCTGATTTGCGCGTGTTCTGTAATGTGTCGACGGGGCAGAGGCTAACCCTTCCTAGAGCGCGCGTCTTGGCTGAGCGCGTACTGCGATTTGCGCTTGGCGGCCCGTCGGCGTAGTGCACGCAGCCGCGACCGCGGTGGCTAGGTCATCAGCGCCGCGGCGCGCACGGGGCAGCCGGTGGCGCCGACCACTTTCATCGGAAATGCGACCAGCAAGAATTCGCGCCCGGCGAGCCGTTCCAGGCCACGCAGTTGTTGCAGCATGTAAACGTCGTTCGACATCCAAACCTGATGCGTGGGATCCCACCATTCGGCGGGGTCGTCCATGCCGATCATGTCCGTGGCGAAGAGCTTCATGCCGCGCTCGACCAGCCACTGCGCCGTCTTCGTCGGCACATAGGGACGGTTCTTGTTCATGTCGGGCAGCCCCCAGTAGCGGTCCGAGCCTGTCCAGCAAACGGTTGCGGTGTCCGGCCCAATGCGCCGGCCGGATTTCTCCTCCGCCGCCGCAAAATCCTCGCAGGTGATGGCCTCACCCGCCTTGCGGTGGGTGAGGTCGAGCAGATGGCCGGGCAGTAACAGGCGTTCCAACGGCAGACGGTCGATGGGGTCGCCGGGTTCATGAAAGTGCCGTGGCGCATCCAGGTGCGTGCCGCAGTGTTCGGGGAACAGCATCATGTTGGTTTCGTACGCCGCCTTGCCGCCGGTCATGAGCCGCGTCCGGGCAAAGGTGTCCATGGGTGGGAACGCCACCGTCCAGTTGCCACCGTTGCGCATGCCGGCCGTCATCTCGTGGCTCAGGTCGATGATTTCGCGAAAGGGTGGTTGCATGGGCGCTCCGGTCGAGTATTTGCCCTAGCTTACGGCACCCTGTGGGCCGGGACTTGCCACGGAGCGCCCGATATTATGCGGTGCGGCCCGGCCCGCCGGGCAGCGGCGCGTGCGCGGGGATCAATTCAAGGTCCGTCAGTTCCCGCCACAGCGCGTTGGGGATGGGCCATTCCAGGGCGGCAACATTGCGGGTAACGCTCTCGGCGCGGGAGGCGCCGATCAGTATCGACCGGACGGCGGGATGGGCGCGGGCAAACTGCAGGGCGAGAGCGGTCAACGGCACGTCGTGGCGGGCACACGCCGCGGCGAGGTCCTGCGTTCTGCGCAGGACCTCGGCTGACGCGGGCGTATAGTCGAAGCGGGCTCCGCTCACCGCGCCCGTCGCCAGAATTCCGGAATTGAACACGCCGCCGAGCACGATGGCCACGCCACGCGACTGCGCCGCCGGCAGAAACGAATCGAGCGCGCTGTGATCCAGCAGCGTGTAACGCCCGGCCAGCAGCGCTACGTCGAAGTCGGCGTCCTGCAAGAGCGCTGCGCCGAGTTCCGCCTCGTTGACCGCGAGCCCCATGGCGCCGATGTCGCCGTTGCGCCGCAGTTCCTGCAGCGCCGCGAAGGCGCCCGTGGCGGCGATCTTGCGCTGCCGTTCGAAGCCGCTGCCGTGGTTGCGACGGTCGAGATCGTGGACGAACACGATATCAGGCCGCGGCAGGCCGAGCCGCATCTGCGATTGTTCGAACGCGCGCAGCGTACCGGCACGACTGTAATCGAACCGGGGCGTGAAGGGCAGCGGATCGACGAAGGGACCGCCGGCCGCGGCCGTTTTCGATACCGTCATCACGCAGCCGACCTTGGTGGACAGCACGTAGCTCGAGCGTGGCCGGCCGCGCAGAAAGCGACCCAGACGCAGCTCGCTCAAGCCGTGTCCATAGAAAGGAGCCGTATCGAACCAGGTGATGCCCGCCGCCACCGCGGCGTCTAGAGCGAGAGCCGCCTCGTCGTCCGCGAGGGCGCGGTAGAGATTGCCGATCCCGGCGCCGCCGAAGCCGAGTTCGCTGAGCGGCGCGGTGCCCGCGCAAGGCAGCACGCGACGCTGCATCCCGGTCAACCGCCGAGGGCGAAGATGCCGCGCCCCTTCTGCACGAACTCGATGACGTTGCCGTCCGGATCACAGACGAATAGCGTGCCGATGCCGAAATCCAGCGGCTGATCCCGCGCCACCACCGCCCGTCGAGCGCCGGTGAGCGCCACCTGAAAGGGCTCGATCTCGGCGTCGAGCAGGCGCGCGAGCACGTCCTCCAGGGCGTCGACTTCGAGCGCAATGTGCTTCGACAACTGCATGCCCACGGGTTGTTCGTCCGGCGGCATCAAATGAATGGGGAACGTCCGCCCGTCCCACCCCAGCCAGTTGTCCTTGTCCTTGAAGGCGCAGAGCCCTAGCGTTCCGCACCAGAAGGCTTTGGCCCGCGCCATGTCGCGGGTCGGCAATCCGCCGTGATGCAAACGCTTGAACACTGGTTCTCCGGGGAGAGGTTGCGGTTGCGCGGCACCTTAACGCAGCGCGGGCTGCGCCGCCAGAGCGCGGCGGTGCGCGCGGGATCGCTCGCGGCGGCTGTCGGAAGTCTCTACCATGAAG
>CAZZYJ010000385.1:0-2823 GCA_964658215.1 uncultured Steroidobacteraceae bacterium | reverse complement strand
GGCCTCGCCCATGCTCTCGAACGCGACGAACCAGATGCTGGTCACGAGCTCGCGGACCTGCCCATGTTCGTCCTTGCCCGCGTAGTCGTTGCCGACCAGGCAGAGGCGCGTATACGTGGTGTCGCCCTTCGATTCGAGTTCGGGATTCTTGGCGAGGTTGCCGACGGCGGTGACGGTGAAGCTGTTCATTGAGATCTCCTTGAGGGTTGAGGCGTGGCGCCCGGCAGCGCCACGTGAAGCAGTCTGCGAGACCGCCCCCCCGAAGAAAACCTTGATAATTCCCGCGTTCGCGAAGAAATCGCGCGGCCGACGCGCGACGCGGCGGGCGCGGCTCCGCTATACGCCGACCTTCGAGATCTCCGCGTACGCGCTCTTCAGCCACATCTTCACGCGCTGGCGTTCGAGCATCTTCAGGCCGCTGGTATCCGCGTCGCTCTTGTTCGCGACCGCCCAGAAGCTCACGCTGGCGCCGTCGATCTTCATCATCGACGTCTCGTGCAGGCGGCGCAGATCGATCACCACCGCGCCGAGGCCGAGCGCGCGGGCCTTCTCGCCGGACTGATCGAGCAGCCGAAAATCGTCGCCGCGGATCTGGTTGAGCACCAGCACGTAGTTGAGCCGTGGGCCGTGGCGGTCGAGCAGCCGCTTGAGCAGGTCCACCGAGTCGCGGCCGGCATCCATGACGTGCCAGTAGCGGATGTTCAGATTGAGCTCGGGGGCGACTTCCAGGAGCTGCGAATCGTCCATCCACTTGGTCAGGCCTTCCTGCGTCTGCGCGGCGAGGTCGACGAGCACGCGGCGCTCCGGGTTCTCGGCGGCGGCTTCGACGATGGCGTCGAGACTTTCATAGCTGTCGATGAGCACGGGCGAGGCGAAGCCTGCGTAGAAGCGCAGCAGTGCGCCGTGGGAGCGGTCGGAATCGAAGCCGAGAAACGGCATGGAGTGATCGATCATGTATTGCGCGAGCAGCCGCGACACCAGTGATTTGCCCACGCCGCCCTTCTCACCGCCCACCAAATGAATGTTCGTCATCGTTGCTCCTGCGTTTGAATGGCGCGTAATCTACCATGCGCGTCCCTCACCGACAGGACCTCGCATGAATCACCCGCCCGCCGCGCCGCGCCGCATCGCCGTGTTGGATGACTATCAGGGCGTGGCCCTGGAACTCGCCGACTGGCGCGAGGTGCACGGGCGCGCGCAGGTCGACGTATTCACCGACCATGTCGGCGATGCCGACGCCGTGGTCGGGCGTCTGCTGCCGTACGACGCCGTATGCGTGATGCGCGAGCGCACGCCGTTGCCGCGCGGCGTGCTCGAGCGGCTGCCGCGCTTGAAGCTGATCGTCTCCAGCGGACCTCGCAACGCCTCCATCGACGGCGTCGCCGCGCAGGAGCGCGGGATCGCGGTCGCGCACACCGGTTATACGTCGACGCCCACCGTGGAGATGACCTGGGCGTTGATCCTGGGCGGCGCGCGGCACCTCGTCGGGGAAAACGCCTCCCTGCGCGCCGGCGGGTGGCAGCGCGCGGTGGGAGACGATCTGGCGGGCGCCACCCTGGGGCTGCTCGGGCTCGGCAGCGTGGGGTCGTTGGTGGCCCGGGTGGCGCTGGCCTTCGGCATGCAGGTGATCGCCTGGAGCCAGAACCTGACCGCGGAGCGTGCCGCGGCCGCGGGCGCGCGCCGGGTGTCCAAGGAGGACCTGCTGCGGCAGGCGGACTTCGTGTCGATCCACCTGGTGTTGAGCGAACGCACGCGCGGCTTGATCGGTGCGCGCGAGCTCGCGCTGATGAAGCCCACCGCCCGGCTCATCAACACGTCGCGCGGCCCGCTCGTCAACGAGGCGGATCTGCTCGAGGCGCTGGCCGCGCGGCGCATCGCGGGGGCGGCGCTCGACGTATACGACCGGGAACCGCTGCCGGCGGCCCACCCCTACCGTCGCGCCGACCATCTGCTCGCCACACCGCACATCGGCTACGTGTCGCGCGGGTTGTACCAGCGGTTCTACGGCGACACCGTGACCCGGCTGCTGGCGTGGTTGGACGGCGGCCCGTGATCGGGGCCAGCGCGGCGTTTGCAGCGGACCCCTGACCGCGGGTCAGCGCGCCGGCCGTACCGGGCTGCGCCGCCCGCCGATGCCGCCCTCGCGCCACATGCGAAAGCCGCCGAGGAAGGCGTAGGCGTTGCTGCCGAGGCGGGCGTTCTTCGGCAGCCGCTTGAGCTTCTTCGCGTTGCCGCCGCCGATCACCACGTAGTCCGCCTCCAGCGCGAGGCGCAGCTGGCCCACCACCTCGGTGACGTTGCGGCGCCATTTCTTGCCGCCCAGGCGGCGGCGGCCCGCCTCCCCGACGTACTCCTCGTAGGTGCGGCCCTTCTTGTACTGCAGATGCGCGAGCTCCATGGGTTCGACGACCCCGTCGACGATGAGCGCGGTACCGAGACCGGTACCCAGGCCGAGGAACAGCATGCGGCCGCCCTCGTAGCTGCCGATGGCCTGCATGGCGGCGTCGTTGATCACCCGCGTGGGACGGCCGAACGCGCGCCGAAAGTCGAACCCCACCCAGCCGGCACCGAGATTGTGCGGTTCGGTCACGATCCGGCCGTGCATGACCACACCGGGGTAGCCGATCGACACCGCGTCGAAGTGCCAGTCGCCGGCGAGTTCGTGGACGTGGGCCACCATCTGGCGTGCCGTCATGGTCGCGCCGGATTCGGTCTGGCGGATTTCCCGGCCGGTCGACAGGCGCACCTTGACGTGGCTCCCGCCGACGTCGACCGCGAGGACGTGAAGATATTTTTTACCGGCCATGCTCGATACGATACCGC
>CAZZYJ010000384.1:0-2831 GCA_964658215.1 uncultured Steroidobacteraceae bacterium | reverse complement strand
CATCGAGGCTGTGGTTGAGTTCGTCGACATCGTTGTGCATCGCGCGCACGTCGCCACGCAACGCCTCGAGCTGGTTGGCCAGGTCGAGCAGGCTCTGGTTCGCCACCACCCGCTCCATGCGCTCGAGGCGCGTGTCCAGGTCCTTGAGCTTGATCTGCACGGGGTCCTCGTCGGGCGACAGCGTGGCGGCGCAACCGGTCAGCGCCCACGCCGCCGCACACGCGCCGCACCAGGCCGCCGCGCGCCGCCTCACGGCAGATAGACCAGTTCCACGCGGCGGTTCTGCGACCACGCGGCTTCGTCATCGCCCTCGGCCGCCGGCCGCTCCGCACCGAAGCTCACCGTGGTGACCTGACTCTCGGCGGCGCCCTGCAGCATGAGCGCGCGGCGCACGGCCTGCGCGCGCCGCTCACCCAGACCGATGTTGTACTCGCGCGTGCCCCGCTCGTCGGTGCTGCCCTCGAGTTTCAACTTCAGGTTGGGATGGCTGCTGAGGTTTTTGGCGTTCGCGCTGATGATGTCGGCGAATTCCGTGCGGATCTCCGATTTGTCGAAGTCGAAATAAATGATCTTCGCGCCGGCGATCCCGCCGCTCGTGTCGCCGCCCGCACCGCCCGCGCCGCGCATGCCCGCACCGCCGGCGTCGCCGCCGAGCGCCGAGCCCGAGGTGGACGGATCGGTCTGCGCCTGCGTGCTCGCGGCGGCATCATCGCCCACCTGCGCGCCCGCGCTCGGCAGCTCGTGCACGTTCTTCTTGCCGCATGCGCCGAGCAGCACCACGCCCGCCAGCAGACACGCGATCGACAAGGTTCTTTTCATCTAATTCTCCGTAAGTACCATCAAACCAGCCCGCAAGCCTATCAGAAGGGCGACCATGCCGGCTCCTGCACCTCACCCTCGCTCGCCACCAGCTTCTCTTGGACGCGTCCGTCGGCGCTCACCAGCGCCAGCACGCCACGGCCGCGGTCGCGGCTCGCGTAGATGACGGCCGCCCCGTTCGGCGCGTAGCTCGGCGACACGTCGAAGCGACCCTTGGTGAGCACCTGGACCTCGCCCCGCCCGCGCAGGTCCATGCTGGCGATGTGGTACCCGCCCTCTTGCTGCGTCACGAACACCAGTTGGGATTCGTCGGGCGAGAGCCGCGGGCGCGCATTGTACGAGCCCTGGAACGTCAGCCGCCGCGGCCTCTCCCCCGCATGGGCGGCCACCCGGTAGATCTGCGGACCCCCCGCACGGTCCGAGGTGAAATACAGCGACCCGCCATCCTTCGACCACTGCGGCTCGGTGTCGATGCCAGGATCCTCGGTGATGCGCGTCAACGCCTGGCTCGCCAGATCGAGCACGTACACGTCCAGGTTGCCGTCGCGCGTCGACAGCGTGAGCGCGAGCTTGCCGCCGTCCGGCGACCAGGCCGGCGCCTGATTCACGCCCGCGCGGGCCGAGACCCGGTGCCGCTCCCCCGTCTTGACCGTCTGCACGTACACCGACGGCAGACGGTTCTCGAACGACACGTACGCAAGACTGGCGCCGTCCGGCGACCACGCCGGCGACATCAACGGCTCGTTCGACTGCATGATGGTGCGCGGGTTCTCGCCGTCCGCGTCCGCGACGACGAGGCTGTAGCTCTTCGCCGGCAGATGCCCCAGCACCGAGATGTAGGCGATGCGGGTCGCGAACGCGCCGCGTACGCCGAGGATCTTCTCGAACACCCGGTCCGCGATCTGATGGCTCGCCAGCCGCAGGCCCGCCCGGTTGGCGTTGATCTGATAGGCGATCAACTTCTCGTGCGTCAGCACGTTGTAGAGTTCGAAGGTGATGTTGAAGCGATCCTCCGCGAGCGGCTGCACCTGACCCACGACCAGGTAGTCATTGCTCAACCGCCGCCAGTCGTCGAACGCGATCGGACTGCCCGTGTGCGGGCGCTCCACCATGTCCTTGACGTCCATGGACCGGAAGCGGCCGCTGCCCGCGAGGTCCTTGCCCACCAACCCCGCCACGTCGAAGGGCGCGGCCACCTCGGCGCCGAACGGCACCACCGCGATGGGAATGGCGTCCGCCTGGCCATGCGTCACCTCCACCACGAGTTCCGCGCGCGCCCGCGGACAGCACAACAGCACGAACGCCAGCGCGGTGAGAAAACGCACCTGTTTAGTCATTGGGTCTGAACCTGAAGATGAAGTTTTTTTCGAACAATGCCGGGTCGGGCGGATCCGGCAGCGGCGACGCACGATACACCGCATTCTCGATGGACTGCCGCACGGCCGCATCACCGTTGCATTGCGTCACCCGTACCGCCGTCACCTCCCCACCCGCCACCTGCGTCACCGCCACGGTACAATCGATGCCCGCGCTCGCCGACGGCGGCTTGATCCACACGCCCTGGATCTTGTCGCGCAGGCTCGCGATGTAACGATCGCGCAGCGGGCCCGCCTGTATCGCACTGCGCCGCTCCTCGTCCGCGAGCTGCGTTTGCAGCTCCGTTTCCCGCTCTCGACGCGCGTGGTCGTCCGCCGCCTTCCTGGCATCGGCCGCCAGCTTGAGGTCGGCGGCTTTCTGCGCGTCCGCGGCCTGTGCGAGCGTCTGGGCCTGCGCGGCCCGTTCCGCCTCGGCGGCGAGCCGGGCATCGGCCGCCGCGGCCGACTTCTCCACATCCTTGCGTTGTTTCAGTTGCGCAGCCTTGAGCGCGGCGGCCTGCGCCACGGCACGATCCGCCGCCTGTGCGTCGCGCAGCGCGTCGGCCTTCACCGTCGCCCGGGCGTCGCGCGCCGCGCGTGACTGCGCCGCTTGCGAAGCCGCACTCTGCACGGCCGCCGCCTGTGCGCGAGAGGCCG
>CAZZYJ010000383.1:0-2872 GCA_964658215.1 uncultured Steroidobacteraceae bacterium | reverse complement strand
CGGTGCTGTGCGGGAGATGGATCTTGCAAGCCTTACGGCCGAGGCCGCCGCCGTGCGGGTGGCGTGATGCAGACGCATCCCCTGACCGCGCGCTCGCGCGCTCTGCTCGACCTGCTGCCGCAGCGCCTGGTCGTCCTCGACGGCGCCATGGGTACCATGATCCAACGGCATCGTCTGAGCGAGGCGCAGTTTCGCGGCGACCGTTTCGCCGGGTGGCGCAGCGATCTGCGTGGCAACAACGACCTGCTGGTGCTGTCGCAGCCGCACATCATCGCCGACATCCACCGCGAGTACCTCCTCGCGGGGGCCGACGTCATTTCGACCAACACCTTCAACTCGAATGCGGTGTCGCAGGCGGACTACGGCATGGAGTCCTTGGTCGCGGAATTGAACCTGACCGCGGCGCAGCTGGCGCGCGGCGTGGCCGACGAGGTGACCGCGCGCACGGGCCGGCAACGCTTCGTCGCCGGTGCCCTGGGCCCCACCAGCCGCACGGCGTCCCTGTCGCCGGACGTGAACGATCCGGGCTTTCGAAACATCAGCTTCGACGCCCTGGTGACGGGCTACTCCGAGGCGGCACGGGCGCTCATTGCGGGCGGCGTGGACCTGGTCTTGATCGAGACGGTGTTCGACACATTGAATGCCAAGGCGGCCTTGTACGCGGTGCGCGAGTGCCTGGACGAGGCCGGGCTGGATCTGCCCCTCATCGTCTCGGGCACCATCACCGACGCCTCGGGGCGCACCCTGTCGGGGCAGACCACCGAGGCGTTCTGGAACTCCATCCGTCACGCGCGGCCGCTCGCGGTGGGACTCAACTGCGCGCTCGGCGGCAGGCAGCTGCGCCCGTACATCGAGGAGCTCTCGCGGATCGCCGACACGTACGTCTGCGCCTACCCGAACGCCGGCCTGCCGAACGCCTTCGGCGAGTACGACGAGACGCCGCAGGAGACGGCCGAGATCCTGCGCGAGTTCGCCGCCAGCGGCTTCTTGAATCTGCTCGGCGGCTGCTGCGGCACGACGCCGGATCACGTGCGGGCGATGGCGCAGGCGGTGACGGACGTCGCGCCGCGCCGCATCCCGAGCATTGCGCGCGCCTGCCGCCTGAGCGGGCTCGAGCCGCTGACCATCGATGCCGCCAGTCTGTTCGTCAACGTGGGCGAGCGCACCAACGTCACCGGCTCGGCGAAGTTTCGCAAGCTGATCGAGGCGGGCGACTATGCGGCGGCGGTGGACATCGCCCGTCAGCAGGTGGCCAACGGCGCGCAGATCATCGACGTCAACATGGACGAGGGCATGCTCGATTCGCAGGCCGCCATGGTGAGGCTGCTCAGCCTGATCGCAGGCGAGCCGGACATCGCCCGCGTGCCCGTCATGATCGACTCCTCGAAGTGGTCGGTGATCGAGGCCGGCCTCAAGTGCGTGCAGGGGAAGTCAATCGTCAACTCCATCAGCCTCAAGGAGGGGGAGGAAGCCTTCCTGCAACAGGCGCGCAAGGTGATGCGCTACGGCGCCGCGGTGGTGGTGATGGCGTTCGACGAGCAGGGCCAGGCCGATACGCTGGCGCGCAAGGTGTCGATCTGCGAGCGCGCCTTCGGCCTGCTGACCGAACGCATCGGCTTTCCGCCGGAGGACGTGATCTTCGATCCGAACATCTTCGCGGTGGCCACCGGCATCGAGGAGCACAACCGCTACGGGCTGGATTTCATCGAGGCCACCGCCGCGATCAAGCAGCGCATGCCGGACGCGCACGTCAGCGGCGGCGTCAGCAACGTGTCCTTCTCCTTCCGCGGCAACGATCGCATGCGCGAGGCCATGCATTCGGTGTTCCTCTATCACGCCATCCGCGCGGGCCTGACCATGGGCATCGTCAATGCGGGACAGCTCGCCCTCTACGAGGACATCCCCGCCGACCTCCGCGAACGGGTGGAGGACGTCATCCTTGCGCGCCGCCCCGATGCCACCGAACGGTTGCTCGAGATTGCGCAACAATTCAAGGGCGGCGGCAGCGTGAAGCGTGGCGACGATCTCGAGTGGCGCAAGCTGCCCGTGGCCGAACGTCTGCAGCATGCGTTGATCAAGGGCTTGGACGAGTTCGTGCTGGCGGACACCGAGGAGGCGCGGCTCGCTGCGGCGCGGCCGTTAGACATCATCGAAGGCCCGTTGATGGACGGCATGAACGTGGTGGGCGATTTGTTCGGCGCAGGCAAGATGTTCCTGCCGCAGGTGGTGAAATCCGCACGGGTCATGAAAAAAGCCGTGTCGGTGCTGACCCCGTACATCGAGCTGGAAAAGGCGGGCGCGAGCCGCTCCAACGGCAAGGTGGTGATCGCCACCGTCAAGGGGGACGTGCACGACATCGGCAAGAACATCGTAAGCGTGGTGCTCCAATGCAATAATTTCGAGGTGATCGATCTGGGCGTGATGGTGTCCTGCCAGAAGATCCTCGACGCCGCGACGCGCGAGGGAGCCAATCTCATCGGCCTGTCCGGCCTCATCACGCCCTCGCTCGACGAGATGGTGCACGTCGCGAAGGAGATGCAGAGGCTGGGCTACACGCAGCCGCTGCTCATCGGCGGCGCGACCACGTCGCCCGCGCACACGGCGGTGAAGATCGATCCGCAGTACGCGGGCGCGGTCATCTACGTGAAGGATGCCTCGCGTTCGGTGGGGGTGTGCCAGCAGCTGGTGACGCCGGCCACCCGTGCCGCGTACGTGGCGAACATCAAGGCCGACAACGAGCGGCGTCGTGAACAGCATCGCAACAAGAGTGCCAAGGCGCCGCAGTTGTCGCTGCTGCAGGCGCGGGCGAAGAAATTGAAGACCGACTGGTCGGCGTATGCACCGCCGGCGCCGACTTTCACCGGGGTACGTG
>CAZZYJ010000382.1:0-2877 GCA_964658215.1 uncultured Steroidobacteraceae bacterium | reverse complement strand
GCCGCTTCAGCCGCGCCCGCGGCCCCCGCGACGGCCGAGGTTGCCGCGTAGGCCGTCCCACCAACCCTGTGCGACGGCGCCGATCTTTTGCGCCTTGGCGTCTTCGTAGAGCGCGATCCGCTTGATCAGGCGCACGCTGCGGAAAAAGCTCTTCAGCCACCACGGGCTGCGTCCGCCGCTGCCATGCTCGCGCAGCAGCACGGTGTCGTTGCGCGTCATGTAGTAGCGCCGGTCGGGAGAATGATTCGTGGTCCAGCGCGTCGCGCCGAACAGCCGGTGCGGCGTCGGCGCGCCGATGGTGTGCGACATCAGCGGGCGTACGGTCTGTATCACACGGTAACCTTGCGCACGCGCCCGGTGACAGTAGTCGATGTCGACATGGTCGATGAAGAACTCGTCGCGGAACGGGCCGATGGCGGCCTGGGCAACGAGCGAAAGCAGGCAGCCCGAGGTGATGACGAATTTGACCTCCTCCCAGTCCTCGGTGCGCACGCCGCTGCGCAGCGGCGCGCGCGTGCCGCCGTGGGTTTCCCTGAAACACGACCCGATCAGCGCGAGCGGTTCCGCCGCGGTGTAGCCTGCCTGCACGGCCGCCAGTCGCTCGACGATGTCGGGGTCCACCGTGCTGTCCTGGTCGAGCAGCAATGCCCAGGAACCGCCGAGCTGCCGCGCGCGGGCCACGCCGATGTTCAACGCCCGCGCGATGCCGAGGTTGTCGTGGTTGAAGATGCGGTGCAGCGCCGGGGCGTCCGCCATGGCCTCGAGCATGCGCAGACTCGCCCCGGCCGAGCCGTTGTCGACCACCACCGTCGCGGCGACCTGTCCCACGATGCGCCTGAGCCGGGCGGGGAAGCCCGCGTCCGGATGAAACGTGACGATGACGGCGCAGACGTCGCCGCGGCCGAGGCGAGGTCCGGGTGGGTGGTTCAGCATCGAGCTATTTCCTGCGCGTCCCGAGATGAGCCATGCGGCGCCATATGATAACTCCATCGCGGAAACGCGCCGCCGGGCGGCCTATATTCTGGCATTGCAACGTACGCGGGGATGCGATGTCGACGGAAGAACAGTCCAAAGCCTACATGGTCAAGCTGCTGACGGCGATGACGCGCGCGGGCGGTTCTGATCTGTTCATTTCCAACGAGTTCCCGCCGAGCATGAAGGCCAACGGTGCCATGCAGCCCATGGCATCGCAGAAGCTCACGTCGGAAATCACCCGGAGCCTCGCCCATTCCTTGATGAACGAGCGTCAGCGCGAGGAGTTCGCCAAGGAGCTGGAGTGCAATTTCGCCATCTCGATTCCCGGCGTGGCGCGTTTCCGGGTCAACGTGTTCGTGCAGCAGCAGCATACGGGCATGGTGATACGCACCATCCCGGCCGACATTCCGAGCTTCTCCAAGCTGGCGCTGCCGGAGATCTTGAAAGAGATCGTGATGACCAAGCGCGGCCTGGTGCTGGTGGTGGGAGCGACCGGCTCCGGCAAGTCCACCTCGCTCGCCGCCATGATCGATCATCGCAACGCCTCCTCGCCGGGGCACATCATCACCGTCGAAGACCCGGTGGAATTCGTGCATCAGTCGCAACAGTCGCTGATCACCCACCGCGAGGTGGGCATCGACACGCATTCCTGGCATCACGCGCTCAAGAACACGCTGCGCCAGGCGCCCGACGTCATCCTCATCGGCGAGATCCGCGATGCCGAAACCATGGAACACGCCATCGCGTTCGCCGAAACCGGCCATCTGTGCCTGGGCACGCTGCACGCCAACAGCGCGAATCAAACCATCGACCGCATCATCAATTTCTTTTCCGAGGAACGGCGCAAGCAGCTGCTCATGGACCTGTCCAGCAACCTGCGTGCCATCGTCTCGCAACGCCTGATCCGCACCAGCGACGGCAAGGGACGGCGCGCCGCCATGGAGATCCTGATCAACACGCCCATCATCGGCGAGAAGATCCTCAAGGGAGAGTTCCACGAGATCAAGGCGCTCATGGCCAAATCCCGCGAGCTCGGGATGCGCACGTTCGACTGGTCGCTGTTCGAGCTGTACAACGAGGGCCACATCTCCTACGACGAGGCGATCCGCAATGCCGATTCGGCGAATGAGCTGCGCCTGAACATCAAGTTGAACGGGACGCGCACCGAGCCCGTGGCGCCACAGGAAGCGATCACGGCGAGTTGACGCGGACGGCGTCTCAGGCCACGGCCTGGGAGCCGTCCTCGGCGGCGTTGAACAACGGGCCGCGGGCGCCGATCTCGCGACCCATGCGGGCCACCTTCTCCCACTCGTCGACACTCATCTGCCCGCGTTCGGTCGACAGTCTGGCGGCCATCTCCAGAAATGCGCGCTGGTTGCTGGCGGCTGCGCTGTAGTACACCTCGAGCAGCTTGAGCCGCAGGTCGCGGCGTTGCGGGTCGCGCTCGATGGCACCCTTCAGGACCTCGATGATGTTGGTGCGGCTTTCGGCGACGACCACGTGATCGTGCAGGCCGCTCGGCATCTGCACGTGCTCGCCGGTACCGCCGAAATCGACCGGATGGAATTCCAGGTCGGCGCCGCCGAACGTCGTCTCGACCGTCGGCAGGGCGGCCGCATCGGCGAGTTTGCTCGTCGCAGTGTCGATGCCGTAGGCCCCGGTGTCGATGCCGTAGGGATCGTCGCCCACGCCGAACTGCGGCGTGTCGAACGACATGGACTCGAGCGTCATCTCGGCCGTGATGTCCGGCTCGGTACGCCCGGGCGCCTGCACGGACGACGCGACCGTGGGCACCGCCTCGGCGGACCCCCGGGACTCTGGGCGTGGCGGCGGTGCGGCGGCCATGACCATCGCTACGGGCGGTGTCGCCGCGGCGTCGACGTTGCGCGGCGGGGAGACGTT
>CAZZYJ010000381.1:0-2895 GCA_964658215.1 uncultured Steroidobacteraceae bacterium | reverse complement strand
CCGGCGGGGTCCTCGAGCTCGCCGCCCTCGGCCAGCATGGCCTGCTCGTAGAGCACCTGCGCCAGATCCGCGAATGCCGCATCGTCCGGCATGTCCTTGAGCCGCGACACCAGGGCGTGTTTCGGGTTCAGCTCGAGTATCGGCAGAGTGGCGAACGGGTTGTCCTGGCCCGCCTGCTTGAGGATACGGCCCATGCGCAGACTCACGCCGAACTCACCGGCGACCAGCACGGCGGGTGAATCCGTGAGGCGGCCCGACACCCGCGCGCTAGCGACCTTGCCCGTCAGCGCCTTGCCGAGCCGTTCGAGGGTGTTCTTGTAGTCGGACTCGGCGGCGGCCTGCTCCGGGGTCTCGATGGCGGAAGCCACGTCCGCGGCGGCACTCGCCACGTTGGCCAGCGTCTTGCCCTCGAACTCGTGCAGATGGCTCGCCACCCATTCGTCGATCCGATCGGTCAACAACAACACCTCGAACCCCGAGGCGCGGAAGCCTTCCAGGTGCGGGCTGTTGCGTGCCGCGGACAGCGAATCGGCGGTGAGGTAGTAAATGGCCTTCTGGTCGGGTTTCATCCGCGCGACGTAGGCCTCGAGGCTGACCTCCTGCTGATCGCCCGTCACGGCGGTGGAATTGAAGCGCAGCAGCTTGGCGATCCGCGTCTTCTGGCCCGCGTCGTCGATCACGCCTTCTTTGAGCACCACCCCGAAGGTCTTCCAGAACTGCGCATACTCGTCCGGCTTGTCCTGGCTCAGTTCCTCGAACAGGTCGAGCGAGCGCTTGACCAGCGCAGACTTGATCTTCTCGACGGTACGGTTGTTCTGCAGGAGCTCACGGGAGACGTTCAGCGGCAGATCGGCCGTGTCGACCAGGCCCCGCATGAAGCGCAGCCACGGCGGCACGAGTTCGGCCGCCTTGTCCATGATGAACACGCGCTTGACGTACAGCTGCACGCCGCCGCGCTGATCACGTTCGAACAAGTCGAAGGGCGCACGTTTCGGCAGGTAGAGCAGCGAGGTGTATTCGATGTTGCCCTCCACCTTGTTGTGCTCCCACGCGCGGGCCTCCTCTGAATCGTGCGTGAGGTGCTTGTAGAACGCCTGGTAGTCCTCGTCCTTGAGCTCGGACTTGGGCCGCGTCCAGAACGCCTTCGCCTGGTTGATGGTCTCCTCCGCATCCGCCGACTTGAGGAGGATGGGGATGCTCAGGTGGTCGGAGTACTTGCGTACCAGCTGGCGCAGCCGCGCGCCCTCCAGGAACTCCTTGTCCTCGTCGCGCAGGTGCATGATCACCTCGGTGCCACGGTCAGCCTTGTCGCTGTCCTGCAGTTCGTAGGAGCCCTCGCCGTTGGAATCCCAGCGCACCGCGGCAGCGTCCACCCGTTTGGTCAACACCGTCACCCGGTCCGCGACGATGAACGCCGAATAGAATCCGACGCCGAACTGACCGATCAGCTGTGCGTCCTTCGCCGAGTCGCCGCTCAGACCCTCGAGAAATTTCTTCGTGCCCGAGCGCGCGATCGTTCCCAGGTTGTCGATCACCTCCTCGCGGTTCATGCCGATGCCGTTGTCCTTGAGGGTCAGCGTGCCCGCCTCGACGTCGGGGATCAGCGTCACGGACAGGGTGTCCTCGCCCATCAGGTGAGGATTCGCGAGCGCCTCGAAGCGCAGTTTCTCGCAGGCGTCCGAGGCGTTGGATATGAGTTCGCGCAGGAAGATTTCCTTGTGCGAATAGAGGGAGTGGATCACCAGCCGCAGGACCTGCTTGGTCTCGGCCTGGAATTCCTTGGTCTGCGGTTGCGTGTCGGTCTCGGGCTGTGTTTCGGTCGTCATGGCCTTACAATCGTGTGGTTGATCGATGTCGCGGACAAATGTCCCCCCGGGTGAGTGGGGGACGGGAACTCAAATTCAATGGCCAAATCCGGCTCCGTGGCCGTCTGGGCGGCTCTCGCCGGCAATGTGGCCGTCGCCGTGGCCAAATTCGGGGCCGCCGCGCTCACCGGGTCGGCGGCCATGCTGAGCGAGGCCGTGCATTCCCTGGTCGACAGCGTCAACGAGATGCTGCTGTTGTACGGCATCGCCCGCTCGGCCCGGCCGGCGGACCGCTCCCATCCGCTCGGCTATGGCCGGGAACTCTATTTCTGGAGCTTCGTGGTGGCGCTGCTGATCTTCGCTCTGGGCGCGGGGGTCTCGGTGTACGAGGGGATCTCGCGGGTGCTGACGCCGCAGCCCATCGAGCGGCCGCGGATCATCTATGCAGTGCTCGCACTGTCGCTGGTGTTCGAGGGCGCGTCCTGGTGGGTGGGCATGCGGGCCTTCGCGTCGGCGAAGGGCAGGCTCGGCTGGTGGCAGGCGTTTCGCCGCTCGAAGGACCCGCCGGCCTTCATCGTGGTGTTCGAGGACACCGCGGCGCTCGCCGGCATTCTGGCCGCGGCGGCGGGCACCACGGCGGCGCTGTACACGGGCGATGCGCGCTGGGATGGCGCCGCCTCCCTGGTGATCGCGGCCATTCTCGCCGGGGTCGCCGTCCTGCTTGCACAGGAATCGAAGGAGCTGCTGATCGGCGAGCGGGCGGACCCGAGATTGAGCGATGCCATCCTGCGTACCGCGGCCACCATCCCCGGCGTCTGCAGCGCCAACAGCATCATCACCGTGCAGATCGCGCCGCACAGCATCATCGCCACGCTGAGCCTGGACTTCCAGGATGCGTTGCGCGCCCCCGACATCGAGCGCGCCGTCGTCGAGCTGGAAAATCGCCTCCGCAGCGCCCATCCGGAGGTGACGGCGCTGTTCGTCAAACCGCAAAGCGCCCTGCTCGCGGCGCAACGATTGCGGGAGGGCGGCCTTGGCATGATGCCGGACCCGAGCGAGGCGGACCTTCTCACGGGCGGCTAGAACCCTC
>CAZZYJ010000380.1:0-2898 GCA_964658215.1 uncultured Steroidobacteraceae bacterium | reverse complement strand
CGAAGGCGTCCGCGCGCAGGGAAGTGCGCGAGACGACGCGCAAGCCCCAGCGTAAAGCGACGCGCGAGACCTCGGTCAAGACCACGCGCAAAACGACGGCCGGCGCTGTTCGCAGGCGCAGCAAGGCTGGGAAAAAAACGCGTGCCCGCGCAGGCTGACGCCGCGGGCATCGACCCTCTCCCCGGCATCCAGTTGCCCGACGATTTTTGCCGGCACGGCATTGCGGTCTTGGATGCATTCCTGTCGCCGGACCAAACCGCCGCGTTGCGCGAGAGCGCTACGCGGCGCCGGGCCCGCGGCGAATTCGTCGAGGCCCGGATCGGTGGTCGGCAGGCGCCGCAGCGGCGCGCAGACATCCGCGGCGACTCCACCTGTTGGTGGGACGAGCCGCTGACACGGCCGGAGCGGCTGTTCGTGCAAGCCGTCGAAGGCCTGCGCCTCACGCTGAACAGCCGGATGTTTCTCGGCCTGTTCGACGTCGAACTGCATTACGCGTGGTACCCGGCAGGATCAGGCTACGCCCGGCACGTGGACCAGCCGCAGGGAAGCGGGCGGCGACGAGTGTCCTTCGTGCTGTATCTCAATGACGTCTGGGACGGCAGGGACGGCGGGGAACTCAGGCTGTTCGATGCGGACGGCGGTCATCGCGACGTGGCACCTCTCGGCGGCCGGCTGGTGTGTTTCCTCACCGAAGGACGCGAACACGGCGTATTGACCACGCGCCGCCCGCGCCTCAGCGTCACCGGGTGGTTCCTCTCCCGCTCATGAACGCTTGCGTTCGTCGGCGCCCGGCGCCGCGTCGCGCAGCAGACTCCGCCATTGTTCCAGGTACGTCTCGCCGGCGGCGCCGTTGAGCACGATCTCGATGCGGCTGTCGCGACGATGTGCGCTGTCCTCCTCGGCCAGCCCATGACCGTGGCTCTGCACCAGCCAGGAGGGACCGGGCCCTGTGCGAAACACTGCCTTGAAGCGGCGCAGCACCCCTGGATAGGCCTCGATCATCCATCGCAGCCGTGGCTCGAGAACGACGCGTGCGAAGGTGAGCTCGCGCGGCAATATCCAGCTGACGGCCGAGAATCCGAGCTGGTCGGCGCGGGTCTCGCCGCCGACGAGGCCCGATATCGTGAAGGGCTGGGTACTCGCGGCGGCGTCCTCCGTCGGCGCCGTCACCAGGGAAAACCGCGCTGGCCGGGAATAGGCCTGCATCGCGGCGGCCGGCAGGTCGCCGTGGGACATCTCGCCGACGAAGCGTTTGGCGGGAAATTGCATTGCCGCAATGTCGGCGAAGGCGCGCCGCGTCGCGTCCTGTGCAACATCGGCCTTCGACAACAGCAGTACGTCGGCGGACTGGATCTGTGCCCATTCGTTGCCGGCTCGTTGCGCGAGAATACGTTCGGCGTCGAGGGGGTCGACCAGGCAGATCACGCTGTCGAGCCGCAGGGCGCCCTGGGCTTCGTAGAGGGCGAGTTCGTCGGCGATGTCCGCCGCATGCCCGGCGCCGCTCGGCTCGATGAGCAGCCGCGCCGGTGCCAGATGCCGCAGGATGTCGCGGAGCTGCCTGCCGAACTCGAGTTCCCCCACGCAGCATAGACAGCCGCCCGCGATCAGCCGCACGTCGTACGCGCCGTGCGCAGATTGCGCCACGTTGAGTGCGTCGAGACCGGCAGCGGTGAATTCGTTGAGGATGACCACCCACATCTCAGCCTCGGGCTTGTGCGCCATGAGACGGCGGATCGTCGTGGTCTTGCCGGCACCGAAGCTGCCGGTGACGATGTGTACGCGCGTCGCTGCGCTAGATTCGTGCGGTGACATCGGCGCAACGCACACTGACAAGGCGGTAAATACGAAGACGCACGGGGCACGGCGGTAATGGCGTGGAAATGGCTGGCACGAATGTTGCCTCTGGCAGGTGGTATATTATACCTGTGTCGGGCGGGGTCCCCGTCAGCGCTCGCTCTCTTTATTTGTATCGGTCGTACCTATGCGCTTGCCGTCGCTCAAATTTCTGAAGACCTTCCAGGTCGCGGCCAAGCTGCAGAGCTTCAAAGCTGCGGCCGAGGAACTCTTCGTCACCCCCTCCGCGGTCAGCCACCAGATCAAGGCCTTGGAGGAGCAGCTCGGCGTCGCCTTGTTCGAGCGGGGCGTTCGCACCCTGACGTTGACCGACGCCGGCGCCCATTACCTGGAGCACATCAACGACATCTTCGCGAAGCTCGAGTCGGTGACCGAACAGCTGCAGGTGCGCTACGGCCGCACCATCATCCGCTTGAACGTGCCGCCGTTCTTCGCCAACGAGTTGTTGCTGCCGCGGCTCTCGTCGTTTTCACAGGCCCGCGAAGAAACCGACATCCGCATCGAAACCACCTTCGCGGCGCCCAAGACGCATCCGCCCGAGGCGGATCTGTCGATCGTCGTGGGCTCGGGGCCCTGGGAGGGGCTCACGGTCCACGAGCTGTTCGCACAGACTTTCATCGCTGCATGCTCGCCCGAGTTTTTGCTGGAAAACCCCATCGACACTTATGCGGATCTGAACGGCAAGACGTTGCTCCTGCACGAGGAGCGGCGCGATGCGTGGGAGCGCTGGGCCATGGGTCTTGGCATCAGTCCGATCAAGCCCAACCGCCTCGTGCGCCTCGACACGATGTCGGCGGTCGTCTTGGCTGCGGAGCAGGGGGTGGGCGTGGCGCTCGTACCGACGCGTCTGAGCGCCGACCGCTTCGTCGCCGGCGGTCTGGTGAAATTATTCGAAGCCGAGCTGACCACCAACGAAAGCTACGTTCTTCTGCACCGTCCGGAGGATCGCGAGCGCGACGACCTGCAGGAGCTGACCCGCTGGATATTGAGCGAGTGCCGCGTCGCCTGAAGGTGTGCGAATGCCGCGTGGCCTGCCGCGTGGCC
>CAZZYJ010000379.1:0-2925 GCA_964658215.1 uncultured Steroidobacteraceae bacterium | reverse complement strand
GGCGGACCGCCCGCGGTGTCGACGAACTGTTCGTCGAATGTGGGCCGCGTCTGGCGGCGTCGTTCCTGAGCGCAAACCTCGTCGACGAATTGATTCTGTACGTCGCACCGATTTTTCTCGGCGCCGACGCGCCCCCGCTCGCCGCTCTGCACGGACTGACGGCGGCGACGACGGGGGTGGGCTCGGCAACGGGGTCGGGCGGGGTGGGCGCGGCGGCGGCGGCGGGCGCGGCGGCGAACGCCGGGGTGCCGGCGCGATTCGTTTTTTCCGAGCAACGAGAGTTTCCCCCCGATTTGCGTTTGATTCTCACACCCAGGAGGGACTGACATGTTCACGGGCATCATCGTTGCGACCGGCCGCGTGCTGTCGATCCTTGACAGGGGCGGCGATCTGGAACTCGGCATCGAGGCGGGCGCCCTGGACCTCGCGCGCGTGGCGCTCGGCGACAGCGTGAGCGTGCAGGGAGCCTGTCTCACGGTGACCCGTCTCGCAGCGGGCGCCTTCTTCGCCGACGTGTCGCGCGAGACCATGGCGAAAACCACGCTCGGCACGCTCACGGCAGGCTCGCGCGTGAACCTCGAACCGAGCCTTCGGGTGGGCGATTCGTTGGGCGGCCACATGGTGAGCGGTCACGTCGACGCGGTGGGTACATTGACCGCAGCGCGCCGCGATGCGCGCTCCTGGCGCATGCAGTTCGAGCTGCCGGCGCCGCTGATGCGCTATGTCGCGCCGAAAGGATCCATCTGCATCGATGGCATCAGCCTCACGGTCAACGAGGTGGAGGACCGCCGTTTCGACGTCAACATCATTCCGCATACCTACGAGTTCACCACCCTGGGCGAACACGCCCTCGGCGGCGGGGTCAACATCGAAATCGACGTCATCGCGCGCTACCTCGACCGGCTCATGACCCCGGCGGCGGGCTGAGCGATGGCCGGCTTGAACACCATCGACGAAATCGTGGCCGACCTGCGCCTCGGCAGGATGGCCGTGCTGATGGACGACGAGGATCGCGAGAACGAAGGCGATCTGATCATGGTCGCGCAGTGCGTGCGCGCCGCCGATGTCAACTTCATGGCGCGCTACGGCCGTGGGCTCATCTGTCTGACCCTGACGCGCGAACGCTGCGGGGAGCTGCGCCTGCCGCTGATGGTGAGCGACACGGACGGCTGCCACGGCACCAATTTCACGCTCTCCATCGAGGCGGCGCAGGGCGTCACGACCGGCATTTCGGCACAGGACAGGGCGCACACGGTCAGGACGGCGGTGGCGTGCGACGCGCGGCCCGAGGACCTGCGCCGGCCGGGCCATATCTTTCCGCTGATGGCGCAGACCGGCGGCGTGCTCACCCGGCCGGGCCATACCGAGGCGGGCTGCGATCTGGCCCGCCTCGCGGGCTACGCGCCGGCGGCCCTCATCGTCGAAATCTTGAACGACGACGGCACCATGGCGCGCCGTCCCGACCTCGAGACATTCGCCGCGATCCACGATCTCAAGATCGGCACCATCGCCGAGCTCATCCGCCACCGGCTGGAAAACGAAGCGCCGGCGTCGGTCGGGGCCGGGCCGCGGGGAATGGAGTAATGGCCGCGCGGCATGCGATGATGCGCCGCTTCGCAGCAAGGGGAATGCCGTGTCAACTGTTCAATCCAAGGTGATCGAGGGCGACCTGCTCGTCCGGGAGCTGCGTTTCGTCATCGTCGCCGCGCGTTTCAACGACGTCGTCGTCGAGCCCTTGATCCGCGGCGCGCTGGATGCGCTGATGCGGCATGGCGCCGCCGCGCAGCAGATCGAGGTCGTGCGCGTGCCCGGCGCCTTCGACATCCCGCTGGTCGTGCGCCAAGTTGCGCGGTCGAAACGCTGCGACGCGGTGATCGCGCTCGGCGCCGTGGTGCGCGGCCAGACGCCGCATTTCGATTATGTCGCCGGGCAGTGTGCGTCGGGGCTGGCCGCGATCGCGCTCGACACGGGCGTGCCGGTGGCCTTCGGCGTGCTCACCACCGACACCATGGAACAGGCCGTGGATCGGGCCGGCGGCAAAGCCGGCAACAAGGGGGCCGACGCGGCGCTGGTCGCCGTCGAACTGGCCAATCTGCTGCGCCGTCTGGAGCCCTAGATCCGTGTCGATTCACCGCGCCCGTAGCCTCGCCCGTCGCCTGGCGCTGCAGGCGTTGTATCAACTGCAGATGAACGATCGTCCCTGGCAGGACACGCATCGGCAGTTCGCCGAAGATCCCGAAGCGGAGCGGGTCGACCGGGACTACTTCCTGCAACTCATCGCAGCCATCGCGCCGCATCGCGTCGAGCTGGACGAAACGCTGGCGCCGCTGTGCGAGATACCGCCGGCGGAACTCGATCCCGTCGAACACGCGGTGCTGTGGCTCGGCGTGTACGAATTGGAATCCTGCCCGGAGCTGCCCTACCGGGTGGCGCTCACCGAAGCCGTGCAACTGACCAAGCAGTTCGGTGCGACGGACGGCCACAAATTCGTCAATGCCGTGCTGGACCGCGCGGCACGCCTGCTGCGCCCGGACGAGTACGGCAAGGCCCTGGTGTGAAGCGGAGTTCCGACGCTCCCCCACCCGGCGAATTCGAGGTCATCGCGCGCTATTTTTCGGGTGCGAACCGTGCCGGCGGCGCGGCCGGCGCGCCCGGCGCACGGGCGGACGTGGTGCTGGGCGTCGGCGACGACGCGGCGCTGGTCCGCGTGCCGGCCGACCGGGAACTGGTGGTTGCCGTCGACACCCTGGTGGCGGGACGGCATTTCCCCGAGGGCAGCGCCGCGCGTTCCATCGGCCACCGGGCGCTCGCCGTCAATCTGAGCGACATGGCGGCCATGGGCGGCACGCCGCGCTGGGCAACGCTGGCGTTGACCCTGCCGAGCGTGCAAATCGCGTGGCTCGAGGAGTTCGCCGCGGGGTTCAT
>CAZZYJ010000378.1:0-2928 GCA_964658215.1 uncultured Steroidobacteraceae bacterium | reverse complement strand
AAGACCAACAGCTCACGTATGTCGCCTGCGCCGATGCCGTGGAGGACCTCGCGCACCTGTTCGATGCGCTCGTTGCGCAGCGGATCGCTGGCATCGACCACGTGCAACAACAGGTCGGCGTCGCGCGCCTCCTGCAGCGTCGAGCGAAATGCCGCCACCAGTTCGTGAGGCAGGGAGCGCACGAACCCCACCGTGTCGGCCAGCACCACCTCGCCCACGCCGCCCAGCTCCACCCGCCGCACCGTGGGATCGAGCGTGGCGAACAACTGGTCCGCCACGTACGTGGACGAGCCGGTCAGGGCATTGAACAACGTCGACTTGCCGGCATTGGTGTAACCCACCAGCGCCACCGTGGGCACGGGCACCTCCCGCCTCACGTGGCGGCTGGTGTCGCGTTGCCGTGCAAGTTTCTCGAGACGGCCCTTCAAGGTGCGGATGCGTTTGGCGATCAGACGCCGATCGGTTTCGAGCTGCGTTTCGCCGGGCCCGCGCAGGCCGATGCCGCCTTTTTGCCGCTCGAGGTGGGTCCAACCGCGCACCAGCCGCGTGGCCAGGTGCGACAACTGCGCCAGCTCCACCTGCAGCTTGCCTTCGAAACTGCGCGCCCGCTGGGCGAAGATGTCGAGGATCAGGCCGTTGCGATCCAGCACACGACGGTTCACCAGCTTCTCGAGGTTTCGTTCCTGGCTGGGGCTCAGGCCCTGATCGATGAGCACCACGTCCGCGTCGTTCGCATCCGCGCAGGCGCGGATTTCCTCTGCCTTGCCGGAACCTACGAAGTACTTGGGATCCGGCCGCTCCCGGGTGGCCGTCACCAGACCCACGCCCAAGGTGCCGGCCGAGGCGGCCAACGCCTTGAACTCGGCCGTGTCGTGCGGATCTACCGGATGTCCGATCCCCACTCCGACGAGGATTGCGCGCTCGCCCCCCCGGGGGCGTTCAAACAATTGCAGAGAACCACCCGGTACTCACCCCGTTCCTCATTCGACGATGGCCGGTTCCGTGACCTCGCCGTCCTCACCGGTCGGCAGGCGCACGTTGCGCGCCGGAACCACGGTGGAAATCGCATGTTTGTAGACCATCTGGCTCACGCTGTTGCGGAGCAGGACGACGAATTGGTCGAAAGAGTCGATCTGTCCTTGCAGTTTGATGCCGTTCACCAGATAGATGGAGACGGGCACGCGTTCTTTACGCAGGGCGTTCAAAAAGGGATCCTGCAGTGACTGGCCACGGGCCATGGGAAGCTCCTTGTTTTTTAGTGTCATTCGCGTTGCCGTGCCACTTCCCTGAGACAACAGGCGCATACCGATTGAATGCTAGCACAGCAGGCCGCAGCGACGGGCGAACCTACGACCACTCTGCAAATCCCCGCTCCGCCAAGGCATTCAAAGTTATCGACAGGGCAGGGTCACGCATCGAGTCGATGCATTGTGCCAGGGGCCGTGCACGCAACCAGGTCATCTGCCGCTTCGCGAGCTGTCGCGTTGCGCCAACCGCCTGGATCTTCGCCGCGTCCCATGTGCACTGACCTGCCAAATATCGCCATAACTGACGATATCCGACCGCACGCATGGACGGATGTTCCGCACTGAGGTCGGATCTTTTTTGCAGCTGCCGCACCTCATCGACGAACCCCTGCTCGAGCATGGCGTCGAAACGCGCTTCGATGCGCTCGTGCAGCGTCGCGCGATCGCGCGGCACGAGGGCGAGTTCGACGACCGTGGCATCGGCGAGCACCGACCGTCGATGCGTCTGCAGGCGGCTCATGGGTTCGCCCGTGAGTGCGTGCACCTCCAGCGCCCGCTGAATCCGTTGAGCATCGTTTTGATGGATTTTCGCCGCGGCTTGCGGATCGATCCCGCACAAATCGCGATGCAGGGCGGGCCAGCCGAGGACTGCGGCGCGGGCATCGAGGCCGGCCCGGACGGCAAAATCCGCCCCGGGGAGTGCCGCGATTCCCGCCGTCAACGCGTGAAAGTACAGCATGGTGCCGCCCACCAGCAGCGGATGCCGCCCGCGCTGCCAGATGTCCGCCATGATGCGCGCCGCGTCCTCAACGAATTCACCGGCGGAATAACGCATGGCGACGTCGCGAATGTCGATCAGGTGATGCACGACGGCGTGACGGACGTCGGCCGCGGGCTTCGCCGTGCCGATGTCCATGCCGCGATAGACCATGGCCGAATCGACGCTGATGATCTCCAGCGGCAGCCGCTGCACCAGATCGAGGGCCAGTTGCGACTTGCCGGCGCCGGTCGGCCCCATCAGGAGCACGGCGAATTGGCCTGGTGGGGCGCAGGAGGTCACCGTCCGCGCATGAACAGGCGGTCTAGGTCGCCGAGCGACAGTCGCAGCCAGGTGGGCCGGCCGTGGTTGCATTGATCGGCGCGCGGCGTGCGCTCCATCTCGCGCAGCAGCGCGTTCATCTCCGGCACGCTCAAAAAACGCCTGGCGCGCACCGCGGCATGGCACGCCATGGTGCCGAGCAGGTGGTTGATCGATTCCTGCACGCGCCGGGAGCGCCCGGTCACCACCAGGTCGGAGAGCACATCGCGCACCACGCCGGCCGGATCGCGCCCTGCCAGCAGGCAGGGCACGGCGCGCAGGGCGAGCTGATCCGGCCCGAGGCGACTCACGTCGAAGCCGAGCTCGGCGAATTCCGCCGCATGAGCCTCGGCCACGTCGGCCTGCGCCGGGGCCACCTGCAACAGTTCCGGCACCAGCAGCACCTGTTGCGCGGTGTCGCCGGCCAACAGGTTCTTCATGCCTTCGTACATCACCCGCTCGTGCGCCGCGTGCATGTCGACCAGCACCATGCCATCCGCCGATTGCGCCAGGATGTACACGCCGTGCAGCTGGGCGATGGCATAACCCAGCGGCGCCGGGGCGTCGTCGCGCACCGCCGCCTCGTCACCCGGCGGCCAGGCC
>CAZZYJ010000377.1:0-2942 GCA_964658215.1 uncultured Steroidobacteraceae bacterium | reverse complement strand
TCGAGCGACGCCTTGCGCATCGCGACGTTCAGGTCTTCGTCGAAGCCGTGCACGATCCAGTATTTGGGCGTTTCCAGCAGCGGTGAGGGAAACGCGAAGTCGCGCCGCAGGATGAGCTGGAACGTGACGTCGAGCGAGGCCTCGATGGCGGTGCCGGACAATTCGCCGTCGCCCTGCGATATGTGCGGATCGCCGATGGAGAACAGCGCACCGTCCACCTGGACGGGGTAGTACATGGTCGAGCCCGCGCCGATGCGCCAGTTGTCGATGTTGCCGCCGTGCGTGCCGGGCGGAACGGTGCTGACGCGGCCGGCCGCGTCGGGCGCGACGCCCGCCGTCCCCAGATGCGGACGCACCGGGATGCGCACGCCGGCGAGCGCCTTCTGCCGGTCGCATTCGGGACAGCGGGTGATGGTACCGGGCACCAGGTATTTGCCGGGGAACTGGTACGCGTACAGCGCTTCGGCGGTGTGTCCGTTCGCGTCGATCTTGTAGATGGTGACGCGCTCGGTCTCGGCGAATTCCTTGTACAGATAACCCCAGTTCGCGGCGAGGTTCGAGCCATAGCGGCAGCGCGGGGTCATGCTGAGATAACGCACCTCCAGCATGTCGCCCGGCTTGGCGTCTTGCACGTAGATCGGGCCGGTCATGATGTGCACGCCCGGATTGCGGTCCTCGGCAGGGATGTCGCTGAAAATGGTGCCGACCGCCGCGTCGATCATCAGATCCGGATCGTCGCCGGCGTGATGCGTGATGGCCTCGGCTTGCACCAGATCACCGCTGCGCACCGTCAAGGCGGGCGCGAGGCCGGCGTCGAAATAGCCCCAGTGCACGGTCTTGGGCGTCGCCGCCATCTTATGCAGCGCGCCGGGCTGGTTGCGCAGACGTGCGTTCGGATCATTGTGACTCAGCGACACCGTGGTTCCCCCTTCGACGAGCTTTCGCGGCAGAGCGTAGGGAGGGCTGCGGCGCCTGTCTTGTTCGGCCGCGCATCGGTTCTTGTGGGGGCGTTGTGTGCCTTTCTTGTCGTCAGTGCGTCGCCGCGGCGGCGCTCGCGCGCTGCCGGCGGTAATCGCGGGGGCTGGCGCCGTAATCGGCGCGGAAGGACCGGCTGAAGTGAGCGGCGTCGTTGAAGCCCCAGCGGAAACATATTTCGCTGATCGAGAGTTTGCGGTGCGCGGCGCTGGTCAGGTCGGCCCGGCAATGTTCCAGCCGCCGCTGTCGCAGGTCCTGGCTGAAGCTCAAGTTGGCTTGTTGGAAGAGCTTCTGGATGTAGCGGGCCGACACGTGCTGCTGCTGTGACACGTGTTCCAGGCTCAGCTCGCCGTTGCCGAGCTGTTGTTCGATGGCCTGGCAGATACGCTGAAAATTGCCGGCGCCCGCGACGTCGAAGCAACTGAGCGCAGCGCTCTGCGCGAGACTCGAGATCACGAATTCGGAAATGGCCACCTCGATGGGGCGGATGTGCTCGGCGGTCAGTTCTTCGAGCTCGCTGACGATGGATTGCAGGAGCTTGACGAAGATGCGGTTGACGGCGGCCCGGCAGGTCAGCGTACCGACCGACAGCACCTTCAAATTGAGCAGCCGCGGATGGAGCAGTGTCTGGGGAATTCGCAGATACAGCATCGCGAAGTGATCGGGCAGGCGCAGCGTGGAGGCGCGGCCCGCCGGGCCGTAGAGAATGTCGCCGGGTCGCAGGGTCACGGCCGAACTGCCCTGCTCGATCAAAAATACCCCCTCCAGCGGCACCGCGAGCCACAGATACGGCGTCTGCGTCACGCAGGCGCCGGAGAGCGTCTGTGCCGAGGAGGAAACCCGTGCGAACTCGATGCCGAGCGGCGAGGTCACGCTGCACACGTCGCCATGGAATCCGTCACGGTCCAACAGCCGCGTCCCGGGCAGCGAGATCTGCATGAGCGCATCGCGCCAGACGGATTCGCGGTCCTCGTCGCGGCAGGATTCCATGGACCATTTTCTGGATTGCATCGAACCTCGCTCGACCGACGACGGGGGTCTGCTGTGAACGGCGTCATCGAACAGTTGGAGCAAGAGTCGTGCCACGCCAAAAGTCCGTTGCGCCCTGGCGTTTGGCCGATATAGGGTGTGGGTTCTGCGGGATTGGTGCGTAGGAGCCGTCCTGTCGGTCCGGGTTGGGGCGTGGGGGCGCGCGCCAGTGCGGTCGCGCGCGGGGCGGCGGTTGCGGCAACTCGGTGGTGTGGGGCGCGGTGGCGGTCGCTGTCGCGCGACCGCCGGAGTATGGCCAGCGCCGGTGCATGTTGAAACAAGACAAACGTTGTCGGCCTGCGCACCATCCGACGGTCAACCTAGGGCGGAACGGCATGAGCAACTCGGCAGTCGGCGCTGCGCCCACGGGCAGATGGCGGATATTCTCGGCGGTGTCGCTGGCCTTTTTCCTGCTCAATTTGTCGACGTTCACCTCGCTCGGGGTAGTGCTCTACACCATGGTGGCGGAACTGCACTGGTCGCTGACGGCGGCCGGTTTGTGTTTCACCGTGCTGGGACTTGCCTGCGGCCTCTCAAGTCCCCTGCCCGCCTTGTCCATGCGCTGGGTGGGCGGCCGCGCCACGCTGTGCGGCGGCTGCGTGCTGTTGGTGGTGGGTTTCGCCATCGCCTCGATCGCGCGCAGCGTGTATGCGTTCTACGCGGCGATGCTGTTCCTCGGCCTCGGGTATGCGCTCGCCGGCAACGTGCCGGCGGTGTATCTGCTGGCGGACTGGTTCAAGGGCCGCACGTCGCGCGTCATCGGGTTGTATTTGATGCTTGGCGCACTGGGCGCGGCCTTCGGTCCGCCCATCGTCGAGTTCATCGTGAGCGTCGGCGGCTGGCGCACTCACTGGCGGATCATGGCGCTGGCCGCGGCGCTCACCGGCGTCGTGTGTCTCGTGTTCGTCCGTGACGCGAAGCCGGGGACGCCGCCGGCG
>CAZZYJ010000376.1:0-2943 GCA_964658215.1 uncultured Steroidobacteraceae bacterium | reverse complement strand
CGGCGCCGGTTTAGCCGATCGGGGCCGTTCGGGCCCGCGCCGCCGCGAGATGGAACACGTTGGCCACCGGGGCCGGGAAGTCCGCGACCGGGACCGCGGCCAACGCGTCGATCATGCTCGGGAACACCCCGATGTCGGCCAACGTGATGCAATCCCACAACAAAACGGAACGGCCCTGCCGCACCACGCCCCAGGATGCCCATGACTGCCGGGCCCGATACAGCATGGCGAACGGCCCCGTATCCGAGGCGCAGATGGACACACGGACGTCGGCGTTCGACCAATCATCGAGGTCGGCGCGGTCCCGCAGCGTGAAGGCCGTTTGCTGATGCGTTTGCAGGACCGAGAAGGTCTGAGACGCCCTGAATGCACGATTTTCGATGAAGTCCGCAAAGCCGATGACGTCGCTCATTTTGCCCTCCGAAGCTCTCGAAGGGAAATTCCGCCCGATCCAGCAGTACGTCTGTGACACATCTCACATAGACGAATGAGCCTTTTTCCTGTCGTGAGCAGGTCTTATTTTTGATTTGGCCGAGCGGCGCGATGCTCGCCCAGCAAGCGGCAGGTATGTCAACAAGGGCGGCACGCGCCGAAAAGTGAGAGTTAACAGGGACTCCACCGATGGTTGTGTCGCGTCTATCCCCACACTTATCCACAGGTGAAATTCAACTTACCGTGAGTCTGGCGGCGACTACGCCGCCTTGACCTCGTCGGTATGGACGTCGAACCCGCTCAGGCGGCAGTTGCCGAAGGTCGTCGTGATGGCGACGTCGGTGGCATCGCGTCCGCGCGCCATGACGATGCGGCCGATGCGCGGCTTGTTGTGGCGGGCGTCGAACGTGTGCCACGCGCTGCCGAGATACACCTCGAACCAGGCGCTGAAATCCATCGGCGCATCGACCGGCGGAATGCCGATATCGCCGAGATATCCGGTGCAGTAACGGGCCGGGATGTTCATGCAGCGACACAGCGCGACGGCGAGATGGGCGAAGTCGCGGCAGACGCCCAAGCGCCCGGCATGACCATCGAAGGCGGTCCGGGTGGAGTCGGCGTGCTCGTACCCGAAGGTGATGCGGTCGTGCACGTAGTCGACGATCGCCTGCACCCGGGCCCAGCCCGGAGGCGTATTGCCAAACAGCTGCCAGGCGAGGTCGTGCAATTTGTCGGTATCGCAGTAGCGGCTGCCGAGCAGGAACACGAGGACGTCGTCCGGCAGGTCCTCGATGCGATGCTGGATCGCATCGGCGACGACCGGGTCGGGCAAGCCGGAATCGGTCACGACGACATCGGCCGAGATCTTCAGCTTCCCCACCGGGGCGATGATGCGGGTGACGATATTGCCGAAACTGTCTTGATAATCATGCGACGGGATCGGCGGTGAGAACGTGATCGTATGGGGGCCTTCGACATCGTGCATCCGCGACGGGTGGACACTCAAAACGAGCAACATCGGCACAGGATTGAGGCAGTCGTATTCGATATCGAAGCCAGTACGGATTTTCATGAGGCAGCCCTTTTGCGTCGCGCCTTATAACAGGTCGATTCGCATAGTTCAGGGCAAGAACCATGCCGTTTTTAGGTAGCAGCCTCCATCGGTTCCAGATCGACGCCCACGCGCAAGGTGTGCTGGCCGCCACCCAGGATCATGCCGCGTAATGGACTGATGTCGGAGAAGTCACGCCCGCGCGCGAGCACGACGTGTTCCTCGCGGACCAGAACGCCGTTCGTCGGGTCCAACCCGACCCATCCGTGGTCTGGCCCGAGCCAGCCGCCGACCCACGCGTGGGACAGGTCGGCGCCGAGGCGGCGGGCTTGGCCCGGGGGCGGCCGGGTGCGGATGTAGCCGGAGGTGTAGCGCGCCGGGAGGCCGAGGCCGCGCAGGCCCGACAGCATCAGATGGGTAAAATCCTGGCAAACTCCCTCGCGACGTTCCAACACATGCGCGATCGGTGTCGAGATCGTGGTGACGCCGGAGCGGAACTTGAAATCGCGGTACATGCGGTCGTTGAGGTCGATCAGCGCCGACATGATCGGTCGGCCCGGCGCGAACGACGGCGCGGCGTAATCGCGCGTTCCGGCCAATAAACCCACGCGCGGGCTCTCGAAGCGGAACTCCGCCGCTTGCCAGGCGCCGGGTCCGCCGGCCAGCGCGGCATCGCGTACGATCTCCCACGGCGGCGTCGCCTCGGGCTCCGGATGGGGCTGGGCGCGCACCTCGACCACCGCTTCGCTGACGACCTCGAACTCGGTGTGCGCCGTGTCGAAGAAAAGCCAGGTGATCCGGTTGCCGAAATGATCGAGCCGGTCCACGAGACGGCCGTTAGCCGGCTTGAGGTGAAAGGCTTCGCGGATGACGGTCTGCCAGGGCGTCTTCAGCGGCCGCAGGTGCATCAACTGCGCCGCGAGATCCACCGGCTTGCTGTACGAATACGTGGTGGCATGGCGCACGCGGTATTTCATGCCATTCCCCGCAGCGCCGGTGTCTCCTCGTCACCCCCGACCCGCTGCGCGAGCGGCAGGATCGCGAAATATTGCCGGCTGATCTGCTCCGACAGATCGGTCACGCCCCGCTCGATCGCCCGGAGCTGCGCCGGCAACGTGGTCGCCACCTGCCGCTCCGCCACCGTCCCCGCCGCCCGCGCGATGTCGCGCGCCTCGCGCAGCAGGCGCGAGGCGATGCTCGGCAGCGTCGCGCCGGGGGCGCGGGCCAATTCGGCCAGGATGTCGCGGATGGCCGCGAGTTGGAACGCCAGCGCGCGCGGATTGCTCTCGTCGGCCAGCACGAGGTCCAGCACCGGGCCAGGCTGCAACGTCGAGAGATAGCGGCTGCGGTAGGTGATGACGGAGTCGCAGAGTTCGAGCGCGAGGCGCAGCGCCGGGTCGAGCGGGCCGGGCTGCTGGGCCTTGCTGTAGTCGACGGCCTGGGCGATCAGGCGGGACGTC
>CAZZYJ010000375.1:0-2945 GCA_964658215.1 uncultured Steroidobacteraceae bacterium | reverse complement strand
CGACGTCGCCGTGCCGCTGCAGCGGCGAATACGTCAGCTCGAACTGTCTCTCGAGCGGGTGCGCTGGCTGCCGCGCTTCGAAGCGCCGCCCATCATCGTCAACATACCCCAGTTCGAATTGTTCGCATTTCAATTCGTCACGGACCGCGCCGCGGCGATAACACAGATGCCCGTCATCGTCGGCAAGGCGTACCCCGCGACGCAGACGCCGATCTTCATCGGGCAGCTGAAATACGTGGTGTTTCGCCCGTACTGGAACGTCCCGCGCAGCATCGTCGCGCACGAGCTGATCGCCAAGATCGAGGCGAATCCCGACTACGTTGCGCGCAACGGCTTCGAGATCGTCGACGGCCAGAGCGATCAGGCGCACGTCGTCGCCACGACGCGCGAGAACATCGGGGCACTCGCGACGGGGCGGCTGCGGCTGCGGCAGCGCCCGGGCGGCGCCAACGCCCTCGGTCTCGTGAAGTTCTTGCTCCCGAACTCGCACGACGTGTATCTGCACAGCACCCCGTCGCCGGCTTTGTTCGCCAGGAGCCGCCGCGCCTTCAGCCACGGCTGCATCCGCGTGGCCGATCCCGTGGGACTCGCGGCGTACGTGCTGCGCAACACGCCGGGCGATTGGACGCCGGCGAAGATCAGGACGGCGATGTCGGCCGACACGACGCAACGCGTCACCTTGCCGACGAGCATTCCCGTGATCATCTTCTACTCCACCGTCCTCGCCACGGAGGCGGGCGACGTGCTCTTCTTCGACGACGTGTACGGGCACGACCGCAAGCTCGAGGCGCTGCTGAACCTGCCGGCGACGGATTAGCGCGGTGGGACCGCCCCGGGCGCGTTCCGTGCCTGGGGCGGCACGAGGCCAACGAGGCGCGCGTTCTCATTGCCAAGCGGGGGTGGTTTTAGTACTTTAGGCGGCTTGGGCTTGACCCCGGCCAGCCCGGGATATGGCATTTTTGTCTCAGGCTCGGTGGCAGAGTGGTCATGCAGCGGCCTGCAAAGCCGTGTACGCCGGTTCGATTCCGACCCGAGCCTCCATTTCAGCGTTGGCGCGTCCGTAATGAGGCCGGCTGCGTCGCGATCCCCATCCGGGTCGGTGACCTCGTCCCGGACCCGGGGTGGGCGAGCCTGAGGGCGGGGTCACGCGGCTCCCGTAAGTGCTTCGGAATTGGCCACTGCGGGGGTATTCTTAGCCCACGAAGCCTGGAGTGACCCCATGTCCGAAGACGGCGCACATTTGATCGTTCTCCCCCCCGCGCACGCCCCCGCTATGGTCGATTTGCGGCGGGTGGGGGCGCATCCAGACCAATGGTATCCGCTGGCGTGGTCCCACGAATTGAAGACGGGAAAGGCGCTCGGGCGTCGTTTCGCCGGCGAGCCGATCGTGCTGTACCGCGGCACCAGCGGCCAGGTGTTCGCCCTCGAGGACCGTTGCGCGCATCGCCAGGTTCCGCTGCACCTGGGCGTGGTGAGCGGCGACAATCTCAAATGTCACTATCACGGCTGGACCTACAACTGCGCGGGCAAGTGCGTGGGTGTTCCTTACTTCGGCGGCGTCGAGCGGTTGCCGAACGGGGTGAAGAGCTACCCGGCGCGCGAAATCGCCGGGTTGATCTTCGTTTTTCCGGGCGATCCGGCGCTCGCCGAAAGCCGCGTGCCCGCCGCGCTGGGATCCTCGCAGCGCGCGGATTACAAGACGCGGCGTCTGAATCGGGAGGTAGCCTGCCACTACTCGTTCATGCACGAGAACCTGTTCGACATGAACCATCAGTTCATGCACCGCAAGCAGATGGGCTCCATCAAGGCGCGCTGCCTCGGCAGGAACCATGGCGAGAATTGGGCGCAGGTGGAATACAGTTTCAGCCGCACCGCCGGCAAGCCGTCGTTGGGCGAGACCGTCATCGTCGACCTGATGCGCAAGCGCGGCGAGAAGAAGAAGGACTTCTCGGATCACATGCAGATCCGCACCGACTATCCCACGCAGAGCCTCAAGGTGTGGGTGGGACGAGACATCAAACAGAGCGACGATCCGGTGCTCGATGTGTGGCTGGGCTACACGCCGCTCGACGTCGAGCAGCGCACCAACCGTACCTATGGGTATCTGTCGGTCAAAAAACCCCGCGTGCCCGGCATCATCCACGCCGTCTGGCCCTTCGTGACCTGGTTCACCGAACGCATCTTCCACGAAGACAAAGACATCGTGGAACACGAGCAGCGCGCGCACGATGCGCAGGGCGCGGATCGGAACAACGAAGTGTTTCCACCCCTGCGTGATTTGCGGGCGGTGCTCGCGCGTTGCGGCCAGCCGATGACGACCCCAGCCCGCTGAACTAGCGGGGCTCGCCGCGGCCCTGCCTGAACACCGGCGCGGCGGACGGGCGGCGCGGACCTTGGCCGGGATACCAGTTCCACTTTCCCGCCAAGGCCATCACGGCGGGCACGACCAGGGCCCGGATCACGGTGGCGTCGACCAGCACGGAGACGCACAACCCGACGCCCATCATCTTCAGTACGGGCAGCTCCGCTCCGACGAACGCCCCGAACACCACGGCCATGATGAGTCCCGCGCCCGTGATCACCGGGGCGACCGCGGCCAGACCGGCCACCGTGGCACGGTCGTTGTCGGCATCGAGCAGGTATTCGCGCTGAATGCGAAACAGCAGAAACAATTCGTAGTCCATCGACAGACCGAAGCTGAGGCAGAACACCATCATCGGCACCTCGAGCGGTATGGCGGTGAACGGCTTCTCCAGGCCCACCAGGCCGTTCAACCAGCCCAGTTGGAATACGGCGACCACCGCACCGATCCCCGCGGCCACCGCCAGCAGATTGGTGACGACGGCCTTGATCGGCAGCACGTAGGAACGGAAGGCGGCGAACAGCAGCAGGCCGGTGGCAATGATCACGAAGCCGAAGATGCGCGGCAGGCTGCGGAACATGTA
>CAZZYJ010000374.1:0-2977 GCA_964658215.1 uncultured Steroidobacteraceae bacterium | reverse complement strand
CGGGCGTGCCGGCGGGCGCGGGCGGGGCTGTGGCGCCCGCCGCAGCCGCCGCGCTCTGCGCGGCACCGGCCGCCGCTCCCGTGCCGCCGCCGGGCGCGGGGGCGGTCTTCGCCAGCCAGTCGGTGCGCAGCTTCTTGATCATGAGTTTGCCGAGCGTATAGCTGAGATAAGCCGGGTCGTAGGTGCCGCGGGCGGCCTGCTGGCGGGCATTGCCCGGGTCCTGGAAGGCTTGTTCCTTGAACATCTTCTCGGACTGCGCGACGGTCATGTTCTCGGTGTGCAGTCCGATGGAGGAAATCAGCCGCACGTCGCGCAGCAGTGCATCGGTGAGCTGGGCGATGTGCTTTTCGGGATCATCCTTGCCGAGCCCGCGCTGATACATCATCTCCTCGCAGTAATGCGCCCAGCCCTCGGCGAACGCGTAGCCCACCCACAGGCCCTCGAGCTTGTCGGGATTCGCGTTGGAGTGCAGGAACTGCAGGAAATGGCCGGGCCACACCTCGTGCACGGACGTGAACAACAGGGTGGCTTCGCCGGGAATGTACGCCGCCTGCTCGGTCTTCGACCATTTCGGATCCGGCGGCGCGATGTTGAACGTCGACGCCACGCCCGTGTCGTACGGACCGGGCACCTGGATGAAGGCCATGTTGGAGCGGTTGTAGGGCGGCGCCTCGGCCACCAGGGCTTCCTGGTCGCTCGGAATGCTGACCACCTGGTTGTCCTGCACGAATTTCTTGAGCTCCACCAGCTGCGCGCGGGCCGCCTCGACCGGGCCGCCCGGCGGCTTCTTGGCCGCCATCTTCGCGATGCAGGCGTTCAAGGTGCCCTTGGGCAGATACACCGCGCATTCGGCCTTGAGCGCTCGGGTGTTGGCGTCGAGGTCGGCGCGGCCGGCGGCCTCGATCTGCGCGATGGGCAGATCGACGCGCTCGGTGTCCTCGAGCATGGCCGCGTACAGCTCGCTGCCGAGCACGAATTTGTCGTTGGCGGTCTTGCGCAGGCCGAGCAGATAATTTTTGAGATTGGTCATGGCCTGGGCGGCGCCGGCATCCGCGTCGACGAGCTGCTTCTGCAGGTCGGGATCGGCCACCGCCGCGAAGAGGGGCGTGACGCTCTTCGAATAAAAATCGGCGAAGCCGCCGAAGGCCGCGATACCGAGTTCCACATAGGTCTTGGGCAGCGGACCCTGCAGATTCGCCTGGATGTCCTGCGCCATCTTCGGTATCCCACGGGCATACTTGATGTAGGCCTTCAGGCGCACGTCGAGCGGCGCATAGGCGCGGCTCAGATACATGTCGGGGTCGACGTCGCCCATGTACCAGGCGGGATTCGTGAATGGCGCGCGGGCCTTCTCCGTCCAGAACAGGTCGCGGTCGACGATGTTGAGCAGGTATTCGCGGTCGAAGCGTTCCTGGGGCAGCAGCGGCGCGACGTCGATCGCCGCGAGCTGCTCACGGGCGTCGTGCAGCCGGGCGATCTCCCGCTTGATGCCGTGTGCGCTCACGTCGGGAAGCTGGCCGTCGAACTCGTGGCGGCCCGACTGGGCGGCGAAGAACGGCTGGGCGCGCAGGTAGTCCTCGACGAAGCCGTGGGCGACGGTGGCCCAGCGTTCGCTCGCGGCCGACGGCAGCCGCTTGGCCGGTGCGGCGGTCTGCGGCGCCTGATTGCACGCGCTCAACGACGCCAACACCCACAGCACGCCCGCCGCCAGGCCCGTTTTTTTATCGCAAAAGGACATTCGTTTCTCCCGCTCGTTGTTTCGCTCCAGCCACCCGCGCCGACGCCGTTTGTCCAGCGGCGTGCGGCTCCAGTCCAGGTCAGTGTAGCGCATTGCTTACATAAGTCGGTCCGCCGTGGATGCGCTCCGGGGCCGGTTCGTGGCATTCTTGCCGCATGAATACACCCGCCAAAGCCGATTCGAAGCCAGTGCGCGACGACGTGCGCATCATGACCCTGCAGTCGCACATCCTCGAGGAGCAGCGCCACCACCCGCAGGCCTCGGGCACCTTCTCCTGGATACTCTCGGCGATGTCGATTTCCGCCAAGATCATCGCCGACAAGGTGCGACGCGCGCGGTTGGAGAGCGTGCTCGGCAGCGTCGGCACCGAGAACGTACAGGGTGAGGTACAGCAGAAGCTCGACGTACTCGCCAACGAGGTACTGCTCGGGATCCTGGGCGGTCGCGAGGGCGTCGCCATCGTGGCCTCGGAGGAGAACGAGGAGCCGGTGATCCTGCGCGAGGACAGCAACGGCATGCCGCGCTACTGCGTGCTGTTCGACCCCCTCGACGGCTCCTCGAATCTGGACATCTGCGGCGGCGTCGGCACGATCTTCAGCATCCTCGCGCACAATCGCGCCACCAGCGCGAACGACTCGCTCCTGCAGCCGGGCGTGCGCCAGGTTGCCGCCGGCTACGTCCTGTACGGCTCTTCCACCGTCTTCGTGCTGACCATCGGCAAGGGCGTCGACATGTTCGTGCTCGACCCGAGCATCGGTTCGTTCATGCGCGTGGAGCGCAACCTCAGCATCCCGGAGGGCAACAAGACGTATTCGTTGAACGAGGGCAACCGCAAGACCTTTCCCGACGGGTACCAGCGCTATCTGGACTGGGCGCAGAGCAACGATTATTCCAGCCGTTACGCCGGCGCCATGGTCGCCGACGTGCACCGCATCTTGTTGAAGGGCGGTGTGTTCCTCTATCCGCCCACCAAGAAGGCGCCGGAGGGCAAACTGCGCCTCATGTACGAAGCCAACCCCATGGCCATGATCATCGAGCAGGCCGGCGGCCGCGCCTTCGCCGCGCCCGGGCAGCGCATCCTCGACATCCAGCCGGGTGCCATCCACGAGCGCACGCCCGTGGTGCTGGGCGCCACCGATCAGGTGGCATTGGTGATGGCGCATCTGGAGAAGACCAACCTCGCGGCGCGGGTGTGAGCGGCCGCTAGCCGGGGGCACGACCTCGCGGGGGCATGGCCTC
>CAZZYJ010000373.1:2704-2987 GCA_964658215.1 uncultured Steroidobacteraceae bacterium | reverse complement strand
CGATCTACACCGGTATGCGCCCCGAGAACGGCGTCTCCTGCAGGAAGGCCTTGATGGCGGCGCCCTTGGTGAAGCCGCGCGGCTTGATCTCCATCATCATGTTGCCGTGCTGCACGTGATAGTTGGTGCCCATGGCGCCGACGATGGCGTTGACCGCGACCAGCGCCTCGGCCTCGAACTGCGGTGCCAGGCGGTAGTGCACGGCCACCGTGCGGCCCTTGTCCTCGAGCAGCAGGCCCGGATGCGCTTCGGCGTTTTCGCCGACCACGAAGAAAGTCGCCGG
>CAZZYJ010000373.1:0-2694 GCA_964658215.1 uncultured Steroidobacteraceae bacterium | reverse complement strand
GGGATGGCTGCCTACGAATTCTTCGAGCGCCGCGCGCGCGCGATCGAGTTGTCCGTCGGCGAAGCTCGCGCCGTGCAGGGCACCGGAGGACTTGCGGCGCTCGACGCCGTGCAGGCCGGCGGCGGGCAGGCGCAGCGGCGCGAACAGCTTGTCCAGATACTCGATGCTGCGCCCGCTGACGAGTGCGACCGCGCCGCCGAGCCGTTGCGAGACCTCGCCCAGCGTCTGCTTGAGCTCCTCGCTCGCGACGATGTCGAACGGGCTGTCCGAGAGCTCGATCAAGGTGCCGTCCACGTCGAGAAACAAGCACCAGGAGAGGGAGGGGGAAGGCGAGGGAGTTTGCATCATGAAAAACCAACATAGCTCAGCGCGGCGCCGCTGCCAATGGCCGCCACGACATAAACGGCGCAAATGTAAAGATTACAGGCCTGCCCGGTGAAATGCAGGACTGACCCGGCGAATTTCGGTATTTTGCGGGGGCGATTTCGCGAGTCTTGAGCACACGGAGGCATTTTGTATCGATCAGTCCTGCTGCGTTTCGTGATTCCCGTCGCCCTGGCCTCCTGCGTCGTCGCCTTCTTTGGACTGCCCTACATCGAACGGTTGCTGGCGGAATGGTTTCGCTCCGACGTCGAGCTGCGCGCGCAGCTCGTCATGCATTCCCTGGAAGAGCCCATGGCCGAGCTCCTGGCCAAGGGCAACGAGGCGCGGCTGCGCAGTTATCTGGCGAAGATCACCACCGACGAGCGGCTGCTCGCCATCCTGGTGTGCCGTCCGGACGGCAGCACGGTGGTCAAGACCGACCGCACGCCCGCGGCCATTTCCTGCGAACGCGATGCGACGCTCAGCCCGCCGACCACGCGGGTGCAGCAGCTGCCGTCCGGCTCCGTGCAGGTGTCGCGCTTCGATTTCGACATGGCGGCACCGGTGCCGTTTCGCGTGTTGATGCTGCACGACCTGAGCTTCGTCGACCGCCGCCAACGCACGGCCCGCGACTTCGTGCTGGTGTTCATCGGGATCTCGGTGCTGCTGCTCGCGCTGGTGGTGGTGCTGCTGGCCTGGCTGCAGCTGCGCCGCTGGGTCAACATGCTGATCGGCGACATCCGCGGCAAACGCTTTCGCGACGATGCCAACTCGCCCGCGTCCTCCCTGCCGATACTCTCGCAGGTGCGGCAGGTGCTCGCCGAGGTCGAGGAGAAGCAGCGACTGGAAATCGACTTCAGCGAGAACTGGACGCCGCAGGCGCTGCGGCAGGTGGTGCACGAGCATCTGCATTCCTCGCAGGTGCTCATCGTGTCCAACCGTGAGCCGTACATCCACAACTACGATGCCGATCACCGGCCCGTCGTGCAGGTGCCGGCGAGCGGCATGGTGACGGCGCTGGAACCCATCATGCGCGCGTGTTCGGGTGTGTGGATCGCGCACGGCGCGGGCGCCGCGGACCGCGAGACCGTCGACCGCTTCGATCAGATCGCGGTGCCGCCCGACGATCCGTCGTACACGCTGCGCCGGGTGTGGCTGAGCGCCGAGCAGGAACAGGGCTATTACTACGGCTTCTCCAACGAGGGCATGTGGCCGCTGTGTCATCTGGCCTATGTCCGTCCGGCGTTCCGGCCGAGCGACTGGAGCGCCTACGAGGAGGTCAATGCGAAATTCGCGGAGGTCGTCGCCGCGGAGGCGAAGACCGACAGCCCGGTGGTGATGATCCAGGACTTCCATTTCGCCCTGTTGCCGCGCCTCGTGCGCGCGAAGATCCCGCGCGCGACCATCGCGCTGTTCTGGCACATCCCGTGGCCCAACGCCGAGACCTTCGGCGTGTGTCCGTGGAAGCGGGAGATCCTGCTGCACATGCTGTCGGCGGACATCCTCGGCTTCCACACGCGCTACCACTGTCAGAATTTCCTGCAGACCGTGGACCGTTTCGTCGAGTGCCAGATCGATCACGAGCACATGACGGTGACCCTGCAGGGGCACGTCTGCCGCGTGGCGCCGTATCCCATTTCCATCGAGTGGCCGCCGCGCTGGCTCAAGAGCCTGCCGGACGTGCCCACCTGCCGCGCGGCCGTGCGTGCGCGCTACCAGCTCGGCAACGATCTCGTGGTGGGCCTGGGCGTCGAACGCTGGGACTTCACCAAGGGCATCGTCGAGCGCTTCCACGCGCTGGAAGCCATGCTGGACCGTAATCCGCGTCACCGCGGGCGCATCTCGCTGCTGCAGATCGCCGCGCCCTCGCGCAGCACCCTGCCCGCCTATCAGGCCCTGCAGAAGCAGACCTACGCCGAGGTGGAGCGCATCAACGCGAAGTTCGGCGAGCAGGGCTGGCTGCCCATCGTGCTGATCGACGAGCACCAGGAGCCGATGCGCGTGTTCGAGCTGTATCGCGCCGCCGATTTCTGCCTGGTCAACAGCCTGCACGACGGCATGAACCTGGTGGCGAAGGAGTTCGTGGCGGCGCGCGACGACGAGGACGGCGTGCTGATCCTGAGCACCTTCGCGGGCGCCTCGCGCGAGCTGGCGGAGGCGGTGCTGATCAATCCGTTCGACGTCAACGAGACCGCTGAAGCCATGGAGATCGCCATGCGCATGGGCCGCGAGGAACGCCGCGACCGCATGGTGCTGATGCGCCGCACCGTCAAGGAGAACAACGTCTATCGCTGGGCGGGGCGGCTGCTCATGGACGCCGCGCGCATCCGG
>CAZZYJ010000372.1:0-2999 GCA_964658215.1 uncultured Steroidobacteraceae bacterium | reverse complement strand
GGCCGGCGCCGGCGGGGTTGGTCGGCGCGGCTCTGCCGGCCGGTGCCGTGGCAGGGGCGGGCACCTCGGCCGCCGTACTGGGGGAGGGCCGGGCGGCCGCGGACACATCGCAAACCGGGTTTTCCCTGGCGGGGGCGGCCGACGCGGAGAAACATTCGCAGGAGGGCAGCGCCGACCCGGCGGGCGGCGTCGGCGTCGCGGGCGGGGCGGGCGACGGGACGGCGGCGCTGTCGCAGCTGGGTCCGGCCCAGAGCACGACGCCCGCCGCGGATGCCCCCGCCGCGGTGTTGCGGGTGCATGCGAACGTGGACAGCGGCGAGTTTTCCCAGGGCGTCGCCGAGCGGGTCTCCTACATGGTGGGCAATGGCTTGAACGGCGCCAAACTGCAGGTCAATCCGCCGCAGTTGGGCCCGATCGAAGTGCGCATCGCCGTGCAGGGCAACCATGCGCAGGTGTGGATGACCACGCACAGCTCGCTCACGCGCGAGGCGTTGCAGGCGAGCGCCCCCAAACTTCACGAATTGCTCGGATCACAGGGCTTCGGTCAGGTGAGCGTCGACATCTCGCAGCGCTCGTTCCAGGAGCGCTCCTCCTCGGCGCAGCCCTACCAGACGACGTCTTCCGGCGGCCGCGCCGCTGCCGCGTCCGTTGCCGCGACGGCAGGCACCGTGGCACGGACTTCGAGCGGCCTCGACGCCTACGCCTGACCGCCGCCCGAGTCAGGCCTGCGGCGGGTCGGCGAGCAGGGGGCCCGGCGACGTTTTCGCCAGGTAATGACGCAGCGCGGGCGTGGTTGCCACCGTGCTCAAGATGGCCATGATGACGAGCATGGTGAACATCTTCTGGGAGATCACGCCCAGGTCCAGGCCGGCATTGATGACGATGAGCTCCATCAAGGCCCGGGTGTTCATCATGAAGCCCATCATGGCGGATTCGGCATGATCGAAGCCGGAGCGGCGGGCGGCCCAGTAGGCACCGGCCAGTTTGCTCACCGACGCGGCGGCGACGAGGCCTGCGCACCAGGCCCAATCGACGACCGTGTCGAGTCCGCCTATCGACGTGCGCAGGCCGGTGTAGGTGAAGAAGATCGGCAGGAAGAAGACGGTGACGAAGCCGCCGACCCGCTCCCGCCACGCATGCACGAGTTCGGCCTCGTCGAACAGGATCACGCCCATCATGAAACCGCCGAATATGGCGAAGATGCCGATCTGGTACGTGGTCATGGCGGCGAGGAAGATGGTCACCAACAAACCGCCCAGCAGGTTCGCCGACATCCTGCCGCCGCGCGGTTGGGAGCGGCGGATGGCGCGTTTGAGCAGCGGCCGGACGCCCTTTGCGCAGATCAGCCCGAACGCGCCGACCAGGGCCACCCGCAGTGCGAAGTCGGCGCCGACGAAATTGCTGACCGTCAAGGTCGTGATCAGCGCCAGCAACAGCCAGCCGACCACGTCGTTCACGGCGGCCGCGCTGATCGCGATCACGCCGATGCGGGTGCGCGTGAGATCGAACTCGATCATGATGCGGCCGAGGATGGGCAGCGCGGTGATGGAGAACGCGGTGGCGACGAACAGGGCGGTGTCGAGCCGGTCGGCGGGCGCGACGGGGCCGTTCGGAAACCAGTAGCCGACCGCGAGGCCGCTCGCGAACGGCAGGGCGAGGCAGGCAAGCGACACCCGCAGCACCGCGGCGCGATTGACGCGTTCGGTGAGATGCGCGAAGTCGAACTCGAGCCCGATCTGGAACATCATCAGCACGAGACCGAGCTGCGACAGGATGAGCAGGGATTCCGGCGGCGCGGAGTGAAACACGAACGCGAAGGGGCGCGGGGCCAGCCAGCCGAACAGCGACGGGCCGAGCAAGATGCCGATGATGATCTCACCCACGGCGGGCGACTGGCCGTGGCGGGAGGCCAGCGCACCGCCCACCCGGCCGGCGAGCACGATGAGCGCGAGCTGCAGCAGGGTGAAAAATAAAATCAGCTCGTTCTTGTGGGTGCCGACCGCCGCGGCACTGTGCGGACCGTTCACTAAGAGGCTCCTAAAGCATGCCGCCGTTGATGGAGATGATCTGTCCGGTGATGTAGGAGGCCTGCGCCGACGCCAGAAACCCCACCAGCTCGGCCACTTCGTCCGCCGTCCCGGCACGCTTCATGGGGACGAGTCCGGCGATGGCGGCGGCGTCGAAGGCGGGGGCGCTCATGGCGGTGGCGATGATCCCCGGGGCGACGGCGTTGACGGTGACGCCGCGGCTGGCCACCTCCAGGCTCAAAGCCTTCGTGGCGGCGTTGAGGGCACCCTTGGCCGCGGCGTAGTTGACCTGTCCCCGGTTGCCGGCGAGCGCCGCCACGGACGAGATGTTGACGACGCGGCCCCACCGGCTGCGGATCATGGCCAGCAGGAGTGGTTGCGTCACGTTGTAGAAGCCATCCACCGCGACGTCGACGACCCGGTGCCACTGGCTGGGGCTCATGCCCGGGAAGGCCGCATCGTCGTGGATACCGGCGTTGTTCACGAGGATCTGCACGGGCGACTCGTCGATCAGCGCTTCGAGCGCCGCGCGTGAAGCCTGCGCATCGGTCACGTCGAAGCCGATCACCTCGGCGCGCCCGCCGGCCTGTGCGATGTCCTCGACCACGCGCGTGGCGGCGTCCAGGCCGCGATGCGCGTGCACGTACACGTGGTGACCCGCGGCGGCCAGGCGGCGGCAGATCGCGGCGCCGATACCGCCGCTGCCGCCGGTGACCAGCGCGCGAACCGGCGCGGTGATCATGACGGCAGCTGTCCGCCCGCATCGAGCACGACGGTGGTGCGCCCGGCGATCAGCACCGCGTGCCCGCTGCGAATCTCGAACTCGTACAGGGCCGTACCCCGATCGCCGGCCATTCGCACGGCAGCGCACGAGAGGTCGCCCGGCACGTCGTCGAGCCGGCCGACCGTGATGCGCACGGCACGCACGCTGGCGAGGAAGCCCGCCGCGGCGCCGTGCGCTGGTGCGCCTGC
>CAZZYJ010000371.1:0-3029 GCA_964658215.1 uncultured Steroidobacteraceae bacterium | reverse complement strand
CTTGACGTCGTAGAACACCGGCGCGGTGACCTCGACCTCGAGATCGCCGGCCGGCATGGGCACGAACAGGGTTTGGCCGAGCCGGGAGCGCCCGCCGGCCACCAGCGCCAGGGCGATGGGATGCGCGAGCACCGCGCTGTCGTAGGACGAGGTGACGTGGCCGATGAGCTGCATCGGCGGCGTCTGGCCGCGCACCGCCGCCACCTGTGCGCCCTCGTCGAGCACGCTGCCGTCGCGGGTGCGCAGGCCCACGAGCTGCCGGCGGTCGGGCGCCTGCATCGCGGCCCGTGCCAGCGAGCGCTTGCCCACGAAATCGGGCTTGGATTTGCCGATGGCCCACGACAGCCCGGCATCGTCCGGTGTCACGGTGCCGTCGGTGTCCTGACCGACGATGATGTAACCCTTCTCGGCGCGCAGCACGTGCATGGCTTCCGTGCCGTATTCCACGAGACCGTGTGCCTGCCCGGCGGCATGCAGAGCCTGCCAGACCTGGGCGCCGAAATCGGCCGGGACGTTGACCTCGAAACCCAGTTCCCCCGTGAAGCTCACCCGGAACAGGCGCAGCGGCACGCCGCAAATCCGTCCGTGCGCGATGCTCATGTGCGGCAGGGCCGACGCGGCGAGGTCGATATCCTCCACCAGGCCCTCGAGCACGCGACGGGAGTTCGGGCCCTGCAGGGCGAACACGGCCCACTGTTCGGTGGTGGAGGCCAGCCACACCTTCAAGGCGGGCCATTCGGTCTGCCGGTAGTCCTCCATCATGGCGAGCACCCGCGGCGCCCCGCCGGTGGTGGTGGTGACGTGGAAGCGGTCGGCGGCGAGGCGCGCGACCACGCCGTCGTCGTAGATGAAACCGTCGTCCCGGCAGAGGATGCCGTAGCGGGAGCGGCCCACCGCGAGGCCGCTCCAACTGTTGACGTACAGCCGGTTCAGGAACTCGGCCGCGTCCCTGCCGACGACCTCGATCTTGCCCAAGGTGGAGGCGTCGAAGATGCCGCAGGCATTGCGCACCGCCAGGCATTCGCGCGCGACCGCGGCGGCGAGGTTCTCCCCCGGGCGGGGGAAATAGCGCGCGCGCTTCCACAAGCCGACGTTCTCGAACACGGCGCCGCGCGCCGCGGCCCAGCCGTGCGTGGGCGTGGTTCGCACGGGGTCGAACAAATCGCCGCGCGAGAGGCCGGCGAAGCTGCCGAACGTGGTCGGCGTGTAGGGCATCCGAAACGTCGTGAGTCCCACCTGCGGGATGGGGACGTCGAGATGCTGGGCGACGATGGCCAGCGCATTCATGTTCGAGGTCTTGCCCTGGTCGGTGGCCATGCCGGTGGTGGTGTAGCGCTTGACGTGCTCGATCGAACGGAACCCTTCACGGGTAGCGAGCGCGAGGTCGCGCGTGGTGACGTCGTGCTGCCAGTCGACGAACGACTTGTCCTTGCTCGTCCGCCTCGAGCGGGGCAGGGCGCCCAGGTGGTCGTGCGTGCCGCGTCGTGGTGTCGCGACGGCGAAGTGTCGCGTGGCGGTGCCGGCGGTGGGCAGCCCGGGGGGCTGCGCGGTGGCAGGCACGGCGGACGGACGCGGCGCGTTGAGGGCGCCCGCGGGCCAGGCGTGCGCCGCGCTGGCCGCTCCGGCCGCACCGGCGGCGTCGCCGTCCGTCAGCACCTCTTCGAGTTCGTAGAGGCCACGGCAGGCGCCGGCGCAATGCGTGTTCTCGGCGGCGCGGCCCGGCACGAAGGCATGCAGGGATTCGTTCCACTCGATCCTGCCGCGTGACTGCGAGAACAGGTGCACGCTCGGCGTGAAGCCGCCGGACATCATCACCACGTCGCAGTTGAAGCGCGGACCTTTGCGCACGCGTCCGCCCGCGACGCGTCCCAGGGCGATGCCGGTGACCTTGAGCTTGCCGCTGGTGCCCAGCACGGTGCAACCCGGCAGCACCTCGATACCTGCGCGCCGCGCCGCGTCGGGCAGTTCGCCCGACAATGCGGGGCGCACGTCGGCAACGGCGGCGACCACCACGCCCGCGGCATGCAGATCGAGCGCGGCCTGATAGGCGGCGTCCGCGGCGGTGACGATGACGACGCTCTTGCCGACCCGTACACCGTAGCGGTTCAGATAGGTCTGCGCGGCGCCGGCCAGCATGATGCCCGGCCGGTCGTTGCCCGGAAACACGAGAGGGCGCTCGATTGCGCCGGTGGCGAGCACCACCGCGCGTGCCCGCACCTGCCACAGGCGCTCGCGCGGCTGGCCGCGCGGCGGTTCGGCGAGATGTTCGGTGAGACGCTGGTTGAGACCGATGAAGTTGTGCGGGAAATAACCAAAGGCGGTGGTGCGGGTCAGCAGCGTGACACGCGGATTTTTCGCCAGGGCGTCGATGGACCGCGCCACCCAGGCCGCCGCCGCCAGTCCGTCGATCAGCGCGCCGCCGTCGCCGAGCAGCGTGCCGCCGAATTCGGCCTGTTCGTCGCACAGCATGACCCGGCCGCCGCCGCGTGCGGCGGCGAGTGCCGCAGCGATGCCGGCCGGGCCCGCACCCACCACCAACACGTCGCAATGCGCGTAGCGCTGTGCATAGCGGTCCGGGTCGGCGGCGGTGGGCGCCGCTCCCAATCCGGCGGCACGGCGGATGAGGGGCTCGTACAGAGATTTCCACGCACGCCGCGGCCACATGAAGGTCTTGTAGTAAAAGCCCGCCGGAATGAACGGCGCGAGCCAGTCGTTCACGCGCCCCGCATCCCATCGCAAACTCGGCCAGCGGTTCTGGCTCCAGGCGGTCAGGCCCGCATACAGCTCGACCTGCGTGGCGCGCAGATTCGGCGTCAGGCGGGCCGCGTCGCGGGCGACCGTCACCAGCGCGTTCGGCTCCTCGGCGCCCGCCGCCAGCAGTCCGCGTGGACGGTGATACTTGAACGATCGGCCCACCAGGTGCACGTCGTTGGCCAGCAGCGCCGAGGCCAGCGTATCGCCTGCGAAACCCGAGAAGGCGCGTCCGTCGAAGGTGAACGTGAGCGGCTGCAAGCGATCGACACGGCCGC
>CAZZYJ010000370.1:0-3029 GCA_964658215.1 uncultured Steroidobacteraceae bacterium | reverse complement strand
GTGGTTGAAGTCGTTGTGCTCGGCAGGCGTGCCGCCGATCATCACGGTGAAGGGTCCGGCGGGGGTGATCGTCGCGACGTCGCGGGTGAGCTGTTCGATGTCCTTCACCGCGAGTCCGTTGGCCGGCGTGATCTCGAACAGCGCAGAGCGACGGTCGCGGCTCAGGAACAATTCGCCGACCGACGGATAGGTCTGCATCGCCTTGTCCATGTCGGCGTACATCGCGGCGTACCCGGCGGCCGAGACTCCCTTGCGAAGAGTGACCGGCGATGCGACGGCGGCGACCCGGCCGTCGTTTTCCAGGCGGCCGGCGTAGTCGACCAGGGCCTGGATGTGGGCGGCGGCGAGCACCGGCTCTTCGTCGCTCGTGTGCACGATGGCAAAGATGGGGATGGAAGCGTTGTCGTTGCGGATCGCCGTGAGAAGCTCCGCCCCTTCGCGCGACTCGGCGGCGCGCGGGACGAACCAGCGTTCGTTGGTCTCGCCGCTGTTGGCCTGCAGCAGCGGCAGCGCGAGCGCCAGCACGCACCCGGCCGAGACCACCAGCACCGGCAGTGGATAGGCGACGATGAAGGCGCCGAGCCGGTGCCACAGCGCCGTCGTGCGGGTGCCGCGCAGGCGGCGCGGCACCACCGGCCAGCGGTCCAGCCAGGGCGCGAGCAGCACCAGCGAGGCGGGCAGCAGGGTCAACGCCGCGAGCACGGAGATGCACACCACCAGCGCGCCACCGAGGCCGGCGCAGCGCGTTTCGAGGATGGGACTGAACAACAGCCCCAGAAAACCGATCATGACCGTGACGCCGGACCAGGAAATGGTGCGACCCGCCTCGGCGACGGTGCCCGCGATGGTCTGCGCCACCGTCTCCTGCGGCGCATGCTCGCGAAAATGGGTGACCATCAGCAGCGAATAATCGATCCCGATCGCCAGGCCCACCATCGTCACGACGTTGCTCAACAGGTTCGAGACCGGCACCAGTTCGGCGAGGATGAAGGCTGCGCCGAGCGCCACCGTAGTGGTCGCCAGGCCCATGAGAAAGGGCAGGCTCGCCGCGATCAATGTTCCGAAGGCCACGGCCAGGATTGCCAGGGTGAGGGGCAGGGCGCGTTTTTCGGCACGGTCGCCGCCGGTCGCACTCAGCGCGTTGACGTCGAAGTCGGCCGCGGGGCCGCCGGTGACGGCCACCTTGGCGGCGGGATCCAGGGCGCGCAGCCGGCTGCGCCACGTCGGCAGGAAATTGCGGAGGGTCTCGACGCTCTTCTGCTGGCCGACGGTATCCGTGGCGGACAGACCGACCAGCAGCATGGTGACGTGGCCGTCCGCCGACCGCAGCCTCGCTTCGCGCGCGCCGGCATAGCTTTCGACCTTGCGGACCTCGGGGAGGCGGCCCAGCGCGGCGGCGGCCTGCCCGACCCAGCCGATGAAGGGTTGTTTCTCGACGTCGAGTCCGGGCGCGGACACCGCGACCACCAGCGGCTCTATGTACGGGTTCGTAAAATCGGTGCGCAGCATCTCGGCGACCTGGGCGGAAGGACTGCCGGTGATTCCTCCGGCACCGCCGACGGCCACCTGGGGCAGGAAGTGGGCGCCGACGGCGCCGAGGGCGATGGCGACGCTCCAACCGGTCACCACCCGCCACGGGTGGGCGGCGACCCACGCCCCGAGCCTAAAAAAACGCGAATTCACGGTAGTTGAGCCTTGGGTGGGCGTTGCAGCAGAGACGACGCGAACGTCGCCACGGCAAATTTCGTTTGGATTACCGGGGGCACATCGGCGTAAAATAAGGCCGTCGCAGCCGCGCTCCAAGTTCGTATGCTACAACGACCATGCTGGAAAAAAATCATATTACGTTTGCGAGCCCCCCCGTTCAACGCCCCTGGGATGCCCGGCTCGCGCGGCGGTTGGTGGCGCCGCTCCAGGGAACCTGGGTCGTACCCAATCATCTGACCACGGTGCGACTGCTGGTGGGTCTCGCCGCGGCCGCCGCCTTCGTGCCGGGCACGTACGGGTGGTCGAACGTCGCGGCCGTGCTGCTGGTGCTCTCCAACTTCCTCGATCACACCGACGGCGAGCTGGCGCGTCTCAGCGGCAGGAGCAGCCGATTCGGCCATTGGTACGACTTGCTGAGCGACGCGATCGTCACCATCGTCCTGTTCGTCGCCATCGGCATCGGCCTCGGCACCACGCGGATGCCCTTCGACCTGCCGCCCGTATTGGTCGGTGGCGTGGCGGGTTGCGCGGTGGCTTCCATCTTCTTCATGAGAATGCGGATCGAGGACTTGAGGGGCAAATCCGCGGTCCGCCAGGCGTCGCTGGGCGGCTTCGAAACCGAGGACGTCTTGTACCTGATGCCCTTGTGCACGCTGTGCAACGGCCTCGCGGCGTTGCTGCCCGCCGCCGCCGTGGGGGCGCCGCTGTTCGCTGCCTGGGTGATCGTCGACTACCGGCGCGCGACGCACCGCAGCCGCCGCATCGGTGCGCGACCGGGCGACGGGGTGGCGCGATAACCGCCGACCCGTCCGCGTCCGTCGCCGATCGGCTGATGAGCGCAGCCTTGCCGCAGTTCGACGCCGCTGCGTCACGTCGCGACTTCGTCGCGCAGGGCAGCTTTCTCTACCGGGAGCGTTTCCTGCCCGCCGAAGTGACCGCCCGGCTGGCGGCGGCGGCGGCGGCGGTGGAAGGCTCCGTCAACCGCAATTATCTGCCGGGCCACAAGCAGGGAGGCAGCGTGAGCCGCCACACCCTCGACGAGCAGGCCCCCTTCATCGCCGAACTGTACCGCTCGCCCGCGTTGCTGGACTGGCTGGGACGACTGGCAGGCGAGCGGCTCGAGGCCGCGCCGGCGGACGATCCCCACGGCTATGCGTTGTATTTCTACACCCGTCCGGGCGACCACATCGGGTGGCATTACGATACGTCGTACTATCGCGGCCGCCGCTACACGCTGCTGCTCGGCGTCGTCGACCGGTCGTCGTGCCGTCTCGACTACACCCTGCACACCCGCGAGCCCGCCGTCGCCGACGTGGACGGAT
>CAZZYJ010000369.1:0-3040 GCA_964658215.1 uncultured Steroidobacteraceae bacterium | reverse complement strand
AATCACGAACGCCACCAGATCACGGCCGTGGGCTGGCTGCGGGCGAGCGTGCTCGGCGCCAACGACGGCATCGTGTCCACGTCCAGTCTGATCCTGGGGGTGGCCGCCGCGCACGCCCAGCACGCCGACATCATGATGAGCGGCGCCGCGGGGCTGGTCGCGGGCGCCATGTCGATGGCCATCGGCGAGTACATCTCCGTGCATTCGCAGGCCGACACGGAAGCGGCCGCCCTGGCCCAGGAACGCACCGAGCTCGAGGATGATTTCCAGGGGGAACGTCGCGAGCTGACCGAAATCTACGTGCGCCGGGGGCTCGAGCGGATGCTGGCCCGGCAGGTGGCGGAGCAGCTCATGGCCCACGACGCCCTCGCCGCGCATGCGCGCGACGAACTCGGCATGTCGGAGCACTCCATCGCACGACCTCTGCAGGCGGCGTTCGCCTCGGCGGCGAGCTTTGCGGCGGGCGCCATCATTCCGCTGGGCGTGGCGTGGCTGTCGGTGCCGCGGTATCTCATCGGCGCGACGATCGCCGCCTCGCTGCTAGCCCTGCTGGTGCTGGGCGGCGTGTCCGCCCGGGTGGGCGGCGCCGACGTGCGCACCGGCGCGTTGCGCGTGGCGCTGTGGAGCGCGCTCGCCATGGGCGTGACCTTCGGGGTGGGGACACTGCTCGGCAGGGCGGTGTGACGGACGTGACGTCATCGACGGCGGCATCGCCGCATGCCCTGCTCACGGTGCAGCAGATGGCAGACGCAGACCGGCGCGCCGCCGGGGCGGGCGTCCCGGGCGTCACGCTGATGCGAAACGCCGGCAATGCGGTGGCGCAAACCGTCCTCGGCCGCTGGTCGATGCGGCCCGTGTGCGTATTGTGCGGGCCCGGCAACAACGGCGGCGACGGTTTCGTCGCGGCCACGGCCCTGGCCGCCGCCGGCTGGCCGGTGCGGGTGGCCCTGCTCGGCTCGCGCGATGCGCTGCGCGGCGATGCCAGGCACCACGCGGACCTGTGGCACGGTGCGGTCGAACCGCTGCATCCGGCGGCCATCGCCGGTGCGGAACTGGTGATCGATGCGGTGTTCGGTTCGGGACTCACGCGCGGCCTCGCGCCGGAGGTCACGGCCACCCTGGCCGCGGTCGTCGAGCGCGGATTGCCGCTGCTAGCGGTCGACGTGCCGAGCGGCGTGCTGGGGGACAGCGGCGCCTCGCTCGGCGCGGTCGCGGCCACCTGCACCGTGACCTTCTGTCGAAAAAAGCCCGCGCATCTGCTGTTTCCCGGACGCGATCTGTGTGGCGAGACGGTGGTGGCGCAGATCGGCATGCCGGCCGCCGTGCTGGCCGCGCTCGAGGTGGCCGCCTGGGAGAATTCGCCGGAGCGGTGGCGCCACGCGCTGCCGCGGCCCGGCACGTCCGGCAACAAGTACGGCCGCGGACATGCCCTGCTCTGGGGGGGCTACCCCATGACCGGGGCCGCACGCATGGCGGCGCGCGGCGCGGCGCGCGCCGGCGCGGGGCTGACCAGCATCGCCGTGCCCGCCGTGGCCCTGCCCATCTACGCAGCGGCCCTCACCAGCATCATGGTGCAGCCGGCCGACGACCTCCGCGACTTGACGCAACTGCTCGAGGACAAACGCTATTCGGGGCTGTTGATCGGACCGGGCGCCGGCGCCGGCGCGGACACGCGTGCCCGCGCGCTTGCGATGCTCGCGACCCGTCGTGCCGTCGTGCTCGATGCCGATGCGATGACCGCGTTCGCGGCACGGCCCACGGAGCTGTTCCAGGCCATCCGCGGACCCTGTGTCCTGACGCCGCACGAGGGGGAGTTTTCCCGGCTCTTTCACTGCGCAGGCGACAAGTTGTCACGCGCCCGCGCGGCCGCGCGCCTGAGCGGCGCCGTCGTGGTGTTGAAGGGCGGCGACACCGTCATCGCGGCGCCGGACGGGCGGGCCGTCATCAATGCCAATGCCCCGCCCACCCTCGCGACGGCGGGCACCGGCGACGTGCTCGGCGGCATGGTGCTCGGACTGCTGACGCAGGGAGTCGATGCCTTCCTCGCGGCCTGCGCGGCCGTCTGGATGCACGGCGCGGCGGCCGCGGATTTCGGCCCGGGATTGCTCGCGGAGGATCTCCCCGATCTGCTGCCCGGCGTGCTGCGCCGCCTCGGCGTGTGAGCGTGGCCATGAGTGCCTGGTTTCCCCGGGTAACCGTTCATTCGCTCGCCATCGTGGTGAGCGTGCTCACCTACGTGCTGACCACCCGGGTGGAACACGAACGCCGACCGCCCTCCATCGCCATCGCGTGGGTGCTGGGCATGATCGCGCTGCCTTATCTGGTGTTGCCCATGTACATCCTGTTCGGACGCAGGAAGCTGCCCCGCCGCGTCATCCGGTGGCAGAGCGATCGGGCGCATCCGCAGCACTGGGCCGAGGATCTGATCGAAAGCTTCGGTCTGCCGCCGGCGGCGCTTGCGGAGGTGCGTTTTCACCGCGACGGCGAGGAATCCCGCGCCGGTCTCTTCGCCACCATGCACGATGCACGCCGTCGTCTGGACGTCTGCACCTACATCGTCGGCAACGACGCCTTCGGCGCCGAAATCGTGCAGCGCATGATCGACTGCGTACGGCGCGGGGTGCGCGTACGGCTGCTGATCGACGGCGTCGGAGCGTTGCAGTTGAGCCGCTCCTGGTTCCGTCATTTGAACGCGGCGGGCGTCGAGACCGCCATCTTCAGCCCCCTGCTCGCCCGCAAGACCCCCGGACCGCGCAACCTGCGCAACCATCGCAAGTGGGCGGTGGCGGACGGCGCGTGCCTGTGGGCGGGCGGACGCAACCTCGCCGCCGAATACTTCACCGGCAAGCCGGGCACGCCCGCCTGGACCGACCTGTCGTTCGTCCTCGCGGGACCCACCGCAACCTCGGCCGCGCTGCAATTCGAAGCCGACTGGGAGGCCGCCGGCGGCCGCGCGGCGCAGGACGTCGCCGCTGCCTGCGCCACCACCACCGCTACTGCCACCGCCACGGCCACTACTGCCTCTGGCACTGCCACTGCC
>CAZZYJ010000368.1:0-3053 GCA_964658215.1 uncultured Steroidobacteraceae bacterium | reverse complement strand
CTGTCAGAACGAATCCATCGCCGACTCCAACGTCGAGCTGGCCGCGGACCTCCGGCGTCAGGTGCGCGAGATGTTGCTGGCGGGCCGCAGCGACGAGGCCATCTTCAAGTTCATGACGGACCGCTACGGCGATTTCGTGCGCTTCAATCCCCCCCTCGAGCCGAAGACGCTCTTGATCTGGGGCGCGCCCTTCCTCGTGCTGCTCGGCGGGGGCGCGGTGATCCTGCGCGTCGCGCGCCAGCGCCGGGGGCAACCGCTCGACGACGAGCCCGCGGCGGGACACCCGTCGTAGATGACTAGCTTCATCGTCATCGCGGCCTTGATGGCCGCGATCGCCGCGGCCGTGGTCGCCGTGCCGCTGCTGCGCGAGCGCGACAGCCGGTGGGTGGGCACCGTGGCCGCACTGCTGGTGGCGGGCGCCGCGGCCGGCTTGTATCCACTGTGGTCGAATTGGGATTGGCATGCGCAGTCGCCGCCGGCTGCCGCCCCCGACGTGCTGGCCATGGTGGCCAAGCTGGAAACACACATGAAGGAGCAGCCCGGGGACGTGACGGGGTGGCTGATGCTTGGTCGCTCCTATGTGGCGCTCGAGCGGCTGGACGATGCCCTCCTCGCCTACGACCGTGCCGTGCGGCTCGCCGCCGACAATCCGGACGCGGTGCTCGGCCTCGGCGAGGCGATGAGCCTGCGTGCCGGCGGCAACATCACGCCGCAGGCCTCGCAGTTGTTCGAGCGGGCGCTGCAGCTCGCGCCGGCGAGTCCGAAGGCGCTGCTCTATGCAGGCTTCGCCGCCGCCGGCCGGGGTGACAAGACAGCCGCCCGCACGCGCTGGCAGACCTTGCTCGGGCTGCATCCGCCGCCGGAGATCGAAACCATGCTGAATCAGCGCATCGCGGAACTCGGGCCGCCGGGCGGTGGCGCAGGTGCAGGCGCCGGGCCGCCCGCGCAAGCCACGGTGAACGTCTCCCTGGCGCCTGCGCTCGCAGCACGGCTGCACGGTGCGGCGCCCTTGTTCCTGTTCGCGCGCGAGCCCGGCGGCCAGGGTCCACCGCTCGCCGCCAAGCGACTCACCACCGCGGCGCTCGGCTCGCGGATCACCCTGGGCGCCGCGGATTCCATGATCCCGGGCAGGGTGTTGGTGGGCGGCCGCTCCGTCTCCATCACCGCGCGGGTATCGTTCAGCGGACAGCCGCTGCCGGCCGCCGGCGATCTGTACGGCGAGGTTACCTATGTCGTGGGCACGGACGGTCCGCGCGACCTGGTGATCGACCGCGTCGCCGATTAATCGACCACGTCATGCGCGCCCACCGGCGCGGCGTCGCGCCGGGGCTGCTTGAGAAGGAACAGCAGCGGCATCACGGCCAGGGTCAGGTACAGCATCAGGCGGAAGTCGTTCACGTAGGCGATCATCGAGGACTGCTGTAGAACCAGCGCATCGAGCGCCGCCGCGCCGCCGGGTCGCGACGGGTCGAAGGCCTGTGCCACGGCCGGATCGTGCCACGCAGGATTCGTGGTGGTGAGTTTTTCCACCAGGGACGCATGCACGGCCACGGTGTTGCGCTCGAGCACCGTCTGCACGAGCGAGATGCCGACGCTGCTGCCGACGTTGCGTACCAGGCTGTAGATCGCCGTGCCCTGCGCGCGCATGGCGGGGCTCAAGGTGGCGAACGTCGCGGCACTCAAGGGGACGAACACGAGGCCGACGCCGATGCCCTGCAGCACGCCCGGCCAGATGATGTCGGATTCGGACAACACCAGCGTGTAGCGGGTCATCTCCCAGAGCGCGAACGCACTGATGCCGAAGCCGGCCAGCAGCGTCAGGCGCAGGTCGACCCGGCCGATCAGCCGGCCCGCGACGAGCATGGCGAGCATGGTGCCGAAGCCGGACGGGGCGGTCACGAGCCCGGTGGTGGCCACCGGGTAGTTCATCAGATTCTCGAGCATGGTGGGCGTCAACGCCCGTGTGGCGTAGAGCACCAGCCCGACGATGAAGATGAACAAGAGGCCGCCCAGGTAGTTGCCGTTGCCGAGCAGCCGGTGGTCGAGAAAAGACCGCTCGGCACGGGTCAGCGCGGTATGCGCGACGAAGTAGGTGAGGGCGACCACCATGGCGAGGGCCTCGATCCAGGTCTCGGTGGAGGAGAACCAGTCGTTCTGCTGGCCGCGGTCGAGCAGTATCTGCAAGGCGCCCACGAACAGGCTCAAGGAGGCGAAGCCAAACACGTCGAAGCGCATGCGGCGCGTGGCCGGCGTGGTCGGGATGTAGCGCCAGATGCCGTAGGTGGCGATCGCGCCGATGGGGATGTTGATGAAAAACACCCAGCGCCAGGAGTAGCTGTCGGTGAGCCAGCCGCCCAGGGTCGGGCCGAGGATGGGTCCCACCATGACGCCCATGCCCCAGATGGCCATGGCCGAGCCCTGCCGGGCGGGCGGATTGATGTCCATCAACACCAGCTGCGACATGGGCACCAGCGCGGCGCCGAAGACGCCCTGCAGCAGGCGGGCGGCCACGATCTGGCTGAGCGAGCCCGACACGCCGCACAGCGCAGAAGCCGCGGTGAAGCCCAGCACGGAGGCGAGGAACACCGTACGCTGGCCGAAGCGGTCCACCACCCAGCCGGTGACGGGCGTGGCGATGGCGGCGGCGACGATGTACGCGGTCAGCACCCACGCGATCTGATCCTGGGAGGCGGAGAGGGTGCCCTGCATGTGCGGCAGCGCCACGTTGGCGATGGTGCCATCGAGCGTCTGCATGATCGTGGCCAGCATGATCGACAAGGTGATCATGCGCCGGTTCACCGGCTGCATCATGAAACCGCGTCGATCATCCGTTGCAGACCTTCCAGGAGGTCGGTGGCCGCGGTGAGTTGGTCGGGCGGAATTTTCGCCAGCAGCTCCGAGCGCAGCGCGGCGGCCTCCGATTTGACGGTCTCGTACAGCGCGGTGCCCGCCGCGGTCACCACGACGCGCTTGATGCGTCGATCGGTGGTGGAGGGTTCGCGCACCACGAGTCCCGCGCGCACCAGCCGGTCCACCATCGCGACCATGGTCGC
>CAZZYJ010000367.1:0-3053 GCA_964658215.1 uncultured Steroidobacteraceae bacterium | reverse complement strand
ATGGAGTCTCTTCGTACACTGCTCGACCGGGCGGCGACGACACCGCGGCCGGCCGCCGTGGCGGGCTTCGAACATGTCCATCGTTACTGGGACGCACAACTGCAGCAATGGTCGGCGAAGATCCTGCCTGGGGAGTATTACGTGACGCGCGGGGAGGAGGTCATCAGCACGGTCCTCGGGTCCTGCATCGCGGCATGTATCCGCGACGTCGAAGCGGGCGTCGGGGGCATGAATCACTTCATGCTGCCCGAGGAGCACTCGCCCGGTGCCGATGCGTGGAGCGCCGGCGACGGTACTCCGTCGACGCGCTATGGCGTATATGCCATGGAAAGCCTCATCAATTCGACGTTGAAGCTCGGTGGGCGGCGCAATCGGCTGGAAATGAAGGTGTTCGGCGGCGGCAGGATCCTTGCATCGCCGACGAACGTCGGGGCACGCAACATCGCGTTTGCACGTGAATTCGCCGCGCTCGAGCGCCTGAGCATCACCGCACAGGACGTGGGCGGCGTGTCGCCGCGCCACGTGGTCTATTTTCCTGCCACCGGTCGCGTGCTCCTCAAGCATCTGAAGCCGCTCGATTCGAGCCCCGTGGTGGCACACGACCTCAGCTACCGCGAACGCCTCTCCGCGCAGCCGGCCGCCGACGATGTCGAGTTGTTCGAGTGAGCCCGCATTCCCGCAAGATCCGCGTGCTCATCGTGGACGATTCGGCCCTCGTGCGCAAATTGCTGAGTGACCTGCTGGCCGGCGACCCGCAGATCGAGGTGCTCGGTACGGCGGGGGATGCGTATGCGGCGCGCGACAAGATCAAGGCGCTGAATCCGGACGTGCTGACGCTGGATGTGGAGATGCCGAAAATGGATGGCTTGACCTTCCTGCGGAATCTGATGCGCCTGCGCCCCATGCCGGTGGTGATGGTGTCCACCCTGACCGAACATGGCGCCGGCATCACGCTGGACGCGCTTGCCGCCGGCGCAGTGGACTATCTGCCGAAGCCGAAAATCGACATCGCCGCCACCATGAACGATTATCGCGACGAGCTCATCGCCAAGGTCAAGACGGCGGCCGGCGCGCGCGTTTTTCCGCTGGTGGAGGTAAGCGACAAGCGAGCCCGGGTGGATGTCGGTGGCGTGCCGCCGAAGGCTGCCCCGCGGCACTTTCGCACCACCGATCGCATCATCGCCATTGGCGGTTCGACCGGCGGCACCGAGGCGATCAAGCAGGTGCTGATGGGTTTTTCACCGGACACGCCCGGCGTCATGATCGCCCAGCACATTCCCAAGGCTTTCAGCGGACCCTTTGCGAAACGCTTGAATGCTACCTGTCGTATGTCCGTATGCGAGGCCGAGCATGGCCAGCAAGTGCTGCCGGGGCACGTCTACGTGGCGCCGGGCGATGCGCATCTGTTATTGGTGCGCGACGGCGCCCGCTACGTCTGCAACCTCGACGACGGCAGCCCGGTCAACCGGCACAAGCCTTCCGTGGATGTTCTGTTCCAATCCGTCGCGCAGCACGCGGGCGGCAATGCCGTGGGCGTGATCCTGACAGGCATGGGAGATGACGGCGCCCGTGGCCTGAAGGACATGCGGGACGCCGGCGCGGCGACGATTGCCCAGGACGAGGCCAGCAGTGTGGTGTGGGGGATGCCCGGCGTCGCGGTGTCCCTTGGCGCCGCAGATCAGGTCCTGCCGCTGTCGGCCATCAGCGCCACGGCGTATCGACTGGCCACCGACAGCCCACAGGCCGCGTGACCCATGCCCGATCGCAGCAAGAAACACCCGCCGCAAGAAGGATTCGCCCCATGTTCGCCACGATCCTAGCAGTCGATGATTCAGCGTCCATGCGACAGATGGTGAGTTTCACCCTCAAGCACGCCGGCTATACCGTCATCGAAGCGGCCGATGGACGCCAGGCGCTCGATCTGGCGCGCGCGCACCGCGTCAATCTGGTGCTCACCGACGTCAACATGCCGGAAATGGACGGGATCACCCTGGTGCGCGAACTGCGGCGACTCGATGCCTACAAGTTCGTGCCGATGCTCATGCTCACCACGGAGGCCGGCCAGGACAAGAAGTTGCAGGGCAAGGCGGCCGGCGCCACGGGCTGGCTGGTCAAGCCCTTCAATCCCGAAAAACTGCTTTCGACCATCGCCAAGGTGCTCTGAACGTCATGACGAGCGATCCGGAAATGGTCGAGATTCTGAAGGTTTTCTTCGACGAAAGCGCGGAGTGCCTGAACGCGATGGAGTCCGGCCTGCTTGCGCTGCGCACGGGAGCGGACCGCGAAACCATCGACACGATCTTTCGCGCCGCCCACTCGATCAAGGGCGGGGCGGGGACGTTCGGCTTCATGCCGGTCTCGGATTTCACCCACGCGGTCGAGACCATGCTCGACGAAATGCGCAACGGGCGACGCCAGGCATCGCCTGATGTCGTGCAAATCTTGTTGCAGTCGGTCGATGTGATGCAGGAGATGATCGATCTGGCACAGCGCGGGCAGCCCATCGTCTCCACGCAGGCCGCGGCGTTGACAGAGCGGCTCAACTCGCTCCTGGCCTGCCCTGATTCGCCGACGGAGATACTGCGCGCGGCCACGCGCGGCACGGAGCCGGCGACAGGGGGACAGCGCTGGCGCATCCATTTCACGCCGCATTCCACGCTGCTGAAGACCTGCAATGATCCGCTGCGCATATTCAAACAGCTCGAGAGCTTCGGGCCGCTGCGGATTTCGGCGATGTGCGATGGCGTGCCGCCGCTGGCATCCTTCGATCCGACGCTGTGTTATTTGAGCTGGACTCTGGAAGTGCGGACGACCGCGGCGCAGGCCCAACTGGCTGAGGTGTTCGAATGGGTGGACGCCAACTCGGCGTTGCGTTATGAACCCCTGGCGGCCGATGCATCGGCGACGGTCCCGGAGGCCGTGATCGTGCCATTCCCGCTGTCGGTGCCAAACCGGGAATCGGTGCGGAGCCCGCCGGGGACGGCGTCGCCCGTCACGTCGGCCTTGGCCGCAGGGCCGCCCGGCGCGTCGCCGAGCACGCTACAGAGCGCGAC
>CAZZYJ010000366.1:0-3061 GCA_964658215.1 uncultured Steroidobacteraceae bacterium | reverse complement strand
CCGGCCAGCCCCGGCGCGGCACCTGGGCTGGCCGACCCCGGCCCGACGTTTCCCGGCGTTGCGCCGCCCGTCGCGCCCCCCGTCACAGCGTCCCCCGGCGCTGCGCCGAGGAAATCGCTGAAATACGTGGACTCGCCGGCGACGGCGGCTTGGATGGCGAGCATCACCAGAATCATCTGGTTGGCGCGGTCGCGGACCCGGCTGATCGCGTCGAGCGAGTGCCGCAGCAGCCCCTGCAGCGTGGCGCCGTCCGCATCGAAGCCGAGCGCCGGAATGCTGAGCATGGGCACCGAGGTCGCCATCCAGGACGTGGTCTTGTCGTGCGGCGTGCTCGCATCGAAGTCCAACACCGTAGCGCCCGCGCCCCCACCGGAGGCCGAGCCTGCGCGCGCGTCTGGGCCAGCGGCTGCGCCCGCAGCGAAAGCCGGCCGATACAGCCGGTCGGCGACGTCGAGCCAGCGTGGCTCGGGCGTGCGGCCGAGCAGTCGTGCGGCATCGATGGCCGCGCGCAGGCTGCGGTGGGCGACCTCGTTGGTGTAGATCTCGTTGTTCACGTGCAGATAATCTTCCTCCGGCGACGTGACGTCGAGCACCTCGAAACGAGCGTGCGCGGCATTCCACGTGGCGCGGGCGACCCAGAAATCCGCGATGGCCGCGAGTACCGGGTAACCTTTGCGTGCCAACCAATCCCGGTCGCCGCTCGCAAGATAGTACTGCCACTGCGCGAGGGCGACCGCACCGTCGACGTGTATTTCCCGATCGGCGTTCTCCACCGCGAAGGCCGGCGTGACGTCTTCGCCCGTCGCCGGGTCCGCCTCCCAAGGGTACAGGGCGCCGGGAAAGCCGTGCGCGGCGGCGCGCGTGCGCGCCTGTGGCAAGGTACGCCCGCGAAATTCGACCAGAGGCCTGGCGCGCTCCGGGTGCAGCAGCAGCAACGCCGGAAACACCCACAGATCGTTGTCCCAGAAAACATGCCCGAAGTAGTGGCTGCTGAAGCCGCAGGCGGCCACCGGCCACGCGGTCCCGGCGGCGGTATTTTCGAGCAGGTAGAAGAGATCGGAATGAATCGTGCGCTGCAGCCGCGGATTGCCGCCGACTTCGATGTCGCTGTGCCAGAGGTCCTGCCAGGCGCGCGCGTGCGCGGCCTGCAGCGCCCGTATCCCGGTGCGCCGGAAGCGGCTGGCGCGGCGGACATCGGCGGCGGCGTCGCCGCCCCAGCCCTCGGCCGAGGCGGCCACGAACTTGGTCACGCGGTAGCGCCGGCCGCGCTGCACCCGCGCGTCGACGTCGAGCCCGATCACCCCGTCCTCGCTCGTCAAGCGGGTCCGCACCCGGCGCAGCGTGGCGGGCAGCGCGACCGCGACGGCGAGTCCGATACGCCGGCCGCCCACGGCTCTGCCGTTCATCCACAGCGTGCGGGTGACAGGGTCCCCGCCGAAGCCTTCGATCTCGACCTGGCCGGGATACCAGATGGCGCTGCGCTCGCCGCCGGCGGCAAGATCCGGCTGCCCGGCCGCGTTCGCGGCGGCGGTGAACTGCTCCGCGCTCATGCGCGCGAGTGCGAGGCGCACCGGCGGCCGGGCCGGTCGCAAGGTGAACCGCAGGCGGATCCACCCCGAAAAATGCGGCGTCAATTCCAGCGTCACGGCGCCCAGCTGCGCAGCGCTCTGACTGACGAAGGTGGTGGTGGCGACGTCGCTCGTACGAGCCCCGGAACGCCACCGGTAGCGGGTGCTCAGCAAACCGTGCCGCATGTCGAGGCGTTGCCGGTAGCCGGTGAACGCGGGCGTGGTCACGTGGCCCCGGGTCAGCCAGTCCGTGCCGTCGAAGTAGTCGATTTCGTTCCACGCCGGTACCGCCGCCGGTCGTGACACGTCCGCAGCGGTGTAATCCATGACGCCGACCATTTGCGAGGACGTCGGCGCCACGCCGAGCGGCGAGCTGTCCACCGACCAATGACCGTTCGCCAGATACGTCGGCGTGTAGTGCGCGAGGTCCGCCTGGGTCGCCTCCAACGTGAAGGAATCGAGCGGCGTCACGGACGCGCCGGCGTCCGTAACGGCCATCGACAGCGCGCCCCACAGCAGCCAGGGCGTGCGCGCCACCTTGCGCATGCTCAGAATTTGTAGCGCAGCTGCACCTGTCCTTCGCGCCCGAAAATCGGCCGCGCCAGTTCGAAGCCGCCGGCGATACCGGAGGTGATGACGCGCGCATTGCCCTCGGTCAGGCCGAGCTGATCGGTGAGGTTGGTGCCCTGCAGCCGGACCTCGAAGTTCGCGCCGAAGCCCGCGACGATGCCGGCATCGAGCGTGTAATACTTCGGCAGATACTGGGTGTTGGCCGGGTCGGAATAGCGCGCGCCGATGAAGCTGTAGGTGGTGAAGGCACGCAGCTCGCCCCAGGGCAGCGGGACGTGATACTCCGGCGTGAACCGGAACTGCAGTTTGGGCTGGCGCTGGAGTTCATCGTCGTTGGTGGCGGTGCCGCTGAACCCCCGGTACTGGGCATGCTGGTAGTCGCCGGTGAGATTGAAACTCAGCGCGGTGAGGGGCTGCCAGCGGCCTTCGAGTTTCACGCCGTAGGCCACGGAGCCGTAGGTGGCGGTGTAGTTGGTGCCGTCCGCGAGGAAGGCCTGGAAGGGCACGCCGGCGAACTGCGTGCGGAACACGTCGGCGAATCCGTACAGGGTGTCGCTCTGTGCACGGTAACCCACCTCGGCGTTCTCCACGTGCTGCGATTGCGGCTGACCGTTGCGCAGATCGTCGAAGCCGGGAAAATGCACGCCCTCCGTCCAGCGCGCGAAGACGCTCATGCGCGGCGTGATCTCGTAGTTCGCGCCCACCGAATACGAACCGAAGGTGTGGTCGTAGTGCACGGGGGTGAACGAGCCGTTGGCCACGCTGGTGCCGTTGTTGTAGAGGGTCAAAGGATTGTTGTCGAGATCCACGCTGCTGTCGTTCTCGATGCTGCCGTTGATGCGTTCGTTCTCCAGGCGATAGCCGGCATCGAACAGCCACGCGCCGACGCGCCACTGATCCGAGAGGAACAGCGCGGTGTTGCG
>CAZZYJ010000365.1:0-3066 GCA_964658215.1 uncultured Steroidobacteraceae bacterium | reverse complement strand
ATGATCGCGGCGTCGATGTCGGCACTTGGCTCTTGGCGTGGGGCGGTATTTCAAACGAATGAATCTTCTGCCCCGGAATCGTGCACGGGAGGCGGGCTAGATTTTTCTTGAGCTTCGATCGGGGGGCGTGACATTATCGGGGCGACTGTCAGCGGCTGAGAGGGAACTCACTGGCCATGGCGACTTATTTTCTCCACGTCAAAATCTTTTCCCGGGGCCGGGGCAGCAAGGCGACAAAGGCTGCGGCGTACCGGGCGGGGGAGCGGATCCGGGACGAGCGGTCGAGCGCGATTTTCGACCACACCGGGCGCGAGGATGTGGCGCACGCGGAAATCATACTGCCGGCGGGTGTGGCGGAGCAGCCGGAGATGGCGTGGGCGCGGGACCGCTCGATCCTGTGGAACGCGGCGGACCATGCGGGGCGGCAATGGAATTCGCGGGTTGCGCGCGAGGTCCTGGTGTTCGTGCCGCCGGAGATGTTGCCGGCGCAGCGGGTCGATCTGGTGCGGGGTTTCGCGCGGGAACTGGCGGATCGCTATGGCGCGGCCGTGGACTTCTCCCTGCATACGCCGCGCGCGCACGCGGACGCGCGGCATCATCACGCGCACCTCCTCATGACCACGCGGCAGGTGGGCGCCGGCGGTCTGGGGGCGCGTACCAGTCTGGAGCTGTCGGGGACCGAGCGGCACGCGCAAGGCTTCGGGCCGTCGCGGGACGAGCTCTTGTGGATGCGGGAGCGTTGGGCGCAGGTCACGAACGAGGCGTTGCGGGAGGCGGGTTTGACCGGCCGGGTGGATCATCGCAGCTACCGGGCGCAGGGCGTCGACCGGGAGCCCGAGGCGCGCATTCCTCAAACGGTCTTGTATGCGGAACGGCGAACCGGCCTGAGCACGCCGGCGGGCGACGCGATCCGTGCGCGGCATCGCGAGCGGGTGGCGGCGCGCGCGAAGGGGGGCGACGAACTCGAGCGCGTGGTGGCGCGGCAGCGGGCCGAGGGTCGTGAACAGATCCTGCAGGCGGCGGCGCGAAAGGAACCCCGGCAAAAAACGCCGCAGGGTGCGCTGACGCGGGAGGAAGCGAACGAACGCCGACGCGAGTGGCGCAAGGCGAACGCGGACCGCATGAACGCGTATCAGCGTGCATACCGCCAGCGTCATGCGGAGGAGAACTCCGCCAAGCGCTGGGTCAAATACCGGGAGAAACTGGAAAAGGCTGAGGCGGTCACCGCGGCCAGGGCGGCGTCCGGGAACGCCGCGCCGCCGCGGCAGCCTCGGTTCCATTCTCCGACCGAGGAAGAGTCGGCCAGGGCGTGGCGGGCCTATCGCGAGCAGGAACTGCGCCGGGAGGCGGGGAAGGGCGCGCCGTCCGCGGACGCCGGTCGCCCGGCGCCGACGGCGAAGCACCGAAAGCCGGCGGCGGGAAAGGGCCGCGATCGAAAGAACGACTTCACGTTGTAGCGAGGCGCACATGGGCGGCACGGCAGGTCTTCTCGCGGCGTACACCCTGGTCTTGATGCCGATGCTGGCGGCGCTGGTGCGTGCGCGCGCCGGGTTCTCGCGCCTGCTGTTGTCGCCGGCGGCGGCGGTGCCGGTGACGATGGTGGCGGGAATCGTCCTCGCCGCGGCGGGTCCGTTGCTGGGGGCGCTGGGCCTCGCGCCGCACGGGATGCTGCGCTCGATCGTGGGCGGCGTCGTCTGTGCGTTGCTCGGCTATTGCTGCGGCCGGGCCTGGGCGCAAAAAAGCGGCGCGGAGGGATCGCATCGGCGCGGCGCGGTGATCTTCGACCCGGACGCGGACTCGTATGCCGGCGAGCGGGGGCCGCGTGGCGTCGACGACCGTCGCGGCCGGCCGGCGGAGGTGCGGCCGCTCACGCTCGCGGGACTGCCCATCGCCGCGGCGGACGAGACCAAACACTTCAAGATCGTCGGCACCACCGGCACGGGCAAGAGCACCGCGATCAGCGAGATGTTGAGCGCGGCACTCGCCCGCGGCGACCGCGCGCTCATCGCCGATCCCGACGGCGGCTACCTCGGCCGTTTCTACGATGCCGGGCGCGGCGACGTGATCCTCAATCCGTTCGAACCGGATGCGGTGAAATGGGACCTGCGCCAGGAGATCACCAACGACTACGACGTCGAGCAGCTGGCGCGTTCGCTCATTCCCGACGGCGGCGCGACGGACCGGACCTGGACCGAGTACGCGCGAACGTTTTTCACGGCCGTGGTGCAGCAGTCGCTGACCGCCCACGCGCACGAGGAGGACGCGGTATATCGGCTCATCACCAAGGCGCCGACCCAGGAGTTGAAAATCCTGCTCGGCGGCAGCGCGGCGGGGCCCTTCCTCGAGGAGGGCAACGAGCGCATGTTCGGCTCCGTGCGCTCGATCACGAGTTCGGCGGTGAGGGCGCTGCGCTACATCACCCGGCAGCGCGGGGTGCCGTTCTCGGTACGCCGCTGGGTGCGCGACGGCGCCGCGCGCGCCAACGGCGGCCGCGGCGGCGTGTTGTTCCTGCCGTACAAGGCGGGCGAAATCGCCGCGCTGCGCTCGACGCTCTCGGCCTGGATCCGCATCGCGATCTTCGAGGCGATGGACCGTGGCGAGGGCGATCAGCGCCTCTGGTTCGTGGTCGACGAGCTGGATGCGCTCGGCGAGATCGACGGCCTGAAGGACGCACTGGCGCGCCTGCGTAAATTCGGCGGCCGCTGCGTGCTCGGCTTTCAGTCCATCTCGCAGGTCTCGGGTACCTACGGCCGGGGCGCGGCCGACACCATCGTCGAGAACTGCGGCAATACCTTGCTGCTGCGCTGCTCGGCGAGCGAGCAGGGCGGCACCTCGCAGTTCGCCTCCCGGCTGATCGGGCAGCGGGAGGTGGTGCACGTCGCGCGATCGATGACGCGGCGCCCGGGCGAGTGGCTCTCTTCGACCACCACCAGCGAACAGCGCAGCATCGAGCCGGCCGTGATGGCCTCGGAAATCGAACGATTGCCCGATCTCGAGGGGTTTCTCAAGTTCGCGTCGATTCCGGATTGGCGGCGGGTGACGCTCACGCATGTGGACTATCCCACG
>CAZZYJ010000364.1:0-3076 GCA_964658215.1 uncultured Steroidobacteraceae bacterium | reverse complement strand
GCTAGCCTTTTGTCCGGAAGTCGCTGAAGCTACACACGGATTATACGGACCTTATTTGTACATCCGACCACCTTATGCACCAACGTGCTCAAGTAGTCCCAAGTCTGCATCTTCGGCGGCAGATCGTAAGCGTGTAGGCGTATCATCTTCGTTGGTGTATATGGCAACTTGGCCGGAGCGCCCCACTCGTGCGAGGGATCGATATACACCACCGCGCAACCTGATGCGGCACACACCGCAACCCCGCTAAAGGCAACTGCTTCTGAGGATCGACGGCCATGGCGAATCTACGCTGCCTCAAATGGAGAAGCGATAAGTTCATTGTTACTGCGTGACCTCACTGCGCCAATGCGGTCGTTCCTCTTCACGCAGATGGGGTAACGACTCAATGACTGCGAGCATCGCCGGGCTCAGCAGCAGAACCTCCGCATCATTACCGCTGTAAACGGAATAGAAGCGATCCGCGAGATCATAATTTGCCAGGTGCCTGTTCATCAGGGAGATCAACCGTGCCGCGACCAGGTCGATCGCGCGGTGAAATCCGTCAGCCTCCGACAGTAAAACCACGCTCCCGTCCTCACTGCCGGATGCGAGATCGAGTATGTGAGCGCCGCCCTCGGCGAATCGGTCCTTACCAAGCAAGGGGGGCACCCCGAGGTGCTCAAAGGCTGTCGCGCATCCGCTAAGGAATATTCCCACGGAGCCTTCCGTCAACTCCTCGTCGTCGGCCGCAAAAGCGCGCCAGTCGTGCTTGAACACTCCTGAGTACCCGTTGCGTTTTATCAAATCAGCGAGCGCCCGCCCCCGCCGTTCTGGCAGGCCTGAGAAAAATCCGGCGCTCGTCAGACTATCCGCAAGCTGTGCATTCTGCGCTGGATTGCGACGAAGCCGGGCGGCTGCCGCAAGCACTTTTATGCCCTCGGTAGAGGCCCGGTACGCCTGTCCATCGAGCACCCTCAATCCGGCTCCCTCAGCGCGCGCCAGCACCTCTGGCACCCTTGACGCACGCACCGCAAACGTCGTCGGCACGTCGAAGCCGGATTCAAAATAAAGCAGTGCATAGCCGCGCGGCGCGAGCCACTGCTCGAACGCCATCACTCCGTCGATCACGGTGTTGTTCGTCGGTGCATCCTGATCCCACTCGAATAGGTCCTTAAGTCCATGTCCTGCAGCCACGTCCCTTCCCATGGGCTGCAAGGCGTCGGCACTATTCGAATTCAATGCCAGCAGCACGCGCGAGCGGAGGGTCTGCCCCGGCAGTCCCAAGTGAGATGCTATAAGCAGTTTGGTCGCATCGCCTTGACCCGGCTGATCCGCCACGGCGGCCGCGATCCATGCCATACGATCGCCGGCGTTCACGTCCGCCAGCAAGATCTCGAGAAATTCCACGAGTGCCTGCGCCCGAGCGGAAATACGCGGTATACCGCCGCCGCCGGAGCTGTGCGACCTCGACCGCGTTTGCCACCGCTTCATCAGGCGCCGCAGACGGTCCCGTTCGAACACCAGAAAGAGAATTGCGGCAATGACGATACCAATGAGTAGGCTCATACAGACATCAGATTGACCTGCCTACAAGAAACGGAAACTTGTGCCCCCCATTTTGACCAGCGAATGGCCCAAATACAAACTGTCAGTCCCGCCGCCGCTTCGGTGCTGGAGCGATCACGCGCTTTGTTTTTTGCCCGAATGTATCGAGGCACCGACTGAACGCCAGAGGTAGCGCCGCCCCTATTGCCTCCGCTGTGCTATCTGCCGGCACGACCACCTTTGAATTTGCGGGCAGCCCGTCGCCGCTCCAAGCGTCGATTTTTACATGGTTGCTCGGCGAACAATGAATCAGCCCGCCGCCTCGCTCGACGGTAACATGCAGCATATTCGTGAACAGCGCACGTTGAGTTTTGTAGCCGTGGCGACTCATGAGGCTGTCGCGCCAATCCCGATACTGCTGCGCACGTTCCTCCCGAGTCCTTTTTTCGCGTTCATCCTGACCATCCCAGTCGTGCAAGGTCAATTCACGGCTTTAGGCCAAAGCCTCGATGACGGTCGCGCCCAGTGCGGAGTCGTCAGCGTCGTGGCGTAGATCGATCTCGCGGGATCTGGGCATGAGCCAGCCCAAGAATCCCGTACGAGCTCCCAAGGTCAGCACTTTGCCGTTGGAATACGCCTCGGCGCAGTCCCTGAACAGTTTCTCCGGCGGCCAATTAGCCCGAATGGCAGTAGCTCTCTCGGCCTGCCCCGCCCCGCGGCACTGGCGTCGAATTAGATCGTCGCGCGCCTTCAGCAATTGTGCGTCCGATACCGCAATGGGACCGCGGCCATTCTGATTGACCGGCAACCAGCCGCGCCGCTCGCCACCCGTGAAGTACTTGGAGAATAATGCCTTCAGGACATTCATCGTGTTGACGGTGGCGGCGTGAAAACCGCATCGCTGAAGGATTCGTTGACGTGAAACTCTTTTGCCTGCTCCGTCTAGTGCAGTATCTCGGCCGTATCCATCACGACGGGATCCGTCACAGCCGTCGGCTCGTGGCCGGGCGACGCCCGCGTATCCGAGAAGAGGACGATTTGCCTTAGGCCGAGCGGCGTCAGAAAAGTCTTGATGCCGCGCCATACGCACAAGTCGCTCGCGATACCGAATGTCGACCCCGAGCTCGACAGCAGATCGCAGACTTCGCCGGCGAATGTTTTCTCGCCTACCCTGCGCACGGTTCCCGGCGCGAACCCGTTTCCCCAAGTCGGCGCGATCTGTGACAGTGCCGCTTGGGCACGCTGGGTATCCTGGTTCGTGGGCTGCCGAGAAGGCTGCAATGCCGTCTCGGTGACGATAGTGCGGCCGTTTTTGGTCGTCACATTGACTAAGCGGTTACCTTCCGCGATCTGTATCTTGGTTTCATTGACCTGCTCGAGTGCGCACTCCGCACCCTTCACTGGCGCGAACATGATCGAGCGTTAGTATCGGGCATACCGGCTGGGTGCGAAAAACTCCTCCACCTCACCTTCATCAGCACCTGCGTAGCGGTCGACAGGAGGTGCGCTGCCCAAAGCGCGCTGTTTCGCGAGCTGCGTTCGCGTCGGC
>CAZZYJ010000363.1:0-3145 GCA_964658215.1 uncultured Steroidobacteraceae bacterium | reverse complement strand
GCGACTCCGGCGCGATCGCGCCGCGTCCCCGCCGCAGCATCTCGAAACTCGCCGCGAGCCCGGGTTCGACCACCACCACGCCCGCCGGGCCGAGATCCAGTCCGAACTGCAGATACTTGCAGCCGCTCTCGTAGTAGAGGACCCGCACCTTGCCGCGCACGCCGCACGCGAACGGATCGAAGCCGCCCGACAACAGCGTGCCGTCGATCACGAACCAGGTCTCGCCCGCGCAGACCGCGTCGGCAGCGGCGAGCAGCCGCGGAATGTCGAGCAGGCGCAGGTCCGCGGTGTTCGTCAGCGGATCGACGAACACCACCTTGGGGCGGTGCGTCGCGATCGCCGCGAGCAAGTCCGCCGCCAGCGGGCCCGCGGCCGCATGGATCTCGACGAACGGCAGCGAGCGCAGCTGGTCGCGCGTCTCGAAGTAGACCCCGGGGTGCAGCACCACCCGGTCGTGCGGCGCCAGCACCTCGCGCAGCAGGAAGCTCTCGATCAACGCATAGGCCGCCATGCCGGACGAGGTCAGCAGCAACCGGGAGCGATCGGGATCGAGCCCGAGGAGCCGCGCGCAGGCGAGTTCCTGCGCGGTGGTCTCGGCGCAGCCATAGCGGGCATAGGCCACCACGTCGCGTTCGGCCGCATACGGAAAGGAATTGATGGCGCAGCTCTCCTGCGCCGCCGGCGCGCTCCACGCGGCAAGGGTCGCCAGCGTGCCGATCAGCCGGTACGCCGTGCGCAGCGTCGCCTCCTCGACGGCCGGCGCCGCATCCTGCAACGCATCGCGTGACAGGCGCCGCGCCTCGCCGCACAACGCGCTCGCCAGCACGCCGGTGGCGTCCCGGTCCGACGCCGGGCGCCGGTCGCTGCGCGCGAGAAAATGCTCCATGCGCTGCACGGCGGCGTCGAGACGCCGTGCCGCATCGCTGCGCAGCTCGGCGTCGACCACGGCGGTTACAGGCTCCAACGCAGCCCGCACCCCGCACAGGCGGACGGCGGCGAGTCGCCGAGCAGCGCGGTACGGAAGCTTCGATAGCCGGGGCCGTTCCAGATCTCCTGCAGCGACTGCTGCGAGGCGTCGCCCAGGGTGAAGCTCTCGTAACCGCGCATCGAGAACGGTGCGATGCAGCACGGGATGGCGCGACCGTGCGCCGTGAAATACATCAGCGTCCAGGGACGCCGGCAGATCGACCACGGTGTCTCGCCCTCGACGCGTTTGAGGCTGGCCTCGGGCTCGGCGGCGCCGGAGGCGTCGAAGGCGACGCCGAGCTCCATGGCCACCCGCTGCGCGTCCTTGAGGTAGACGGACTCCTCGAGTTCCAACCGCTCGAACAGCGAGGACTGCGGCCGCGCCAGGCCCTGGCCCTCGGGAAAATGCACCAGTCGCTGCAGGTGCACTTCGCGCACGCCGACGTCCGCCGCGAGCCGGATGAAATCCGGCAGCTGCTGCAGCGTCTCGCGCAGGCCGGTGAGCCACAGCGACAGCCGCGGATTGACGGCGCCGAGCCGCGCCTTCAGTTCGGCGAACTCGCGCACGTTGCGCACGATGCGATCGAACCAGTCGCGACCGCGCACCAGCTTGAACGCCTTCGCCTCGGCCGCATCGAGCGACACGCGCAATTCGTCGAGACCGGCGTCGATCAGTTCGCGGCCCTTCTTCGGGCGCAGCAGCGTGCCGTTGGTGTTGAACAGCACGTACGTGCCGCGGTCCTTGAGATAGCGCACCATGCGCGGCAGCTCCTTGACCATCATGGGCTCGCCGATGCCGTGCAGCACCACGCGCGAGATGGCGGGGAACTGGTCGACGATGCGCGTGAACAGCTCCCAGCTCATGTCGGCGGGCGGCTCCAGATCCTCGTACGTGCGCGGACAGGTGGTGCAGAGCAGATTGCAGCGGTTCGTCGTCTCCAGGTACAGGCACACCGGTGCGCTCTGCGCCTCGCTCGAGCGCGTGGCGCCGACCTGTTCGAAGTAGCGCCGCGGATCGCGCGGCGGGGTGTCAGACGAGGCTGGGGTTTCGAGAGCGATTGACATCGGCGGTCTCCGGTGACGTGCCGCGACCCCTCAGGCACCATTGCGCGAGGATCAACAGCAGGAAGGGTACGTAGATGAGTGCCTGGGAGGCGAGCCCCAGGGGTGACGGCAGAACGTAGATCAACGCGCCCGCCGCGGTGAGCCACAGATGCGCGGGCGAGAAGCGAAAGCACAGGAAGGGCACGAGCCACGCGAAATACCAGGCGTTGTGCGGCGAGGCCAGCAGCGTGAACGCGCCCGCCAGGAACAAGGTGTCCGTCGCGTCCGTCCGCTCGACGTCGGGTCGCTGCCGGAACTGCACCCAGGCGGCCGCCGCCAGCATGAGCGCCGCGGCCATCGGCAGGTAGTAATGCAGCCCGTCGGCCGGCAGATCGAAGAACCGCCGCGCCAGCGACCAGAGGAACAGGCCGCTGCCGTCGCTCAAGCCCTCCTCCTGCGCGTAGCCCGGCAGGAAGCCGAGCACGGCGCGGCCGGCGCCGAGATAGGGCAGGTAGAGCGCCGCCGCCGTCGCCACGAACGCCGCCGGCATGCGCCAGCCCCAGCGCCGATACAGCGCGGGCACCGCCGCCACCGGGTAGTACTTCACCAGGGTGGCCGCCGCGAGCACGACGCCCGCCCAGCCCGGCGCGCGCCGCGCGGCCAGCAAAAATCCCGCGAGCAGCAACGCGATGGCCGCCGCATCGACGTGGCCCATGCCGGCGAATTCCCAGACGGGCAGCGGATGCCAGGCGTAGAGCAGCACGCGCGTCTTCGGCATGCCGAAGCAGTCCAGCAGCCCGATCAGACAGGCGATGGCCAGCGCGTCGAAGGCGAGCATCACGAGCTTCATCCCCAGGATGCTGTCGCTGATGCGTTCCGCCGCCAGGAACACCACCTGGGCGGCCGGCGGATAAATGGTGTGCGCGTAGTCGGCGCGATTGATGTTCGGATAGATGAACGTGTCGCGCAGCGGTGCGAGCACGGGGTTCGCCGGCACGTGGCGGTAGGGATTGACGCCCGCCGCCTGCACCCGGCCGTCCCAGACGTAGCGGAAGGCGTCGGTGGACAACGCCTGCGGCGCGAACAGCGCGATGATGCGCAACATCGCGGCGATGACCAGCACCGCCGCGAGCCC
>CAZZYJ010000362.1:0-3167 GCA_964658215.1 uncultured Steroidobacteraceae bacterium | reverse complement strand
GAAGGGCGCCACCGCCTTCTCGATCTGACCCGGCGAGACCCGCTGGAAGCTGCCGTCCATGGCGATGGCGCTGATCGGCCGGTCGAGCGCAAAGGTCACCCCGGCGAGCGCGCCGACGATGAGCGCCGCCCACGCCGCGCGGCGTCCGTAGGTGCGCAAGCCACGCAAGCTGCGCAGCCAGCGCCAGCGGCCCTCGCGCGCCACCGCCGGCTTCTTGAAGCGGTTCTTGCGGCCGAGCACGGCGTTCATCGGCGTTCCCGCGCGAAGCTGGTTTCGAGCACGCGCCACACCAGCTCCTCGAAATCCATGCCCGCCTGCCGTGCCGCCATGGGCACCAGGCTGTGGTCCGTCATGCCCGGCGTGGTGTTGATCTCGATGAAATAGAACCGGCCGGTGCTGCGCTCGCGCATGAAATCGACGCGGCCCCAGCCGAAGCAATCCGTGACGTGGAACGCCGCGAGCGCGGCGGCCCGGAGCTCGGCTTCGGCGGCGGCGTCGAGCCCGCTCGGGCAGTGGTACTGCGTGTCGTTGCGGAAATACTTCGCCTGATAATCGTAGAACTCGGTGGCGGGTTCGATGCGGATGGAGGGTAGCGCCAGGTCCTTGAGCACGCCCACGGTCAGCTCGTCGCCGTCGATGAAGCGCTCGGCGAACACGATGGGGTCCACCGCCCGCGCCGCGGCGTAGGCCGCCGGCAGCTCCGCCGCCGTCTTCACCTTGGTGATGCCCACGCTCGAGCCCTGCGACGACGGTTTGACCATCAACGGCAGACCCACCCGCGCGAGCGCGGCCGGCAGTTCGGACTCGTCGCCGAGAACCGCATACTCGGGCGCCACCGTGCCCGCGCCCACCACCACGCGCTTGGTCTTGAGCTTGTCCATGGTGAGCGCCGAGGCGAGCACGCCGCTGCCCGTGTAGGGCACCCCCAGCCATTCGAGCGCGCCCTGCATGAGTCCATCCTCGCCGCCCGGCCCGTGCAGCGCGATCCACGCCCGCGCGAACCCCTCCGCGGCGAGCAGCGCCACCGGCCGCTGCTGCGGATCGAAGGCGTGCGCATCGACACCGCGCCGTTTGAGCGCCGCCAGCACGGCGGTGCCGCTCAGCAGCGATATGTCGCGCTCCGACGAATCGCCGCCGAGCAGCACCGCCACCTTGCCGAAGTCGGCCGCCGCGGTCACGCGACGGGCCGCCGTCTGCGGTTTCAACAAACTCATGCGGGTTCTCCGACGATGCGCACTTCGGTCTCGAGGTCGACGTGATGGACGGCGGCGACGGTGCGCTGCACGTGCACGATCAACGCCTCGATGTCGGCCGCGCGCGCGCTGCCGTGGTTGATGATGAAATTGGCATGCTTCTCGGACACCGAGGCGTCGCCCAGCCGGTAGCCCTTGAGGCCCGCGCTTTCGATGAGCCGCGCCGCATGCAGGAAGGGCGGATTGGTGAACACCGAGCCGCAGCTCCACTCGCCGATGGGCTGCGTCTGCCGCCGCCGCTCGAGAAGTTCACGGATGGCCGCTTCGTTGACGCCGGGCCGGCGCTCGAACTCCATGCGCGCCGCCACGAACCATTCGTCGGCCGGCATGCGCACGTGCCGGTACGACACCTCGTACTCGCCGGGCGACCGCGTGTGACGCTCGCCGCGCCGGTCGAGCACCTCGACGTCGAGCACGTGACGCCAGGTCTCCTCGCCCCAGGCCCCCGCGTTCATGGCGAGCGCGCCGCCCAGCGTGCCCGGAATGCCGGCGAAGAATTCGGCCGGCCCGAGACCCCACTGCACGCACTGCCGCGCGATCTTCGCGCAGGGCACGCCCGCCTCCGCATACACCCGCGTCGCACTGATGCGCTCGATGGCGCCGAGCGCGTGCGAGCTCGCGATCACCGCGCCGCGCAGGCCGCCGTCGCGCACCAGCAGATTGCTGCCGAGCCCCACCCACAACAGCGGCACCGGCGCCGGCATCTGCTTGATGAACGACGACAGATCCACGGGGTTGCGCGGCGTGAAGAACACGTCCGCGGGGCCGCCCGCATGCCACGAGGTATGCCGCGACATGAGTTCGTTGCGCAGCACCCGCGCGCTGAACTCCTGCGGCACGTGCAGCACGGACACGGCGCCGCTCATTCCGGCGCTCCCGCGAAGCGCGCCCTGAGGTCCTGCGCCACCGCGCCGATGCTGCCCGCGCCCATGGTGAGCACCACGTCGCCGTCGTGCAGCACCGCCCGCAGGCTCTGCGCGAGCTCGTCCACCCGCTCCACGAACACCGGCTCGACGAAGCCCCGCGAGCGCACCGCGCGGCAGATCGCCCGCCCGTCCGCGCCCGCGATCGGCGCCTCGCCGGCCGCGTACACCTCCGTCACCAGCAGCACGTCGCAGTCGCCGAGCACCCGTGCGAAATCGTCGAGCAGATCGCGGGTGCGCGAATACCGGTGCGGCTGGAACACCAGCACCAGCCGGCGCGACGGCCAGCCCTGGCGCACCGCATCGAGCGTCGCCGCCACTTCCGTCGGATGATGACCGTAGTCGTCCACCACCATCGCCCGCCCGCCCGGCCATTGGATCTCGCCGACCTGCTGCAGCCGCCGCTCGATGCCCTGGAACTGCAGCAGCGCGCGCTGGATGTGCGCATCCGCGATCTTGAGTTCGGTGGCCACCGCGACCGCCGCCAGGGAATTGAGCACGTTGTGCCGGCCCGGCAGGTTGATGACGATGGGCAGCGGTTCATGCCCCGGGCGCAGCGCCGTGTAGCGCGACTGCAGTCCCGCGCGCACGACGTCGATGGCGCGCACGTCGGCGCCCGCGTCGAGGCCGTAGGTGACGAAGGGCCGCGCCACGTCGTCCAACAGGCCGCGCACCGTCGCATCGTCGACGCACAGCACCGCGAGACCATAGAAGGGCAGGTTGTGCAGGAACTCGACGAAGCTCTGCTTCAAGCGCGAGAAGTCGCCGTCGTGCGTCGCCAGATGATCGTTGTCGATGTTGGTGACGATGGACATCATCGGCTGCAGATGCAGGAACGACGCATCGCTCTCGTCCGCCTCGGCGACCAGGTAGCGCCCGGCGCCGAGCCGCGCATTGCTGCCCGCGCTCTTCAGCAGGCCGCCGATGACGAAGGTGGGATCGAGGCCGCCTTCCGCCAGCACGCTCGCCACCAGGCTGGTCGTCGTGGTCT
>CAZZYJ010000361.1:0-3170 GCA_964658215.1 uncultured Steroidobacteraceae bacterium | reverse complement strand
GATGCCTTCACTGACCGGGCGCGAGGTATGGGTGTCGCCGATGGAGAGATAGCCTTTTTCCCAGAGCGGGTGGTAGGAAAGATCGTGTTTTTTCAAGTACATACCCACGTCGCGATCGGTCCAATCGAAGAGCGGATGAACTTTGTATCGTCCCCGCTTGAACTCGATGGGCGCGAGTTGCGCGCGGGTTTCGGCCTGCACCCTGCGCAGCCCGGAGAACCACGTTTGCGCGCCAAGTTCCCGCAGCGCCTTGTCCAACGGCTCCTGCTTGTTGATACGGTTGTACTGCTCGATGCCTTCGAGCCCCTGATCCCACAGCTTGCCGAAACGGGACTCCTGCCACGCCGGCGAGGCATCCGAGCGGACCACCTTCAAATTGAGGTTGAGCCGCTTGGTGAGATCGTCCACGAACCGATAGGTTTCGGGGAATAGATAACCGGTGTCGATCAGGATCACGGGAATTTTCGGCACCACCTTGTTGACGAGATGGAGCATGACCGCCGCCTGGGCACCGAAGCTCGAGGTGAGTACATGCGCGCCGGGCAGCAGTTCCAACGCCTGCGCGACCCGTTGCTCGCTGGAGAACGAGGAAAACGCTTCGTTGATCTTGTGAAGATCGCCCTGATCCGCGGTGTCGCCCGCACCGGTCATCCATCGATTTAGCGCTGATTTTACCGACATGTTCCACGCTTCGTTGAGTCAGGCAGCAGGCCCGGGCCTGCCACTGGCCCCTATTATATCGCGCGCCCGGTCCTCCCTTTAGGCGCAAGCGTCATATACTTATAACCAACGGTTCGCAACGCCGGGAGTCCTCGAACAGACCCGGCGTGGCCCGTCGAAACGACCGCTCCGGGTGAACTCATCGAAACCGCCACCCCCTCTTATTTCGCCCTTCTGCGGTTTGCGGTGCCGGTGATGCTCGCATCGATCGCCACGCCGCTGATGGGAATGATCGACACGGCGATACTGGGCCGCCTCGGCGACCCCGCCGTCATCGCAGCGGCGGGCATCGGCGCCACCCTGTTCACGCTCATCTACTGGTGTTTCGCCTTTCTGCGCTACACGACCACGGCGCTGGTCGGGCAGGCGATGGGCCGCGGCGACGCCCGGGAGATGCTCCTCGCCGGGCTCAGACCCATGATCGCGGCAGTCGGCGGCGGCATGCTGCTGTGGATCTTGCAGTGGCCGATAGGCTCGCTCGCCCTGCGCCTGATCGCCCCGCCGTCCGGCGTGCTGCCGTTGGCCGGTCAGTACTTCTACGCACGCATCTGGTCCGCACCCTTCACGCTGCTCGGCTACGCGCAATTTGCCTGGTTGATGGGGCACGGCCGGGCACGGACCGTCATGCTGCTGCAGATCGCCTTGAATTCACTCAATGCCGGTCTGGCATTTTTTTACGTGTTGGAATTTCGCTGGGGAATCACGGGCGCCGCCTGGGCGACGGTGACGAGTGAAGCATGCATGTGCGTCGTCACCGCTGCGGTTATGCTCCGCATGGCGCCCCTGGCCCGCTGGGTTGCGGTGCTGGCCGACGCCTGGCAGCGCAGCGCGTGGCATCGGTTGTTCTCGGCAAATGCCGACATCACGCTGCGCACGCTGCTGCTCACCGGCGCCTTCGCGCTGATGACGGAGCGTGGCGCGCACGCCGGGTTGATGGACCTCGCGGCCAATCAGATTCTGCTGCAGGCGTTCTTTCTCGTTGCCAACCTGCTCGACGGATTCGCCATCGCCGCCGAGGTATACGGCGCCCGCGCCATCGGCGCAGGCTCCCGGACGGCCCTGGTGCAGATCGTCAGGCGCAACGCCTTCTTGTCGCTGGCCTGGAGTTTGACGCTCGCCGCCGCCCTCCTGGCCGTGAAGTCACCTTATCTGGCCATCATGACCTCGAACGAACAACTGCAACGCACGGCGACGCTCTACTGGCCCTGGCTCGCCCTGCTGCCGCTGGTGTGCATCTGGGCTTTCTTCTGGGACGGCGTATTCATGGGAGCCATGCGCACCCGCATCCTGCGCAACACCATGCTGGCGAGCGTCGCCCTCTACCTACCGGCGCTGTTCGTCTTCTCGTCCCTCTGGGGCAACCACGGCATCTGGGCGGCGTTGGTGGTCTTGATGGGCGGGCGCAGTGTCTTTCTCTCGCTCGCCTGGCCCCGGCTGCGAAATTCCATCGGTGCGTCCTATCCATGACACGGCTACGACGCATCGGCGTCTGGAGTCACGGTTTCGCGCCGTCGCCTGAGCGCCGGGCGCGCGTCCGCGCATCCATCCACTGCACCGCGCTGGGCCAACGGCCGCCTTGCTCGGGCGCGACGCGGACGCCGGCAGCCAGGTACTGGAAGGGGATCGCATCGGACCGGGATTGATCGGCTTGTTGGGGAGCGGCCCGGGCGCCCTTCGACCGGAGCACTGGGACGGTGAGACCATCGACGCCGTGGGTTGGAAATTCAACGTGCCGGCAAGACCACATCGCGGGCTGCGCAGTGAGCCACGGCGCATCACGTTCGCGCCAGCTGGGCTACATGCCACAAAAACTCGCGCTGTACGCGGAATTGAGCGTGGCCGACAACCTGCGCTTCCGCGCAGACATCTACTGCCTCGCCGATCCTGCGGACCAGGTTCGCCGTGCCCTGCTCGACTTCGGGTTGAGCGGTCGGCAACGGCAACGCGCCGGAGAGCTTTCGGGAGGCTGGGCGCGGCGCCTGCAGCTGGCCGCGGCGTTGATCCATGCACCGGCCGTCGTGCTGCTGGACGAGCCCACCGCCGGCCTCGACAGCGAGTCGCGCGAGGACGTCTGGCAGCATATTCAGAGACTGGCCGCTTCCGGCGCAGGCGTGATCGTCAACACCCACGATCTGCTCGAAGCGGAGCGGTGTTCGCGGGTGGCGATGTTTCGCGGCGGCCGGATCGTGAAGCAGGGTGGCCCTGCGGAAATTTGCGAGGCGGCGCCCATTCGCGGGGCGCTCGTGCAATACGCCAACCCAGCCGCCCTGCGCGGCGCCTGTGCGGCCAGCCCCGACCTGCTCACCCTCGAACGGCACGGCCGGCGTCATCGCATCTTGACGACCGCAGAGGGACCTCGTGGGGCTGCTGCCGTACCTCATCATCGGCATCGTCGAACGGTGCTGCTGCTGGGTTTCGTGCATCTGTTGTTCGATGTGCCGCTGCCACCG
>CAZZYJ010000360.1:0-3188 GCA_964658215.1 uncultured Steroidobacteraceae bacterium | reverse complement strand
GGACCCGGACAACCCCGTCGCCGATGCGCTGATCGCCGAGGTGCCGGGCGCCAAGACGGATGCGGAACTGGCCACCGTGGTGGGCCGCACGGCCGATCTGGTCGAGGCACAGGCCGAGTCGGCGTCGCGCGAGCGGCTGGCGTCCACCGCGGTGCTGGCGGACGTCACGCAGCGGCTCGAGGAGATCACCGGCTATCTGACCGAAACCGATGCGGCGAGCGAATCGCGTTTTGCCGACGGCGCGTCGCTCAACACGGGGGTGCTCGCCGCAGTGCGCGAGATGTCGGCGGAACTAGACGCGGCGACGGAACTGGCGGCCTTGCAGCAGGGGGTGCGGACCCGGCTGGCCCGGGTCACCGAGCAGATCGTCGAATTTCGCGAGCGGGAGTTGGACCGCTCGCAGCGCCACCGCGGACTCGCCGGGCGGATGCACGAGCGCATCGCGGACCTGGAACGCGAAACCCACGAACTTCATGCGAAGCTCGCGCAGGAAAAACAGGGTGCGCGACGCGACCCGCTGACCCGGCTCGCCAACCGCCGTGCGTTCGACGAGCGCTTCGTGGAGGCCATCGGGCGCCGCGCGCAGGACGGCCTGCCGCTGACGATGCTGCTGTGGGACCTGGATCACTTCAAGGTCATCAACGACAGCTATGGGCATCGCGCCGGCGATCGCGTGCTGCAGACGCTCGCCAACTGCTTCAAGTCGTCCGCGCGGGCGGAGGACTTCGTGGCGCGCATCGGCGGCGAGGAATTCGTGATGATTCTTCCCGGCCTCGCGGTGGACCGCGGACTCGCCTTCGCCGACGCGGTGCGCACGACGGTGGAGGGTCTGCGCCTGCATTTCCGGGGTACGCCGGTGCGCCTGACCGTTTCCTGCGGCGTCACCGAATTGCGCTCGGAGGACACCCCGGGCACGGCCTTCGACCGGGCGGACGCCGCGCTGTACCAGGCCAAACGCGCCGGAAAAAACTGCTGCATTTGCGGCTGAGAGCTGCGTCGCAGCCCTGCCGGGTGACGGATATTTAACCCTCATTTCCCGACTCGGGCACGGATTTTTGACTTCTCAGCCCCTAGAATCTGGTGCCAATGAGCGTGCCAGAACCCGTTTTTAGAGAACCGATGAGCGAGCCGGGCATCGCCCTTCCCATCGGCCATTCCTTGGTCGGCACGGGGTGGCGCCACGTCGTCGGCGTACGCGCCCTGATCCTGGCCGCGGTGCTGTTTCTGGTGCCGCTGCTGGCCTACTGGCCGGCGACCTTCCATGATTATGGCCTGCGCGACGACTATTCGAACCTGCGCGAGGCTCACGAGGAACCGGGCGTCGTGGTGCGTTTCTGCGCCTCGCATGCGCGGCCGGTGTATGGCTGGCTGCTGCAGACGACTTACGGCCAGACGCAGAGCGTGCAGGATTTGCAATGGATGCGCCTGTTCGCCTCGCTGCTGCTCGGTGCCATTTCCCTGGTCATGTTCCGCGGCCTGCGCAGCGTCGGCTGGTCCTTCAACGCCAGCCTCTGTTTCGCCCTGCTGCTCGCCCTGGTGCCCTCCGCCCAGGTGATCGCCTGTTGGGCGGTGGGCTGGCCCTACGCGGCCACTGCGCTGCTGGCCATCGGCGGCTTCTTCACCGTGGAGGGGGCGCTGGCCGCGCTGCGCAGCGCCGAGCCCGCCCGGGCGGCGGGCCAGTGGGTGCTGGCGCTGTGTCTGATGGTGATCGCCGCGCTCATCTACCAGCCCAGCGCCTTGTTCTATGTGGTACCGCTGACCGGTGCCCTCCTCGTACAGCGCCAGCGCAACATCCGCCGCACCCTCGAGTGGACGGCCGTGCACCTGGGATTCGTCGTCGGCTCCCTGAGCGTGGCCTACGCCATCATGTCCGTCTTGTACGCGCAGGGAGTGTTCGTCAAATCGGGGCGCATCGCCTTCGAGCACCACTGGGGCGAGAAACTTTACTGGCTGTTGCACGAAGCGCTGCCGAACGCGCTCAGCCTGTTCGTGCTGAACGACAACAATCTGCGGGACCATGGTCTTTACATCGGCTGCGCGGCCGTCGCCGGTGCGATCCTGGTCGCGGGCGCCCCACGGCCGGTCACGCGGTCTGATCTGGTCCGGTGGCTTGGTGGGGCTGCCGATCTTCGCCTTCGCCGTGAGTCTGGTCGCCTCGGAGCACTACGCCACCTACCGCACCATTCTGGCGATGACGGCCGTACTGCTGTGCTTCCTGGTCGCCTCGATCCGCGCCCTCACGGACCATTGGAGCCTCCCCCGCCGGCGGTTGCTCGCAAGCGCCACGCTCACCGTGGCATTTTGTCTGGCACAGCATCATGCCTTCGCGCTGATCGCCGTACCGCAGGGCAACGAATGGCAGCTCATCCTCGCGGGCGCGAAACAGGTGCGGCTCGAGCCGGGCACGCGACCGCGCGTCTTCGCCATCGCCTCTTCGCCCGCCGACATCTCGACGGCCACCATCTATCACGATGAATTCGGGTCGCTGTCGTCGAATTCCGAGTGGGTGCCGAAGGAGATGTTCAAGCGCGCCATGCACGACCTGCATCCCGACGTCGCCAACGTCGATTCGCGTTACGACTTCACGGAAGGCTACAAGCTGCCGCCTGACCAGCGCTACGACGTCATCGTCGACATGCACCGGCTGCGGCATTTCCACACCGACAACTGAGCGCGGCGCGGTGCGGCCGGACGGTCTTGCGCCGCGCACGCCCCGCACCCGCCGCACCGGCCCCGTCGCGGGGCCCTCGTCGCGAATCCGGCGTCAGAATTTCTGGCCGAACTTGATGCCCACGGTGCGCGGCTGATTGGGCACGTCGTACTTGTTGACCTGGCCGCAGTTGTTGGCGTCGCATTCTGCATAGCGGTCGAGCACCGCGCGCTTGTCGAACGCGTTGCTGACGTACAGCTCGCCATGCAGTCCGTTTTTCTCGGCGCCCAGCGAGAAATCCGCGACGGCGTAGCTCGGCTCCCGGCCGAGTTCTGCGCGCTCCGTGGTGCGCAGGTCCGCCCAGCGTGCTCCTACGTACGTCACCGAGCCCTGCAAACTGGCCTTGTAGGTGAAGACCGGAAACGTGTAGCGCGCCGTCACGTCGCCCTTGACCTTGGGCGTGACGGGCAGCTGCTGGCCCGCGGGCGCATCCACGGTGTTGCCCGCCTCGTGGCAGGTACTCGGGTCGTTGCAGTAA
>CAZZYJ010000359.1:0-3204 GCA_964658215.1 uncultured Steroidobacteraceae bacterium | reverse complement strand
ACAAGAAGCACAAGAAGGCGAAGACTGCGCCGACGACCAGCAATTAAGATTGCCGGCCGAACGCCCCGGTCGCCTCACGGCGGCCGGGGCGTTTTCGTTTACATCAACAGGCCATCGAAGGCCGTGGGATCGTCCTGCACGTCGAACGAGAACTGCAGGGCATTGATCTCGAGCGGCGTGGTATTGGCGGCCAGCGCGTAGGTGGATTTCACGAACGCGGAGAACTGGGTGTACTGCGGAGTCGTCGCCGCCGGGGGAGTCCCGTGATCGTCGCCGCCGCAGGCCGCCAGGGACGCGGCGGCGATGGCCGCCGCTCCCCCGATGATCCGACGCATCAATATCTTTTTCATGGTCATTCCTTACATCGCGCCGATCGGTGAACCGGGCAACGGCGTCTTCAGGTACGGGAACGTCTGGTCGAAGTCGAGCGCGCTCACCGGGGCACCGTCGGTGAAGGCCACGTTGCCCACCGGGGCGTCCGTGGTCGCGCACAGGCCCAGATTGGTGGCGGCGCCGTTGGCGCCGATGGGCAGCGGATAGCACAGCGCTCCCATCACGACACGCAGCGCGAGATCGGTGACGTCGTCGCCCGGACGGCGGCCGTTCGGGAAGCCGGCGAGATCGCCCGCCGCGACGCCGAAGGTGCTCTGCGAGGCCGCCGCCTTGGCGGCGACGCCCGTGTTCAGGCGCAGCATTTCAGAGGCCGTCACGGTGGACATCTGGTTGAGCCCGGAGAAGCCGGTCAGGAACGCGGCGACCAGATCGTTGCGCGGGAAGTTGGTGGGGGCGAGGGTGGCGAGGGTCGTACCGAGGGTGGCGTTCACCGGCGCGAGGAACAACGCATTCAGCAGGGCCGGCAGCGTGGGGTTGGTCACGTAGGTGGCAAACTGTGCATCGTTCTTCGGGGCGCTGGCGTTGAACTTGTCCTTGTCCGGAATGCCGATCACCAGTTCGTTCACCAACGGTGAGCCGAGGCGCGAGACCTGCGTCCAGGCACCGCCGTTCACCTCGGGCTTGGCGAAGGTGGCGCTGGGATTGAGGACGCGCGCCTGGCGCAGACTGGCCGTGGTCCAGCCGCCGATCACGCCGTTACCCGTGCCGGTGAGGCACGCGGTGGGCACTTCGAGCGCGATGGTGGTGATGTTCTTGTTGGCGAGGATGTTGTTGCTGGCGTGCTGCGTGATGCCGCCGGGGAAGCCCTTGCCGTCGCCGGCGCCCGGTGCACTGTCGCCTTCGACAGGGACGAAATTCACGAGGTCGAACACTTCGCCGAGATTGACCGAGAAGCCTTCCTTGCGCTGGCCGACGAACACCTTGCCCGGCGTGCTGCAGTTCGGGATGTTGATGGTCGAGATGTACTGGCCCGCGTAGGCCGCGTAGGCCGCGTCGTTGCCGAGGGTCTTCTGGCCGATGTAGTCCAGCGGCTTGGTGAAAGTGGTCGAGCCGTTGCCGGCGTTGGTGGCCAGCGTGCCGGTCGCGGTCTGGCTGGGTCCGGTGACCACGGTGACCGTGTACGTTTCATTGAAATTCAGGTTCGGCGAGCTCGCGCCGCTCACGCCGCCCGCCACTTTCAAGGGGATGGCGACGTTCTGGGTGGCGCCGGTCGCGCCCACCGCGAGCGCGATGCCCGCACCGCCGTTGCCCAGGGTGTTGGTGAAGCGGAACTGGAACGTGATGTCCTCGACCGCGTCGCCCGTGTTGTCGATCTTGATCTCGTACAACGCGTTCGGGTCCATCGCAAAATAGTTCGGGCCGCCGTAGGAGTCCTGCAACGGAATGTAGTTGGCGAGAATGGTGGTGTAGCCGGTACGGCCCGCTTCATAGCTGTTGAACATGTAGAAGTCGGTGCCGTCGACGGTGGGCATGCGCGTGATGTTCGGCGCTTCGCGGTGGCTCGACGCGAATGCGGCCAGCGGCACGGTCAGCGCGAGGGCGGCCGTCCAGGGGTACTTGATCATTGAGACATCCTCCATTGAATTAGTGTGGCGTAGCGGTTCGCCGCTTTGTGCACCCTGGTATTCGGAGCGGCCTGCGAACTGGATGCACTCTAAGGGAGCCCCGCGCGCGTATACTGTTTTGGTGCACGCGAACAAATTCAAACTGTGGACCGCGTCACTCTCCTTGTGCATGCTGGCGACGCCCGCCGCGCTGTCCGCCGCCGCGCCGCCTGCTGCCGCCGGGACGGCCGGCGACATCACCGTGAGCGAGGCCCGCTCGCCGCCGACGCCGCCGGGGTCCGCCGTGGGCGCGGTGTACCTGCGGATCGCCAATCGAGGCTCCCGCGCCGACCAGCTGCTCGGCGTCGAGACCCCCGTGGCCGCGACGGCCGGTCTGCACGAGACCCGGGTCGTCGACGGCCTGCGGCAGATGCGCGCCGTCGAGACGCTGGACTGCCCGCCGGGCGGGATCGTCAAGATCGAAGCCGGGGGTCTGCACATCATGCTGGGCGGGTTGCGCTCACCCCTGACACCAGGCATGCACTTTCCCCTGCTGCTGCGCTTCCGACATGCCGGCGACCTCAGGGTCGATGTGCCGGTGACTTGACCGCGGCCGCCGCACAGTCGGTCGACATCGCCCATCTCATCCAGGTGGCGTTGACGCCCATCTTCCTGATCTCGGCCATCGGGGTGACGCTGAGCGTGCTCACCAGCCGGCTGGCCCGCATCGTCGACCGGGCGCGGGTCATGGAGGATCAGCTGCGCCGGCCGGATCATCGCAGCGACGGCCGCGACCTGCATGCGCTGCTGCGGGTGCTGGCGCGGCGCGCGCGCTGGATCAACGTCGCCATCACGCTCATCACCATGTCGGCGTTGTTCATCGCCCTGGTCGTGGTCTTGTTGTTCGTGAACGCCTTCCTGCGCTGGGATTTGTCGGCGTTCATCGCCTTCATCTTCATCATGTCGATGCTGTCGCTGGCCGCGGCCCTGCTGGCGTTTCTCATCGAGGTGCGGATCGCGACCACCACCCTGCGCATCGGCATCGAGGAGGCCGCCGCCGGACCGGGTCAAAAAGCTCAGCGCGGCGAGCGTTAAAAACCTACCATTGCGCGGCGTTCACCGACGCACATGTGGAGCAGCCACGGAGGACAGCATGCGACGACATTTGAGGGCCCTGACGGCGATTTTAGCGATTGCCACGGGGTTGACCGCCACGGCGGCAGTGGCCGGCGGCCAATATTCGCCCGGTGGGCAGGGCGGCATGGGC
>CAZZYJ010000358.1:0-3209 GCA_964658215.1 uncultured Steroidobacteraceae bacterium | reverse complement strand
CGACTTCGACGGGGCCGCTGGAGGTTGCGAAGGACGCGGCCGTCGGTGCTGCCGGCGGTGCCGCGCATCTTGTGAGCGCGCTCGCGAGCGGCTGGCTGGCCCGCCATCTGAGCGCGCCCATCCGGCGCATCCAGGCGGGCGCGCGCGCGCTCGCCGCGCATACGCTCGACCTGAGTTCGGAGGTGCCGCGCGTCAGTTCCGGGCTCGAGGGCCGCAAGGACGAACTGGCCGTGCTGGCGCGCGACTTCGACGCCATGGCCGACCAGATGCGCGCCAATCGCGCCGCCATCACCCAGCTGCTGCGCGACATCTCGCACGAGCTGCGCTCCCCGCTCGCACGCATGCGCGTGGCGGTGGGCCTCGCCCAGCCGCCTGCCGACCCCACCCGCCAGCTCGATCGCCTGGAGCGGGAAATCGAGCGCCTGGACGGCTTGATCAGCCAGGTGCTGAAGCTCGCGCGGCTGCACGGCACCGACGCCGCGTTCGGCCGTGAAACCGTGGACCTGGACGAAGTGGTCGAGGAGGTGGTGCGCGACGCGAACTTCGAGGGTGCCGTCAAGGACTGCACGGTACGCCTGAGCGGCGCCGCGCTCGCCACCGTCAAGGGCAATCGGGAGCTCCTGCGCAGCGCCGTCGAGAACGTGCTGCGCAATGCGGTACGCTACAGCCCCACCGATGCGGCCGTCGACGTCAATCTCGCGCGGGGCGAGTCCGGACTCACGATCTCCATTCGGGACCGCGGGCCGGGCGTACCGGCGAGCGACTTGGAGCGTATATTCGAGCCCTTCTACCGGGTGGCGGAATCGCGCGACCGGGACAGCGGCGGCGAGGGGATCGGGCTTGCCATCACCTCGCAGGTCATGAAGGCGCACGGCGGTTCGGCGAAGGCGCTCAATCGTCCGGGCGGCGGTTTCGAAGTGGCCCTCGAGCTGCCACGCGCCGTGTTGAACGCCTGACGGCGCGGCAGCGCGCGGACGGATCGAGGAGAGAGCGATTTTGACGAGCCTGTATCAAGAGGCCTGCAGGTACATTCCCGGCGGCGTGAATTCACCGGTGCGGGCGTTTCGCGGCGTCGGCGGCGAGCCGATCTTTTTCAAGAGGGCACGCGGCGCCCACGTCGAGGCCGCGGACGGCCGGCGCTTCATCGACTACGTGGGATCGTGGGGACCGATGATACTGGGCCACGCCCATCCGCAGGTGATCGCCGCGGTGCAGCGCGTGGCGGCCGACGGCTTGAGCTTCGGCGCCCCCACCGAACTGGAAACGACGCTGGCGCGTCGGGTGACCGAGCTCGTGCCCTCCATCGAACTGGTGCGCTTCGTGAGTTCGGGCACGGAGGCCACCATGAGCGCGATCCGGCTCGCGCGCGGCTTCACCGGCCGCGACACCATCGTCAAATTCGAAGGGTGCTATCACGGCCACTCCGACTCGCTGCTGATCAAGGCGGGCTCCGGCGCCCTGACCTTCGGCGTACCCACCTCGCCCGGGGTGCCCAAGGGGCTCGCCGCGCACACCGTCACGCTCGACTACAACGACGCGCAGGGCGTGCGCGACGCCTTGCGCCAGATCGGCGACCGGGTGGCGTGCATCATCGTCGAACCCATCGCCGGCAACATGAACTGCGTGGTGCCGTCGGCGCAGTTTCTGCGCACCCTGCGCGAGGAGTGCGACCGCAGCGGCGCACTGTTGATATTCGACGAGGTGATGACGGGCTTTCGCGTGGCGCTCGGCGGCGCCCAGGCGCTGTACGGCATCCGCCCCGATCTCACCACGCTCGGCAAGATCATCGGCGGCGGCATGCCGGTGGGCGCCTTCGGCGGTCGGCGCGACGTGATGGAGCAGCTCGCGCCGCTCGGTCCCGTCTACCAGGCGGGAACGCTCTCGGGCAATCCCGTCGCGATGACGGCGGGCATCACGACGCTCGATCTGCTCGCCGCGGAAGGTTTCCATGCACGGCTTGGGGCGGCCACCGACCGGCTGGTGGCAGGCCTCGCGACGGCCGCCGCCCGCGCCGGCATCGCGCTTGCCACGAATCACGTCTGCGGCATGTTCGGTTTCTTTTTCACCGCCGAGCCGCACGTCGACAGTTTCGCCAAGGTCATGGCCTGCGACGTCGACCGCTTCCGGCGCTTCTTCCATCTCATGCTCGACGCCGGCGTGTACTTCGCGCCGTCGGCCTTCGAGGCCGGGTTCCTCTCCGCGGCGCACACCCCCGCCGACTTCGACACCACCGTCGCGGCGGCGGCGGCGGCGTTCGACACCCTCAACCGCACCTGAACGATGCGCGCCTTTGCGTTGTTCGTGTGCCTGTTCGTGACGGCGGGACTGATCGCGGCCGGCATCGCCTATCCCGCCTATGAACTGACCTCGACCTTCGCCGGCTGGGCGTTCCATCGCGTCGCCGGCCGTATCGCCATGCTGGTGCTCGCGCTGGAACTGGTCTGGCTCTGCCGTCATCTGCGCATCACCGGCAAGACCGACTTCGGCTACGGCCTGCCCTGGCGCCGTTTCCTCGCGCAGAGCGCGTCGTGGGGCGCCGTCGGCATCGCCACCGCCGCGCTCGGCGCAGCCTTCCTGCTCGGCACCGGGCTGCGCCTGCCCGCGCCGGACTTCGTCGCCTCGGCGGCGGGGGCCGTGCGCCTCGGCCTGCTCGGCCTGTCGTCCGGCATCGCGGTGGCGCTCATCGAGGAAACCGTCATGCGCGGTGCCATGCACACCGCCATCCAGCGCGAATCGGGACCCTGGGCCGCCGCGCTGCTGACCGCCCCCCTGTTCGCCGTCACGCATTTTTTCGCCAAGGTGCACATTGCGGCGGACGAGGTCGCGTGGCGCAGCGGCTGGGACCTGCTGCTGCGTTCCTTCACGCCGCTCGCCCATTTTTCCGGGGTGCTCGATGCGTTTCTGTCGTGGCTCGCCGTGGGGCTCGTCCTCAGCCTGACGCGCGTGCTCACCGGCAACATCGCGGTGGCCATCGGGCTGCACGCGGGCTGGGTGGTGGTTCTGCGCCTGCTGCAGGAGGCCACGGTGCGCGGCACCGCGCCCGCCTACGCGGCGTGGGTGGGCACCTTCGACGGTCTGCTGGGCTACTGGCTGCGGCCCTGGGCCGCGGTCATCGCCGCGGCGCTATGGCTCACGCGCGGCCTCTGGGTGCCGCCCGCACGCGGGCCGCGTTAGGCCAGTGCGGCCAGGGCGTCGAGCCGCTGCACGGG
>CAZZYJ010000357.1:0-3220 GCA_964658215.1 uncultured Steroidobacteraceae bacterium | reverse complement strand
CTGGGGCTACATCGCTCTCGGCCTTTCGGTGCCGCCCCTGCTGGTCGTGCGCCTGCTCACGCGCTCGCTGCGCCTCCGCAAAACCGTCCTGGTGGCGCTGTTCCTGCTGGTCCCGTTCCAGGTGCTGTTTCTCTACGCGGGTCTCACCTATGGCGTGGCCGACCCGCCGTACGCCGCCGCCGTGCCGAGACGCTCCAGGCATTGCGCCAGCAGGTACGCGGTGGTGGTCTTGCCGTTGGTGCCGGTGATGCCCACCACCGCGAGCTGCGCGGAGGGCGCGCCGAAAAATTTGTCCGCGATGCCCCCGAGCAGTTTCCGTAACCCGGGTACGCGCACCACGAGCACGCCGCGCGCCGAAAGTTCACCGGCCAGGGCCGCCAGCATCTCGTCGCTGTCGCCGTTGCTGTCGCCGTCCTGCGATTCGCGCGTGCCCTCGGTGCCCTGCGTGCCCTCCCAGACCACCACGCCGGCACCGCGTGCCACCGCCTCCGCCGCGAACGTCAAGCCATGCGCAGCGCGACCCTGCAACGCAAAGAACGCACCGCCCTCGCGTACCTCGGCGCTGTTCGAGGTCAGGTCCACGACGCGCACCTCGCGCGCCACCACCGCGATCCCCTCGAGGAGCCAGCGCAGCGACACGCCGTCGGAACCCGCGCTCATTGCGCGCTCGCCTGCACCAGCGTCGCCGCCGGCACGTTCTGCAGATCGTCCGGCGCCACGTCCAACAAGCGCAGCGCCCCCGACATCACGTTCGAGAACACCGGCGCCGCCACCGTGCCGCCCTGGTGCAGATCCCCGCTCGGCTCGTCGATCACCACCACGGTCGCGATCTTCGGATGCGTCGCCGGCACCAGGCCCGCGAACACCGCCATGTAACGGTCGGTGGAATAGCCGCCCGCGAACGACTTCCAGGCCGTGCCGGTCTTGCCCGACACCCGGTAGCCCACCACCGCCGCGCGCGTCGCCGTGCCCCCCTTCTCCACCACCTGCTCCATGAGCTGCACCAGCGCATGCGCGACGCGCGGCTCCAGCACCTGCTCGCCGGGCACCGGTCCCGACACGCGTTCGAAGGAGATCGGTCGCCGGATGCCGCCGGCACCGAGGGTGGCGTAGGCGTGCGCGAGCTGCAGCGGCGTCACCGACAACCCGTAGCCGTGCGACAGCGTGGCGATGCCGATGGGCCGCCAGTGCGCATAGTTCGACAGCATGCCCGCCGACTCCCCCGGATAGCCGCTGCCCGTGACCGTTCCCAGACCGAGGTCGGTGAGCGTGCGATAGATCTGTTCCGGTTTGAGCGAGAGCGCCACCTTCGCCGTGCCGACGTTGCTCGACTTCGCGAGGATGGTCGCCAGGTCCACCACCCCCAGGTTGCTCTCGTCCTCGAACACCTTGTTGCCCACCTTCATGAACCCCGGCGACGTGTCGACCACGCTGTCCGCACGGTATTGGCCCGAGGCCAGCGCCGCCGCCATGATGAAGGGCTTGATGCTCGAGCCGGGCTCGAAGATGTCGGTGGCCGCGCGATTACGGTACAGGGCCGGCTTGAGCTGCTCCCGGTCGTTCGGGTTGTACGACGGCTGGTTCACCATGGCCAGCACTTCACCGGTGTCCACGTCGAGCACGATCACCGAGCCCGCGTGCGCCTGGTAGTCCTGCATGGCGGACTTGAGCTCGCGATACGCAAGATACTGGATGCGCAGGTCGATGCTGGTGACGAGGTCGCGGCCCGGTCGCGGCGCGCGGATGCTCTCGACGTTCTCCACCGAATGCCCGTACAGATCCTGGATGACGCGCTTGGCCCCCTCCTCGCCGTTCAAGAGCTGATCGAAGCCGAGTTCGAGACCTTCCTGCCCCTGATCGTCCACGGTGGTGAAGCCCACCACGTGACCCGCCACTTCGCCCGCCGGGTAGTAGCGCCGATATTCACGCTGCAGGTACACCCCCGGGATGCCCAGCGCCTTGATGTGCGCCGCCTGCTCGGGCGGCATGTGCCGCACCAGGTACAGGAATTCGCGGTCGAGGTTGCTGGTGACGCGCCGCGCCAACACCTGCGGCTCGAGCTGCAGCGCGCGCGCGAGCTTGGGCAGCTGATCGATGTTCACCTGCAGTTCGTGCGGATTCACCCACACGCTGTCGACGGGCGTGCTCACGGCCAGGAACTCGCCCGCCCGATCCGTGATGGCACCGCGATGCGCCGCGATCTTCACCACCCGCATCGAGCGATCGTCACCTTGTTTCGCGAGAAAACCATGGTCGATGAGCTGCAGTTCCACCGCCCGCGCCGCGAGCCCCGCCGCCCCCAGCACCACCAGCCCGAACACCACGAACGAGCGCCAGCGGAAGCTCCTCGCCTGCGCATCGTTCTCGCTGGAACGCAGCTTCACGGCCGCACGATCCGCACGTCGCGCGTCTGCGGCATGCTCATCTGCAGTTTCGCGTTGGCGACGCGCTCGACGAAACCATGCGAGGACCAGCTGCTGCGCTCGAGCTGCATGCGGCCCCATTCCATTTCCAGCGAATCGCGCTCGGCGTTGAGCTTCTCCAGATGCACGAACAGATCGCGCGCCTTGTGCCGCGCATAGATCACCTGCACGGCGGAGCCCAGCACGGCGAGCCACAGAACCGGGATGACGATGGGCAGTACGCGCCGGATGTTCATGCGGCGAGCCGTGGATCGACCCGTTCGGCAACCCGCAGACGCGCGCTGCGGGAGCGGGGATTGCGCGCCGTCTCCTCCTCGTCGGCCTGGGACGCCTTTCCCACCAGCGTGAGCGTCGGCCGCGCATGATCCGGAATGAACGGCAGCCCGGCGTAGACCGGGTCCGCCACGGCGTGCCGGCGCATGAAGTGCTTCACCAGGCGATCCTCGAGCGAATGAAAACTGATCACGGCCAGACGCCCGCGCGGCGCCAGGCGTTCGAGCGCGGCCTCGAGCGCGGCGGCGATCTCGTCGAGCTCGCCGTTGACGTGGATGCGCAGTGCCTGGAACACCCGGGTGGCCGGATGCTTGTGCCGCTCGGTGCTGCGCGCCACCCGCGCGATCATCTGCGCGAGCTGCAGGGTGCGCTCGAAGGGCTGGGTCTGCCGGTCCTTGACGATGGCGCGCGCGATGCGCGGCGCGAAACGCTCCTCGCCGTAGTCGCGGAAGATGCGGATGAGCTCGCCCTCGGCCGCGCCGTTCACGACGGACGGCTTGTAGCTTTTCCCGCCGAGATCGCCG
>CAZZYJ010000356.1:0-3261 GCA_964658215.1 uncultured Steroidobacteraceae bacterium | reverse complement strand
TGCACGCTGAACTGGCCGGCATCAAACGGCACGAGCGGCCGCTCGACGTCGTCGCACAACGCCTGGCGCAGCGCACGCGCGTGATCTGCCTGGACGAGATCTTCGTCGCCGACATCGCCGATGCCATGATTCTCGCCGCCCTGTTCGAGGGACTGTTCCGGCGCGGCGTGACGCTGGTCGCCACCTCGAACCTGGCGCCACGCGAGCTGTACAAGGACGGGCTGCAGCGGCAGCGGTTCCTGCCGGCCATCGAGCTCATCCAGAGCCACGTCGACGTCCTGCATCTCGATGGCGGCGTCGACTACCGCCTGCGCCAGCTTGCCCAGGCGCCCATCTATCTGGACGCCCGCGCGCCCGGCACGGCCGCGGAGCTGGCCCGGCGCTTCGCGACACTGGCAGGCGCCGCCGCCAGCGGACCCGTGCCCCTGGAAATCGAGTCGCGCCGTCTCGCCGCCCTCGACACGGGTCCCGGCATGGCCTGGTTCACGTTCGGCGAATTGTGCGCGGGCCCGCGCAGTCAGCACGACTACATCGAACTGGCGCGTCTGTACCACACGCTCTTCATCTCCGACATTCCGACTTTCGACAGCTTCAACGACAATGCGGCGCGGCGCTTCATCACGCTCATCGACGAGTTCTACGACCGTGGCGTCAAGATCGTGGTGTCGGCAGCCGCGCCGCCCGCAGCGCTCTATCAGGGCGAACGGCTGCGTTTCGAGTTCGAGCGCGCGGCGAGCCGCTTGATCGAAATGCAAACCGAGGCCTATCTGGCCGGCGAACACCGCCCGTGAAGCACGCCACGGCGCTCCCTGGCATAATTCAGCCATGATCGTCGCCGAATTCGCCATCCATCACCGGCAGATCCTCGATGCGGGCGGACAGCTCGTCGACGCGCTGCCCGCCTTCGCCGACGTGGGCGAGCTGGTGGGGATGTACGAAGCGATGACGAGGGTCCGCGTGTTCGATGCCAAGGCGGTGAACCTGCAGCGCACCGGCCAGCTCGGCACCTATCCGTCCTGTCTGGGGCACGAGGCCACGCACGTGGGGGTGGGCGCCGCCATGCGCCCCGAGGATGTGCTCGCGCCCGTGTATCGCGAATTCGGCACGCAACTGTGGCGCGGCGTGCGCATGGCCGAGATCCTCGCCTACTGGGGCGGCGACGAGCGGGGCAACGATTTCGCGGGGCCGCGGCAGGATTTCGCCTGGTGCGTGCCCATCGCCACCCAGACCCTGCATGCCGCCGGCGCCGCCATGGCGTTCAAGATCCGCCGCGAACCGCGTTGTGCGCTGGCCTACATCGGCGATGGCGGCACCTCGGAGGGTGCGTTCTACGAGGCCCTCAATCTCGCCGGGGCCCGGGCGCTGCCCGTGGTGTTCGTGATCGTCAACAACGGCTGGGCCATTTCGGTGCCCGTCGCGGCGCAGACGGCCGCGGCGACGCTCGCGCAGAAGGCCGTCGCGGCGGGCATCGATGCGCTGCAGGTGGACGGCAACGACGTGCTCGCGGTGCGCGCGGTGGTGAGCGGCGCGCTCGACACCGCACGGCGCGGCGGGGGTCCCTGCCTGATCGAGGCACTCACCTACCGGCTGAGCGATCACACCACGGCCGACGATGCCACCCGCTACCGGGCGCAGGCGGAGGTCGATGCCGCGTGGCGACTCGAGCCGTTGCTGCGCCTGCGTGCCTATCTGCTGCGCACCGGGGCGTGGAGCGACGCGCAGGAGCAGACCCTCCTGCAACGCTGCGCGCTCGAGGTCGATGACGCCGTGCGCGAGTATTTGAACCTGCCCGCGCCCTCCACCGATGTCATGTTCGACCATCTCTTCGCGGCGCTGCCGGCGCACCTCGAAGAGCAGCGCGACGCCGCGCGCCGCTACGCCTCGACATCCAACGGTCGATGAATTGGCGAAGCTGACCATGATCGAGGCGATCGCGATGGCTCATGCGTGGGAGATGGAGCACGACCCGAGCGTGGTCGTCATCGGCCAGGACGTCGGCGCGAACGGCGGCGTGTTCCGCGCCACCGCCGGACTGCAGGCCCGGTTCGGTGCGGAGCGCGTGCAGGACACGCCGCTCGCCGAAGCCACCATCGCCGGCATGGCGGTGGGCATGGCCACCCAGGGCTTGAAACCCGTGGCGGAAATACAGTTCATGGGCTTCGTGTATCCGGCGCTCGATCAGATCGTCAACCACATGACGCGGATGCGGAATCGAACGCGCGGCCGCCTGAGCTGTCCCGCCGTGATCAGAATGCCGCACGGCGGCGGCATCCACGCACCCGAACATCACTCCGAGAGCACCGAGGCCCTGCTCTGCCACATACCCGGCCTGCGCGTGGTCTGCCCGTCGTCGCCGACGCGGGCTTACGGGCTGCTGCTGGCGGCGATCCGCGATCCGGATCCCGTGATGTTCCTGGAACCCGTGCGGCTGTATCGCGCCATCCGCCAGGAAGTTGCGGACGACGGCGTCGCGCTGCCGCTCGACCGCTGCTTCCTGCTGCGCGAGGGCGGCGACGTGACCATCGTGACCTGGGGCGCGATGACGCTCGAGACCCTGCGTGCCGTCGCGGAACTGGCGGCGCAAAACATCGGCGCGGACGTCATCGATCTCGCCACCTTGAGCCCCATCGACAGCGAGACCATCCTCGACTCGGTGGCGAAGACAGGCCGGCTGGTGATCGTGCACGAAGCGGCGCGCAATGTGGGGGTGGGGGCGGAGATCGCCGCCATCGTCGCCGAGCACGGCCTGTATGATCTGCTCGCGCCCATCCAGCGCGTCGCCGGTTTCGACACCATCATGCCGCTGTTCCGTCTGGAGCGGGACTACATCCCCAGCGTGCAGCGCATCGTCGATGCCGTGCAGCTCACCCTGGCCGCCTAGGACGATGTCATGAGCACCTTCAGGCTGCCGGATTTGGGCGAGGGCCTGGCCGAGGCGGAAATCCTCGAATGGCACGTGCGCTGCGGCGAGCTCGCGGTCGTCGACCGGCCCCTGCTGTCGGTGGAAACGGCCAAGGCCGTGGTCGAAATTCCCGTGCCGTTCACCGCCACCGTGCAGGCCCTGCACGCCGCGGTGGGCGACCTCGTCGCCACGGGCGCACCGCTGGTCGATTTCGATTCGGGCACGGTGGTCGGTAGCATGCCGGCGACGATGGAGGAGGAGCTCCTCGAGGTGGGCCATCTGCCGCCCGGGGGCAGGCGGCCCAAGGGCGCCGTCGCGGCGGCAGCCTCGCCGCCGGCCTTCACGCCGGCAGCCCGCGC
>CAZZYJ010000355.1:0-3264 GCA_964658215.1 uncultured Steroidobacteraceae bacterium | reverse complement strand
GATCCTTGCTGGTCGCGCGCAGCGCGCGCCCGGCGGAACCGGCCAGGCTCGCGCCCACCGATCCCGCCGCGGCCGCCCTCGGCTACGTCGAGGACGCGGCGCAGGTAGATGGCCGCAAATTCCCGACCTACCGGGCGGGCTCCGCGTGCGAGAACTGCCTGCAGCTGCAGGGCAAGGCGGGCGCGGACTATCGGCCGTGCGAACTCTTCCCGGGCAAGCTGGTGGCGGTCAAGGGCTGGTGCTCGGGGTGGGCCGCGGAGATGTAGCCGCGGTCGCGGCGAGATCGCGGGCTTGCACGCCCATTGACGGGAAGTCGGTGAAGAAGCCGTCGATGCCGAGCGCGAGGAACTGCGCGATCTCGCCCGCGAGATCGCCGTGGGCCGCGGGCTCGGCGCCCACCTTGAAGGCCTGCGGGAGAAACTCGTTTTCGGCCCGGAACGTCCAGACGTGCACGGCCAGCCCGCAGGCCTGCGCGCGGGCCACGACCCGGGCGTCGGTGAGTGCCTTGGAGATGCCGATCGCCTGCGCGTAGCGCGCGATCTCTTCGATGTCCCCCACCGAGTGCTCGAGGAGCTGCACCAGCGGCAACGGCGTCTTCGCCGCGAGCTCGCGCAGATTGCGCGGATCGAAGGACTGGATGAAGACGGGAGACCCCGCGCGGTGGTAATCGAAATTTTCGAGCGCCCGCAGCAGGGGCGGCTCCTGCGCGAGACCGAGTGCCGCGAAGTGCGCCGGGTGCTTGGTTTCCGGATAGACGCCGATTCCCGGCGCGTGCGGTCGGGCGCGCGAGGCCGCCGCCGCCAGGGCGAGGATCTCGGCGAAGGTCGGAATCTCCAGCACATCGTCGTACGCGCGATTGGCGGGCCGCAGCCCGGGGAGACGCTCGCGGGCGCGCAGCGTCTTGATCTCCTCGAGCGTGAAGTCCTCGGTGAACCAACCGGTGACGGCCTCCCCCCCGATGCGCTGGGTGCGCCGACGCGCGGCGAACTCCGGGTGGTCGGCAACGTCCGTGGTGCCGCCGATCTCGTTCTCGTGCCGGGCGATGAGCACGCCATCGCGCGTCATGACGAGATCCGGTTCGATGTAGTCGGCCCCCTGTGCGATGGCCAGCCGGTAGCTCTCGAGCGTATGTTCCGGCCGTTCGCCGCTCGACCCGCGATGCGCGATCACCACCACGTCCGCCCTGTTCGCTTGCTTCATCCTGTGCAGCTTAACGCCACGCACCGGGTTAAGCTTGCGCGACGCGGCGTGCGGAGTACGCTGCTCGTGGCGGCTGGACGACCGCGAAATCAGGAGTTCTCGATGACACCGCTGAGAGGAATGATCCTGGCGCTCGCGTTCGGCGCCACCGTGGTGCAGGCCGGAGCCCGCGAGGAAGGTCGTCTGCTGACGGCGACCGAAGTGCTCGAGGAGGTCGAGGGCATGCCGGATCAACGGCTGCCGGATGCGCTGTTGTCGCGCGCCTATGGCATCGCGGTGATTCCCGACGTCACCAAGGTGGCGTTCATCTTCGGCGGGCGGCACGGCAACGGCGTGCTGGTGGTGCGCGACAAGTTGAATTCGCCATGGAGCAATCCCGTGCTGATCTCGTTGACCGGCGGCAGCTGGGGCTTCCAGGCGGGTGCCCAGTCCTCCGACATCATCCTGGTGTTCACCACCAAGGCCGGCATCGAAGGGATTGCCGGCGGCAAGATGACGCTCGGGGCGGACGCCTCCGTCGCCACCGGCCCGGTCGGGCGCCAGGGCTCGGCGGCCACCGACATGATGTTCAATGCCGAAATCTACTCCTACGCGCGCACGCGCGGCTTGTTCGGCGGTATCGCCCTGGACGGCAGCGTGATCGCCATCGACAAATCAGCCAATGCCTCCCTGTACGGCGGGGACGACGTCACCGCCACGGACATCTTCTCGGGTCAGGCCCCGGCAGCCCCGGCCACCGCACAACGTTTTCTTGCCCGGCTGGCGCAGACCACACGAACGGCGCTGCGCGCCTCGCCCGCGCCCCGGGCGGACCTGCCCGCGGCGCCCACGGCACAGGCCCCCGCGGCGGCACCGCCCGCCGAGGGGCCGCGCACGTATCCGCTGGAGGAACACCCATAGTCTTGCTCGATGCGGCGCTGGTCGCGGCGGCCTTCGCGGCCGGGCTGCAGAACGCATTGGCGGGCGGCGGGTCCTTCCTGACCTTCCCCGCGTTGCTTTTGTCGGGCCTCGACCCGCGCGCCGCCAACATCACCTCCACCGTCGCGCTGTTTCCCGCCCAGGTCGCCACCGGCTTCGCCGGGCGACGCCAGGCGAGCGGCACGCCTTCGCTCAGCTTCAAGGCGCTGTTCCTCATCAGCATCGTCGGTGGCGCCCTCGGCGCCGTGCTGCTGCTCGAGACACCGACCGCCGTGTTCGCCGCGCTGGTGCCCTGGCTGGTGCTGTTCGCCACGGCGGTGTTCGCGTGGGGCAGCTTTTCCCGGCGCGACGCGCAGTCGACGCGCTCCCTGGCCGCCCCTGCCGCGGCGGTACTGCAGTTCGGGATTTCCCTCTACGGTGGCTACTTCGGCGGCGGGATCGGCATCTTGATGCTGGCGGCCCTCACGCTCTCCGGCCTCGCCCTGCGCAACGCCGGCGCCACCAAGAACGTGCTGGCCGGGGTGATGAATTCCTCCGCCGTGCTGATTTTCCTCTTCTCACGCCAGGTGGCCTGGAAGCAGGTGGCGCTGGTCGCCGTCGGCGCCACCGCGGGGGGTCAGCTCGGCGCCTACATGCTCAATCGGGTGAACGAAAAGGCGCTGCGCATCGCGATCGTCGGGCTCGGCCTGGCCTTGACCATCGGATTGTTCTGGCGGGCCTACGCGCGATGACGGCCGACTTGCGTAAGCGGCGGGATGGGACGAAAGTTACCGCCAGATGACCCGAGTAACGCAACCGATCGCAGCATCGACGCCGCCGGAACACGGACCGTTCGACGCCCGTGCGAGACTCGACGCCCTCTCGACGGGGGCGTGCGATCAGGGCGTATTTCTCAAGGAGGTCAACGAGGTCCTGCGCACGGAGCCCGACGAGGGCTGGGAACTTCTGTCCCTGATCGATCAGTACTATCGGCGCGGCAAATTGCAGGCCGACCTCTTCCGCTCGCTGAACGCACACCTGCAAGCCTTGCTCATGGGCACGGCGCCCCCGCGCGGGGCGGCACCGGTCGCGGTGGCACCGGTCGCTGCGGCGGCGGAAGCGACGGCGGTGCGGGCGCCGTCGGTGGCGACTGCGCAAGGCAGTTCT
>CAZZYJ010000354.1:0-3283 GCA_964658215.1 uncultured Steroidobacteraceae bacterium | reverse complement strand
CGGCGGCGATGGCGGCCGCCCAGGGCAGCAGCCAGTAGCCGAGCAGACCTGGCGTGCCATGCAGCGCTTCACCGAGAAGCGCGATGCGTCGACGGCCGACGAGTTCTGGCTGGTGGAACACCCGGCGGTGTTCACGCTGGGGCTGGCGGCCAGCCGTGAGCACCTGCTCGCGCCGGGCGACATTCCCGTGCTGCAGATCGACCGCGGCGGCCAGGTCACCTATCACGGTCCGGGCCAGCTGGTGGTCTATCCGTTGATCGACGTGCGCCGGCGGGGCCTGGGCGTGCGTCAGCTCGTGGTGGCGCTCGAGGAGGCCATCATCGCCTACTGTGCGGATCTCGGCATCGCGGCGAACGGCTCGCGGGCGGCGCCGGGCGTCTACGTGAACGGCGCCAAGCTCGCGAGCATCGGACTGCGCATCCGCCGCGGTGCGAGCTACCATGGCTTTTCACTGAACGTGGCCGTCGACCTGCAGGAGTTCGCGCGCATCAACGTCTGCGGTCACCGTGGCCTCGCGGTGACGCGGCTCGCCGATCTTTGCCACGTCGCGGACGTACGTACGGCGGCGCACGGCGTGTTGCCGCACGTGCTGCGCACGCTGGGCTTCACTCACAACGCCATGAGCACGGACTTGCAGACGGTCAATTCCTGGTAGATGGCGTCGAGCTGTTCGCGGCTGGTCGCCAGCACCATGTAGGTCAGGGCGAGGAAATTGCCGTCGGCGCTGGTGCGCGTGCGCACGTCCGAGTCGGGCACCGGACCCGCATGTCTTTCGATGATGGCCTGCGTGAGCGCGCGCAGGTTGCTGTCGTGCCGGCCCATCACCTTGATGGGGAACTCGCTCGGAAATTCCTGCAGCGGCTTGCCGCCTTCGGGGGTGCTGCTCATAGCAAAGGGGTTCCTGCCAGCTCGTGGACGTAGTCCAGGAAGGCGGCATGCATGCGTCGGAAGTACCGGCCCGGGCGGCCGTCACCCACCGGCGCGGCGTCGAGGGTGGTCACGGGCAGCAAGCCGCGCGTGGAGAAGGCGAGCCAGATCTCGTCCGCCGAGCGCAGGCGCGCTGCCGTGACGGGCGTGCTCAGGAATTCGAGGCCCAGTCGTGCCGCCAGTTCGGCCACCACGTCGCGGGTGGTGCCGGGCAGGATATGGGGGCCGTTCGGCGGCGTGTGGAGCACGCCCTGCGCGATGACGTGGACGGTGGTGGACGAGCCCTCCGTGAGCAGGCCGTCTTCCAGCATGATGGTCTCGAAGGCGCCGACGTCGGCGGCCAGCTTCTTGAGCAACACGTTGGCGAGCAGCGCCGTCGACTTGATGTCCCGTCGCGCCCAGCGCGTGTCGGTGGCGGTGATCGCGGCGACACCCGCGTCGAGCATTCTTTCCGGCAGCGCGTCGAGTGCCGAGACGTAGGCGAACACCGTCGGCCGCAGCCCCGCGCTCCAGACGTGATTGCGCGCCGCCTCGGCGCCGCGGCTGACCTGCAGATACAGGATTTTATCGCCGCCGCCGTTGCGCTCGACCAGCCGCTCCAGCACCTCCGCCCAGCCGGTGTGGGTGAGGGGCGGGTCCATGCGGATGCCCTGCAGGCTGCGGCCGAGGCGATCGAGATGTTCGCGCAACCGGAACGGGCGGCCGGCGTACACCGGGATCACCTCGTACACGGCATCGCCGAACAGGAAAGCGCGGTCCAGCGGCGAAACCCTGGCCTCGGCCAGCGGCAGGAAATCACCATTCAGATAGCACAGCGGCACCGCCATCTAGGCGAACCAGAGCCGGATGGTGTCGATGAGCCGCCGCCACCAGCCGCCGGCGGCCACCTCCTTGAGCGGATGCACCGGCATGCTGACCAGGGTCTGCGCACCGCTGACCACCCGCAGTTCGCCGACGGCCGCGTCGGCCGCCAGCGGTGCGATGAGACGCGGCTGTACGGTCACGCTGGTTTTGACCGCCGCGGCCTCGCCGCGCGGCAGCGTGAGCCACAGGTCGTCCTTGATGCCCACGTCCACCGGCGAGGCGGCGGCCTTCCACACCCGCGTCGAGGCGAGCGCCGTGCCGCCCTTGACCACCAGCTTCGTGTCGTAGAACGTGAAACCGTAGTTCAACAGCGCGGCGCTCGCGTCCTCGCGGGCCTTCATGCTCTTGGAGCCGAGCACCACGGACACCAGGCGCATGCCGTCGCGCAGCGCCGAGGTGACGAGACAGAACCCCGCAGAATCCGTGTGGCCGGTCTTCAGGCCGTCGACGGTCGGGTCGCGCTCCAGCAGGCCGTTGCGGTTCTGTTGTTTGATCCCGTTGTGCTCGAACTCGCGCACCGAATAGTACTTATAGTATTGCGGATAATCGCGAATAATGGCGAGCGCGAGCAGCGACATGTCGTGTGCCGTGGTGTAGTGCTGCGGCGAGGGCAGGCCCGAGCTGTTCTCGAAATGGGTGCCGGCCATGCCGAGCTGGGCGGCCTTGGCGTTCATGAGCTGCGCGAAGGTCTCCTCGGTGCCGGCGATGCGCTCCGCCAGCGCGATCGTCGCGTCGTTGCCCGACTGCACGATCATGCCGAGGATGAGCAGCTGCACCGACACCGGTTTGCCCAGTTCGATGAAGGTCCGCGAGCCCTCGGACCGCCAGGCGTGTTCGCTCACGACCACCGGCTCGTCCAGCTTGAGTTTGCCCGCGGCCAGTTCCTGGAACACGAGATAGGCCGTCATCAGCTTCGTGAGGCTGGCGGGCTCCATGCGCACCGTGGCGGCCTGCGCGGCGAGTTCCCGGCCCGTGCGGTAGTCGACCAGCACGTACGCGCGTGCGTCCACCGTGGGGGCGGTGGGGATCGCGGTCTGTGCCAGGACGGGGACGGCGGCGAATGCGGCCATCAGAAGGAGACTCGACAGGAAACGCAACATGATCTGACACCTTGAAAGAGAGGGAACGAGTTTACCGTGATCGAGCGGCGAGGCGCCTAGTCCGGCGCAAGATGGGCGTCGCGAACGCCCGCCTGTTCGAGGGCGGCGAGGATGTGATCGAACTGCGCCACGGTGGGCACCGGACCGATCCGCACGCGATACATCCTGCGCCCGGCGATCACGTCGTTACGGACGAAAATCTTGCCGTAACCGCCGTCCCGTAAACGGTCGGCGAGGCGGTCCGCATTGGCCGGATCGGCAAACGCGCCTGCTTGCACGAACAGCGCCTGCGGCGCTTGGACGGCGGCGGCGGCGGCGGTGTTGCTGGCGGCGGCCTCTGCGCCTGGAGCCGGCCCCGGACCCGGGTTGGTCGGGGCAGTCGCGACCGGCAC
>CAZZYJ010000353.1:0-3313 GCA_964658215.1 uncultured Steroidobacteraceae bacterium | reverse complement strand
AGGGGCGAGTAGCCGCCGTCCTTGAGCTCCGTCGGGGCCGCCGCGAGGTATACCCAGTCCGCGGGCGGCTCGAGGAATTTGCCGCGTGCGTTCAAGAGGCCGCCGCGGTGGCCGTCTGCGCCGCCGTGTGCGCTGCCACTGCCGCCGCCGGTTGCCTGGACGCGGCCCCCAGGGTCAGCACCTCGTAGCCCACGTCGGTGACGAGGATGGTGTGCTCCCACTGGGCGGAGAGGGACTGATCCTTGGTGACCACGGTCCAGCCGTCGGGCAGCAGGCGCACGTCCCGCCGTCCCGCATTGATCATGGGCTCGATGGTGAAGGTCATGCCGGCGGTCAGTTCGAAGCCGGTGCCGGGCTTGCCGTAGTGCAGGACCTGGGGGTCCTCGTGATAGACGCGGCCTATGCCGTGGCCGCAGTACTCGCGCACCACGGAGAAATGGTTGCTTTCGGCGAACTGCTGGATGGCGTCACCGATGTCGCCCAGGCGCGCCCCCGGCCGCACCACCCGGATGCCGTGCCACATGGCCTCGTGGCAGATCTCCGTCAATCTGCGTGCGATCACCGGCGCGGCCCCGACGAAATACATGCGGCTGGTGTCGCCGTGGAAGCCGTCGCGGATCACGGTCACGTCGATGTTGACGATGTCGCCGCCCTTCAGCTTGCGGTCGCCCGGAATGCCGTGGCACACGACGTGGTTCACCGAGGTGCAGATGGTCTTCGGGAAGCCCCGGTAGTTCAGGTTGGCGGGAATCGATTGCAGTTCCTCGACGATGAAGTCGTGACAGCGCTTGTCCAGCTCGTCGGTGGTGACGCCGGGCTGTACGAAGGGCTCGATCATGTCGAGGACGCTGGCGGCCAGCCGCCCTGCCTCGCGCATCTTCTGTTGCTCGGCGGGCGATTTGATGGTCACGTTCATGGCAGACCTTGAGCTTTGTTTCCGGTGGGGGTTCATGGTATAAAGCGCGGCTATTTTTAACAACCCCGCACGCGTGTCGTCACAATCGGCCGGGTGCCCGGCCTCACCGCCGGGTTGCCGATTGGGATACGCGGAGGCTCAACCCGACAGGAGATTTCTTATGCCTAGCGTGTCAATGCGACAGATGCTGGAAGCCGGTGTTCATTTCGGACACCAAACGCGCTTCTGGAACCCGAAGATGGCCCCCTTCATCTTCGGCGAACGAAACAAGATCCACATCATCAACCTCGAAAAGACGCAGCCCCTGTATGCGACGGCGGCGGCTTTCGTGAAGAGCGTGGCGGCCGACGGCGGCAAGGTGCTGTTCGTCGGCACCAAGCGTTCCGCCCGCGATGCGGTGCAAAAAGAGGCCGCGCGTTGCAACATGCCCTACGTCAACCAGCGCTGGCTGGGCGGCATGCTCACCAATTTCAAGACCATTCGTCAGTCCATCAAGCGGCTGAACGAGTTGGACGACATGGCGCAGAGCGGTTCCCTGGACCGGCGCGGCAAGAAAGAGGCGCAGATGCTGCGCCGCGAGATGGACAAGCTGCTGCGCAGCCTGGGCGGTATCCGCAACATGACGGCGTTGCCCGACGCGCTGTTCGTCATCGACGTCGGCCACGAGGAGATCGCCATCCTCGAAGCGAGGAAGCTCGGCATCCCGGTGGTTGCGGTGGTCGACACGAATTGTTCGCCCGACGGCATCGACTATGTGATTCCCGGCAACGACGACGCCATGCGGGCCATCCTGCTGTACGCCGGCGGCGTGGCGGATTCGGTGCTGGAGGGGAAATCCTCACTGCCCGAGATGCCCGTGGGCGAGGATGAGTTCGTCGAACTCGACGAGGAAGGCAACCCGAAGAAGCGTGCGGCCGGCGGTGGTGGCCGTCGTCCGGGCGGTCCGCCGGCGCGGGGCGGTGCGGGTGGCGGCGGTGCCGGAGGTCGACGACCCCCGCCGCGGCGCAAGCCCGCCGTCGCGGCGGTGCCCGGCGCGGTAGCCGTGGCCGGTGCGCCCGAGGAGGCCGAGGTGGACGAGGTCGAGGTCGACGTGCCGAACGCCCCGCCGGCCGAGACGCGGCCCGCGAGCGCTCCGCGCCGCCGGCCGGTCGGCCGCAGCACCGGCGCCCCGCGGCGCTAGACGAGAGGGCCTGCCGGCCACGCCGGCGGGCCTCCTGCAAACTTTAAGGACACGGCCCACCGGCCGTCGAAACACCATGAACATTACCGCTGATTCAGTCAAACAGCTGCGCGAGCGCACCGGCGCCGGCATGATGGAATGCAAGAAGGCCCTGGTGGAGACCCAGGGCGATCTGGATGCGGCCGCAGAGCTCATGCGCAAGAGCGGCCTCGCGAAGGCGGACAAGAAGGCCACCCGGGTCGCCGCCGAGGGCACCGTCGCCATCGAGCGCAGCGGACTTCACGCCGTCCTGGTCGAGGTCAACTGCGAGACCGATTTCGTGGCGCGCGGCGACGAGTTCCAGGAATTCGCGCGCGATGTGGCGAAGGTGGCGCTGCAGAGCGGCGCCACCGACCTGGAGGCGTTGCTCGCGGCCGCGCACGGGTCGGGCAGCCTCGATGATCATCGCCGGGCGCTGATCGCCAAGATCGGCGAGAAAATCGCGGTGCGGCGCTTCATGCGCATCGGCGCACCCACTGCGCTCGGCACCTACGTGCACGGCAGCCGCATCGGCAGCGTGGTCGCCCTGGAGGGCGGCGACGAGGCCCTGGCGCGGGAACTGGCCATGCACGTGGCCGCCATCAACCCGGCCTACGTCGATGCGGGCGACGTGCCGGCCGCCGTGCTGGACAAGGAGCGCGAGATCCTGACCGAGCAGACCAAGGGCGAGAAGAAGCCGCCCGACATCATCGCCAAGATGGTGGAGGGACGTCTGCGCAAGTATCTCGCCGAGATCACGCTCATGGGCCAGCCTTTCGTCAAGGACCCGGACACGACGGTGGAGAAACTGGTCAAGAAGGCGGGTGCCCGGGTGACGGCCTTCACGCGCTACGAAGTGGGTGCCGGCATCGAGAAGAAACAGGACGATTTCGTGGGCGAGGTCATGGCGCAGGTCAAGGCGCAGGAAAAAGACCCCAAACCGCATTAGACCTCCGGCCTCCGCCGATCGCAAAGACCCCGCGCGCGCGGGGTCTTTTATAGTAGGGTACGACTCCATGACGAACACCACCGCCAAGGCGCGCTACCGCAGAATTCTGGTCAAGCTGTCCGGCGAAGCGCTGCTCGGGACCGAAGACTACGGAATAGACCCCAACATCCTCAAACGCATCGCCGGCGAAATCCGCGAACTCACGCAGATGGGCGTGCAGGTGGCCGTAGTTCTCGGCGGCGGCAACATC
>CAZZYJ010000352.1:0-3316 GCA_964658215.1 uncultured Steroidobacteraceae bacterium | reverse complement strand
CCCCAGGTCCAGCCCGACCACCTCCGTCGGGGCCCCGGCCTGCCCGGGCATCACCTGCCGGGCGATGGCCTGGTCGTAGTACCCGCCCGCCCCGTAGATCGACTGGCGGTTCGCCTCGAGCGTGGCGACCGTCTGGGCCGTGGTCCAGCGTGGTCGTCGTCGCCCGCTGCCCGGCCAGGGCCGGCTTGGCCCCGGTCGCGGCGCTGCCGTCGGGCCGGAAGTCGGGGTCCGTGTGCGTGTAGGCGGCGTAGACCGGCCGGCCGGCCGGGCGTGGAGGGGCCGCAGGGCGTCGGCGGGGCCCGGCTGCCCGTGGTCGTATTCTGGTACGGCGGGCGCTGGAGCGAGGGCGACAAGCAGGACTATCGCTTCGTCGGGGCGGCGCTCGCGAGTCTCGGGTGCGTGGCGGTCCTGCCCAACTACCGCCACTACAGCGAGGTCAAGCTCCCCGGTTTCATGGCCGATGCCGCGCAGGCGGGCCATTGGGCCGCCGCGCATGCCGGAGAGTTCGGCGGGGATGCCGGGCGGTTGTACACCATGGGGCATTCGGCGGGTGCGCACATGGCGGCGCTGGTGACGCTGGATACGCGGTATTTTCGCGCCAACGGCGCCGCGGTGCCGAAGATCGCCGGCTTGATCGGTCTGTCCGGGCCCTACGATTTTCTACCCATCACCGACCTGGATCTCCAGGATATGTTCGGACCGCCCGACCGGTATCCGCTGTCGCAGCCCATCGACTTCGTACGTCCGGATGCGCCCCGGGCGCTGCTGATACACGGCCTCGCCGACGACTCGGTATGGCCGAAGAACACCCGCAACCTCGCGAGCGCGCTCGGCGCGCTGGGGGTGCCGGTGACGCTGAAACTGTATCCACGGGCACGCCACGCCGACACCGTGGCAGCGTTGAGTCTGCCGGTGCGCTACCGGGCGCCGACCCTCGCCGACATCGCGGCGTTCATACACGCCTAGGCCCCGGCGGGACGGGGGGAGGCGGACGCTGCAGCGCGGGCCGCCGACACGGTGGCGTCGGGTGGAGCCGGCCGTGCCGCGCGCCGTGCCGCGTTTCAGCCCGCCGCGGTCATCTTGAAAATGCCCTGGGCGTTGCCGCTGTCGAAGCGCAGATCCAAGCGGCGCCTGCCGTCCGCGCCGGCGACGAGATCGCGCGAAATGAACTCATAGAAGGATCCGGGCACGGTCATGGCCAGTTCGCTGCCGTCCGCGTCCCGAAACAGGCGCTGTACCGGGTCTGCCTTGAAGGCGGTCTGCCGCACGGTGCCCGAGGCGGAAATCTCCACGGTGTCCTTGATGGGGCGTCCCTGTGCGCGCTGCGAGCAGGCGGTCAGCGCCACGTCGAGCACCCGGTCGGTGGCGTGATTGAACGCGCAGCCTTCGGTGGCGATCCAGGCGGCCTCGGCCGATTCTGCGCGCAGGAGCTGATAGTCGGCCCACTGCGGCGTTTCGTGCCAGCGGCCGAAGGCGGCGACGATCTCGCGCAACGCGGGCGCGGCCACCTTCATTTCGCAACGGCCGTCCTCGGCGAACAGGGCGAGGGCGTGGCGGGCGGCATCGCCCAACGGATCGCGCGTGGAGCCGAACACCCGCACGGCCGCCGCCTGGAAGGCGGCGGAAAAGCGCTCCACGTGTAGTTCGCTCACGAAGAATTGGGGCAGGCTTTCGGGGAACTCCCGATGTGCGAACGCGCGGCCGGTCATGCGCAATTTCTCGAGCGGGTAGAGGCCGGCGACGTGGTAGCCCAGCGGTTCGAGAATGCGCGAGAACGCACGCATCCCGGCCGGCAGCGCGCCCGTGGCCCCGCTGCCGAAATGAATGGTGCGCAGCGCACCGTGGTCGAAGGTGATGCGTTCGCGCTGTCGGCGCCGCTCCGCGACGTAGGCTGCGCCGGTGGGAACGCGGCCGAGCAGGTCCTGGAACAGCACCGCGTTCAGCGCCATGGCGAACACCCCCCGTGAAACGGGGCCGGCGCTCGCCAGGAAGAACGTCCTGTCGATCTGCAGCGTATCGAGAATCTCGTCGGTGGCCTGGTCGCCCGAGATCGCTCGGATCAGGCGCGCCAGATGGCTGTCGGTGGTCATTTCTTCTCTCCTACGGACGGCGGACCGAAGCGCACCGCGGCCGCCGTTAGCCGTGCAAAAACCTGGGCAATGGCGCCCGAGTAGCATTGTACCGGGGTCGGCACGTAGCGGTCGTAGGCCGCTTGATTTGCGCGTCCGATGCCGTGCTCGCCGCTGAAGCTGGCGCCGAAATCCTCGATTGCAAGGGATAGTACGCGATCCCGCAGCGCCTCCGTGCGCGTGTCGGTGGTCTGTCCGGCGACACGCGGCACCAGGTTGAAATGCACGCCACCGTCGGCGATAATGACCGAAGTCGCACACCTCGTAGTCCGGGAACTGCGCCGCCAGGCAGGCGATCGCGACGCGGCGGAAGGTCATGACGTCGCCGCGCCGGAAGGACAGGTCGAACCCCACCACGGGGCCGCCGGCGCGCAGCCCCTCGGACAGCGCATGGCGCAGGGCCCACAGACGGTCGGGCGCGCCGAAGCGCACGTCGCTCAGCGGCGCGGAGGCGCGCTCGGCGAGCTGAGTGATCACCGCTTCGAGCAGGTCCTCCAGGGTGGCAAACCCGGGCCGCGACGCCGCGGCGGAGGAAAGTTCGACGAGAATGGCGTAGTCCGGCAGCCCGTCCGGAAACGGGTTGCGCAGCGCGGGGACGTGTGCGAGCGCGCGGCGCATGGCCGCGGCGGACATGCCCTCGAAGGCGGTCAACGTCTCCGCTGCCTCGGCTTCGAAGGCGCCGAGCAGTTCGAGCACCGCGGCCTCGTCGCGCGGGACCAGCAAGGCGACGGCAGTCTGGCGCGGCACGGGATGCACCTCCAACGTCGCCGCCGTGATGATGCCGAAGGCGCCGCAGCTGCCGACGAAGAGTTGGCGCAGGTCCAGGTGGGCGTTGTCCTTGCGCAGCCCGTCCGACAGCTTGAGCACCGTGCCCATCTCGTCGGGCAGCACCACTTCGAGTCCGAGCACGTGCCGGCGCATGTCGCCGTAGCGCAGGAAACGTGCGCCGCCGGTGTTGGTTGCCACCATGCCGCCGATCATGGGATCGCTGCCGACGTCGATGGGGAGGCACAGGCCGTGCGGTTCGAGGGCGGCGTTGAGCGCCGACAAGCGCGTCCCGGCCGCGACCGCGACCGTGCGGTCGCCCAGGTTCACGCGCGGCGGCGCGCGCAGCCGGTCCAGGGAGAGCACGAGCTCCGTGCCGCTGGCATCCGGGGTCGAGCCGAGCACGAGGCCGGTGTTGCCCG
>CAZZYJ010000351.1:0-3324 GCA_964658215.1 uncultured Steroidobacteraceae bacterium | reverse complement strand
GCGGCGGCTGGCGGCCTCGGCGGGCGGCACACCGCCGCCCGGCGCGCTCGGATCGAAGCCGCTCTGCGTGTTCGCCCAGGTATGACATTCGTAACGGTCGAGAGACTGCTGTGCTTCCGGCTGGCCGTTCCTGGGGTAGATGAACACCCGGCTCGAGCCGGCGGCGGGGGTCGCGGTGCCCGGCGTTGTCGCCGAACCCGAAGATTGCGCGCTCGCGTGCGCACACAGCGCGACGGGAAGCAGTGCTCCCAGCAGCCGTATGAATCGTGTCATGGGATGTTCCTCCGGGTGGATCGCCTCGCGGCCCGCGGTCGTCGGCGAGACGATCGTCGGCGCAGTCGAATATGCAGCCGCGCCCGAAAAAATAAAATAAATACGTAGGAGAACTCCGCCTGGCAGCCGCGCGCGGCGATTCGTCGCGCCGACGCAACGTGTGTAGCGGGCCGTGAGACCATTCCTTCACACTCCTTAACATTTTGCCGCTGCAGCGGGCGACTCGGAGATGAAAGAGAGCTAAAAATCCCGCGACAGAATCAGTTTGAGCACCCAATGATCGGACGCGGCGGTCAGACCCGCACCCACTCCGGCTTCGACGCCGACCTCCTTCGTCTTGACGTCGAGGACGGCGAACAATTGGTGGGTTTGGCGCGACGCGGGCAGGAAGTGGCTGACGCTGCCGAAGTCGTCGTATTCCTCGAGCGCCACCTTGTATTTCTCGGACAGGGCCAGGGCCACCCGGGTTTCCGGTACGAATTCGAGCCTGGCGAAACCATTCCAGGAATTATCGACGATGGGATTGAAAATGAAGTCGAAGCGGCCCGCGTGAGTGCCGACGATGCCGCGAATCTCGGACGTATACTTTCGCTCGTCCCAATGGGCGGTGTTGAAGCTGAACTCGAAATTGGCGCCGTAGAAGAATTCACGATTGGCGGCGTCGGGCGTGACGAACAACGTGCGTAACTTGAAGCCGTTGTACGTGACCCCGCCGTTGCGGGTGATGGAATACAGCGGAAGATAGAGACCACCCTCGAACCAGGGCGCGACGCCGTAGGCCCATTCGGCGACGCCGTTGAGCGATCTGTCCGGCGCGATGCCGCCGCGGAACGCCGGTAAGGTGCTGCCGGACGGCGTGTAATTGTTGTGCCACGTGAGATTGAATGCGCCGGGCGGCGCGATCGCGGCGTCGTACACCTGGATCTCATCGGTCTGGGCACGCAGGTGCGAGGCGTATCCCAGCCACAAGAAGACGACGACCCCGTGCGCGATGCGCAAAATGATTCTCATTTCGTGTGCTGGCCACGGCTCATGAGAAAGCATGACCGAAGTATTTGCCGAACACAACGTGCCGCCGGTCACGTCACGGTCCGCGCTATCCTCGTCGCAGCCTCTCCGTTGGCGTCCTCAGAAAGGTGTCGAAACATGCAACTCAAACGCGCCGGATCACAACCCTCGAGCCGCGGACCTGTCGAATACTTCACCGGGTCGGTGCGCATCGACCCCCTTGCACAGCGCCGCGGAACCGGCGCGGGTCTCCTGCGCCTATGTCACGTTCGAGCCGGGTGCGCGCTCGGCCTGGCACACGCATCCCCTGGGGCAGACGCTCGTCGTGGCGGCCGGCTGCGGCTGGACGCAGTGCGAAGGCGAGGGCATCGTCGAGATCCGCGCCGGCGACGTCATCTGGTGTCCGCCCGGCCACAAGCATTGGCACGGCGCGACGCCGACCACCGGCATGCCTCGCAAATACTCAGCCGCCGGGCCGGTCCCCGACGGTGATCGAGGCACCATGAACTTTGGCGACCTCGGCCACGATGGCAAGTCCCAAGCCGGCGCCTTGCCGGCGGACCCGCGCCCACGCCAAAAGAGTTCGACACGACGCCCGTGGTCTATCTCGGCTTCGACAAGCTGGTACGGAGGGGTGAGCGGCACCGAAACCGTTCGACTACGAAGAACGAGGCATGACGGCGGGCAGGGCCTGGAGGCGGCCCTGCCCAGGACAGCGCTACTTCGACGTACCCCCATGCGAGTGCCGGCCGCCCTTGCGGCCCGCCTCGCTGGCTCTCTCAGGATCGTCCGCGAAATTTCCCGAGCCCTTGCCCTGCTGGGAACCCCCGGAGTTCTGCTGGTCAGACTTGCCGTGCGAACTGCCCTGGTGGGATTGCTGGCCGCCTTTTTTCCCTTCCTCGCTCGCCCGCTGCGGATCGTTCGCGAAATTTCCCTTTCCGCCGCGTTCGGAATCACCTGTCGTCTTGGAATCGTTGCCTTGATTATTAGCCATGTGATACTCCTAATAATTGAGGATCTCGACGCGCCTGACTATCGCGCGCGGGCACGTCTCAGGCGACCGGCGGTCGCCCCATGGCGTCGTCAGTGTACGCCGTCGGGCATACCCTCAGGCTGTCACGCGCTGAATGGCCGCCATCAAGGAGCTTGCGGCATCGTCGTAGTTCTCCCAGGGCTGCGATTTTTCCAGCAACTTCGCCGCGCTACGCACCGTATAACGGGCCGGATCGAGCGACGCCTTCACCTCGTTCCAATGGATCGGCATGGACACCGGAGCGCCCGGGCGTGCGCGCGACGACAGCACGGCGACCGCCGTCGAGGTGCGATCGTTACGCAGGTAGTCGAGGAATATGCGGCCCACCCGATCTTTTTTCGACATGGTGTCCAGATAGCGGGTGGGTGAGTCGTGCGCCATCTGGGCGCAAATGACGTGCGCGAAATTCTTGGCCGCCGGCCAGGCCACGGCACTCTTGCCGCCGGACAAGGGGGTGACCACATGCAACCCTTTGCCGCCGGTGGTCTTGCAGAACGACTCCAATCCCACCTGGTGCAGTCGCTCGCGAATTTCCAGTGCCGCTGCGATGACGGCCGCAAATTTCACATCCGGTGCGGGATCCAGATCGAATACGAGCCGGCCCGCGACTTCCGGATCCTGCCGGCCACAGTTCCAGGGATGAATCTCGAGCGCACCGATCTGCGCGACCGCAGCGAGCGCTTCGACCCGGTCGATCTGCACATAGGGGGCCTTGTCCCCCTTCACCTTGACCAGCGTGAACAAGTTGGACATGCCCCTCATGGCGTGGCGTTGGAAAAACTGTTCCCCGGCGATCCCGTCGGGGGCGCGGACCAGGGAACACGGTCGTCCCTCGAGATGAGGCAGCAGCCAGGCGCCGATCGCCGCGTAGTAATCGGCGAGTTCCCGCTTGGTGACAGGCTCGTGGTCGTTGGCATCGGGCCACAACACCTTGTCGGGCTTCGACAGCGTCACGCCCATGACCGTCGCGACTCCCGGGGTCGCCGACGGCGCCGCCGCATCGCGCACGC
>CAZZYJ010000350.1:0-3324 GCA_964658215.1 uncultured Steroidobacteraceae bacterium | reverse complement strand
CGCACCGCCACCACCGCCACCACGCCGAGCAGCGCCACGCCGGCGAAGGTCACGATGCGGTTCGCGAGCACGAATTCCAGCGTCGGTTCGTACACCCGGCGCAACGCCCGCACCACGAGCGTTTCGCGCTCCTCCACGGTAGCGGGAAAAAATATCAGGCTGAGCGCAGGGGCGATCGTAAACGTCGCGATGAGACCGCCGGCGATGGCGTAGGCGTAGGTCTTCGCCATGGGTCCGAAAATATGTCCTTCGATGCCGGAGAGGGTGAACAGCGGCACGAAACCGGCGATGATGATGGCGGCCGCGAAGAAGATGGACTGGCTCACCTCGGCGGCAGCGATCGACACGGTGCCCATCTTGCCGCGAAAGCCGCTGGGCGGGCGCATGCGATGCAGCGTGCTCGGTCCGCGGCCCAGGTGGGCGGATGCCTCGGCGAGATGCCTGAAGATGTTCTCGACCATGATGACCGTGGCATCCACCACCAATCCGAAGTCGATGGCGCCCACCGACAACAGATTCGCCGACTCGCCGCGCAACACCATGAGGCCGATGGCGAACGACAGCGCGAAGGGAATCGTCATCGCCACGATGATGGCGCTGCGCACGTTGCCGAGAAACGCCCACTGCAGCAGGAAGATGAACACGATGCCCTCCACCATATTGTGCAAAACGGTGTGCGTGGTCACGTTGATCAGATCGCTGCGATCGTAGATGCGCTGGATGCTCACCCCCGGCGGCAGGATGTTGCCCTGATTGATCATGTCCACTTCGGCTTCGACGCGTTTGATGGTCGGCACGCTCTGCGCGCCCCGCCGCATCAGCACGATGCCCTGCACCATGTCGTCGGTGTCGTCGATGCCGGCGATCCCGAGCCGCGGCACGTTGCCGATGGACACCTTCGCCACGTCGCCGACCACCACCGGCGCGCCTTGATTGGCTGCGATCAGGGTATGGCGTATCTCGTCGGCGGAATGGATCAGCCCCACGCCCCGCACCACGGCGGACTGCGAGCCGAAGTTCACGGTCTGACCGCCGACGTTGATGTTGGCGTTGCCGAGGGCGGTCAGTACCTGGGGCAGCGACAGACCGTAGCCCACCAGTTTTTGCTGGTCGACGGCGATCTCATAAGTCTTGGTCTTGCCGCCCCAGCCGGTGACGTCGATGACGCCGGGAACGGCCTTGAACCGCCGCTCCAGCACCCAGTCCTCCAGCGTCTTGAGGTCGGTGATGGAATAATTCGGCGGCCCGACGACCCGGTAGCGGAAGATTTCGCCGATGGGACTGGTGGGCGAGATCTGCGGCTGCGCGCCGTTCGGCAGGGGGGCGAGCTGCGAGAGCCGGTTGGTCACCCATTGTTCGGCCTGCTGATAGGTGAAATCGTAGGTGAACTGCACCTTGACGTCCGACAGTCCGAACAGCGATATGGTGCGGATGGCCTGCAGGTTCGGTATGCCCGCCATCTGGATCTCGAGCGGAATGGTGATGTAGCGTTCGATCTCTTCCGCCGACTGTCCCGTGCTTTGGGTGACGATGTCCACCAGCGGCGGCACCGGGTCGGGATACGCCTCGATGTTGAGCGCGATGAAGCTCGCGACGCCGGCGCCCAGCATCATGATGAGCATGATGACGATGAGCACCCGCTGGCGCAGGGCGAAGCTGACCACCGCGTTCATGACGAGGCGGGTACGGCGGCTTGATCGATGAACAACCCGCCCTTGGTCACCACCTTGTCGCCCGCTTTGAGTCCCTCCAGCACCTCGACCAGGCCGTCGTTGCTGCGGCCGGTGCGGATGGCACGGTAGGCGAGCAGTCCGTCGCCGGCGACCATCCAGACGTGCGCGACGTCGCCCTCGTAGACCACGGCCGGCTCCGGCACCGCGGGCGCCTGCGAGGCGGTGCTGGTGAGGATGCGAAACGTGGCGAACATCTCCGGCTTGAGCGCGGCGTCGTGGTTGTCGATTTCCGCGCGTACCGGCAGCCGGTGGGTCGTGGCATCGACGACGGCGGCAACGTACGTGACGCGTGCGGTGAACACGCGTTGGGGATACGCCGGCACGTGCACTTCCATGGTCTGACCGGGTGCGACCAGACCGGCATCGGACTCACGCACGTTGGCGAGCAGCCACACGGTCGAGGGGTCCGCGATGGTGAACACCGGCGTGCTGCTGCCCGCCTGCAGGTACTGGCCCGGGCCGACCTGACGGTCCACCACCACACCGGCGATGGGTGCGACCAACGTCGCCACCGGCGTTATGCCGTGGGCCGCTTCGAGCGCGGCGATCTGTGGGTCGGATTCGCCCAGTATCTTCAGCCGATTGCGGGCCGCGTTCACCGTGGTCTCGGCGGCGATCAGGTCGGCCTGCGACTGCTGCCAATCCTGCAGACTTCCCCCCTTGGCATCGTAGAGGGCATGTTTGCGCGTCTCGTTGATGCGCGCGAGTTTCACCTGCGCCGTCGCCGTGGACAAATCGTTCTGCGCCTGCACGAATTCGGACGCCTCCACGGTGGCGAGCGGCGCGCCCTTGCGCACCGTGTCGCCGAGGCCGGCGATGACGCGGGTGACGCGACCCGAGTACGGCGAATACAGCGGCGTCGCGCGGTCGCCGTTCACGGCGATCTTGCCTTCGGTCAGTTCCTCGCTGTAGAACGCATGCACGCCCACCTCTTCGATCGTGAAGGTCTTGAACTGTTGCGGCGTGGCGCGAAACGTACCCGGCGGCGAAGGAGCGACGGCCACCGGCGCCTCCGATTTGCCGAACAGGCGGCCGCTCAGCCAGACCGCCAGCAGCGCCACGATCACCACGGCGGCCGCGATCCCCGCGACGCCGTACTGGCGGCTTTGCGACCACGCGCGCCGATCGATGATGTCCTGTCCCTTGGCGGGTTGCCCGGGATCGCCCGCCACATTACTCATTCATGAATCCTATTTCGACGCATCCGTTCCTACCCACATCGTTTGAAGGCCCTTTCGATCCAAGCGCCGTAGTGTGCCATAGGGGACCGTTTTCCAGCCCCGGCAGTCCGCCATTTGTTCGGCAAAATCTCGCGCACTACGCGCAAATTTTTACAACATTCCTACAACTTTCGTGGGGCTGCCTACCATGCAGCCACCGTGGCGGTCGGGCTCTCCCACCTGTACCAGCCCTGGGTATCCAGGTGCCAATTCTCGTTGAATTTGTGATGCCACGTCGTCACCGCGTGCTGGACGTTGTTCCACCGCCCGTGGCTGTCGTTCAAGCCGTTCATGATCGTCGACACGAAGCCAGGGTGCGCCCTGCCGGGCGCTCAAAAAAAAAAGGGCGAGCTCGGTGCTCGCCCTGGGGC
>CAZZYJ010000349.1:0-3333 GCA_964658215.1 uncultured Steroidobacteraceae bacterium | reverse complement strand
GGCGCCGGCGCCAATCCGGGTTCGGAGAACCAGACCCTCGGTAACTACGAGTCGCGCTCCGCCGTAGGTTTCGACCGCGCCTATATCGACTATCACCCCTTCGACTGGTTGGCCTTCACCGCCGGTCGTCTGGGGAACCCCTTTTTCAAGCCGACCACCCTGATTTGGGCGGACGATGTGAGTCTGGAGGGCGCGGTGGCAACCGTGCGCCCGCAGCTCACCCCGACGCTCAAGGTATTCACGGTGGTGGGGGCCTTCCCGATATTACAGATCGATCCCTCGCCCACCAACAGCGCCAGCAGCAAGTGGCTGTATGCAGCGCAGGCCGGGGTCGACTGGCACTTCAACGACGCCTCGACCTGGCGTATCGCCGCCGCGCTGTACGACTACCGTCATGTCGAAGGCACCCCCAATCCGAACGTCTACTCTACGGCGTACACCAATTCCGCCGCCTCTTTCCGTCAGACCGGCAACACCGTGTTCGACATCAACGGTCAGCTCAACACGCAAAACGGCACGCAGAATTATCTGTACGGCCTCGCCTCGAAGTTCCACGAGGCCAACGTCTCGACGTCGCTCGATCTGCGCTTCGTGGGCGCGACGCACGTCATTCTCGACGGCGACTGGGTCCGAAACTACGGCTTTAACGCCACCGAAATTTTCAACCGCACCGGCTTTCTGGTCGCTCCGCAGGTGCGCGGCTGGCAGACGCGCATCACCGTCGGCATGCCTACGATGGCTGAGAAGTACTCGTGGCAGGGGTATGTCGGCTATCGATACGTACAGCGCGACGCCACGGTGGATGCCTTCACCGACCAGGATTTCCACCTGGGCGGTACCGATGCCCAGGGGTATTTCCTGGGCGCGCGCTTCGCCTTCGAGAAGAACAGCTCGGTCAACTTTCGGTGGTTCAGCGCGAAGCAGATCAAGGGCGTGGAACTGGCTGGCGAGGACAGCGTATTGTCCGGGCTGCCGCTCGCCATCGATGTGGCACAGCTCGATTTCACGTCGTCGTTCTGAGGCTCGTCATGGACAAGCTCAAGGCAGGAGGGTACGTGGCGGCGTTGATCTTGGCGGTTGCGGTTCCGCAGGCGTCGCGCGCCGACGATGCACAGCTCGACAGAACCAAGGAAATGCTGCGGCGGACCCAGGAGGCGTTGCGGCAGGCGCAGGCACAGAACGCGGAACTCGCCCGCGCGAATGCCGATGCCGAACAGAAGGCTGCGGCGGCCACCGCGAGCGCTGCCAAGCAGATCGACTCGGCCAAGAAGGCCTCGCTGCGCGGTTCGACATCGAAGCTCAAGACGGCACGGGACGGACAGGCGGAGACGACGCAGAAGCTCGCCGCCGTCAACACGTTGCTGGCGCAAACCACGGAGAAACAGCGCGTGACGGCGCAGGTGCTCGCCAATCGCGAGGCGGAGCTCGAGCAAACCAAGACGCTGCTGGAGCGCAGCAAGGCGGCCACCGTCAGCTGCGAGGGCAAGAACGACAAGCTCTACACTTATGGCGCGGAATTGCTGCAGCAGTACCAGCACAAGGGCGTGTTCTCCGCACTTGCGCAGAAAGAGCCCGTGTTCGGGCTGAAGCAGGTGCAGATCGAGAACGTCGTGCAGGAATACAGGATCAAGATGGCGGCCGAGAAGATCGCCAAGTAGCGCCGATGTCCAAGATCATCTGGATAGCGTCCTATCCGAAAAGCGGTAACACCTGGGTGCGCTTCCTCGTCGCCAATCTCTTGTTCGGCGCCGTGGACTCGGCGGCGACGCTTGCGCGCATGATCCCGGACGTGCACGAGCTCGGTGCGACGCCGGCGGTGCCGACGCAACCCACCCTCATGAAAACCCATTTCCCTTGCGGCCAGGCGTTGCCGCTGCGGGTCCACACGGTCGGCGCAATCTACGTGCTGCGTGATCCCGCCGATATCATGCTGTCTAATTACCATTACGGTCGGCGCAGCGGAACGGTGTCAGAGGCCGACGGGGGGGGGTTTGCGCGCTATGTGGATGCTTTCATTGCCGGTCAGGGTGACGCACGCTGGCAAAAAATGGGCATGGGGACGTGGGGTGAGCATGTGCACAGCTGGCTCGGCACACGGCACGCCTTTCCGGTGCTGCGGATCCGCTACGAAGACCTGGGCGCGCAGGGACCCGACGTGGCGCAGCGTCTGTGCCGTTCGCTCGGGATCAAGCGCACGCGCGAGCAGATCGAGCATGCGCTCGCGGCCAGTTCGTTCGAACGCATGCGTGAGATCGAAGAGCGCGACATCGAGGAACGACAGGTGGGGATTTTCTACAAGCCTTATCTGCAGCCGTCCATTGATGCGGGTTTGCGTTTCATGCGGGCAGGTCGCAGCGGTGAGGCGGCGCGCACCCTCTCCACGGATCAATGGGGTCGGTTCGAGGCAGTGTTCGGTGCCATACGACGAGAACTGGGCTACGGCTGAGCTTCGAGATGAACTTGAAAATTAAATACCTTTTGTTTCTCGTGCTTCTTCTGCCGTTCGCCGGTAGGGCGGAGTCGCCTTTTGCCGGGCGCTGGACGGCCGAGCCTGCGAAAACCACCTTCATGGGCCAGCCGCTGCGGTTCATGATCGGGCACGGCACCTTCGCACGACAGAGCTGCCGACCGGCGCTCGAGGTGCCGGCAGACGGCGCCACCCATGCGGTCAACGGCGATCCGCTTACGGATGCAATGTCGGTTAAAGTCCTGGATCGCAATCGCGTGCAGGTAAGACTTGAGCACCGCGGCCGGCCGGTTTGGCGTGGGACGTATACGGTGGCGAAGGACGGGCGGTCCATGCGACTCGATGCCGAGGATTCGCGAGCGGCCCTGTCCGTTACGGCGAGCGTGGAATTCGAGCGCGCGGGCATGCCGGTGGCGGACGCGCACCGACTGTCGGGAACCTGGGAACCCAAGAAAATGCTAAATCTTTCGGCGGCGGGACGGGTGCTCACTCTGCGTGACACCGACAACGGGATTGCGCTGGATGGGGTCGACGGCCGTCGCTTCGACATCCACTTCGACCGGCAGGACTATGCACTTCGCGGATATCTCGAGGGGGCCACGGTGCAGGTGGGGCGCCGCGCGACCAACATGCTGCAGGTAAATCGCAAGCAGGACGGGACCTTGGTGGACATGACGCTGGGGGTGGTCGACCCGGACGGGAAAACGATGACCTGGGGCGACATGGACTGGGGCTGTCAGATGAAAACCTCGTTGGTCATGACGAAGCAGCCCCTGTCATGACGGCGGCCGGTCAGTTCATGCAGGCGCTGGCGGCGATGCGGCGCGGCCAGTTCGGCAAGGCGGAGGCGCTGTGCACGGATATTC
>CAZZYJ010000348.1:0-3356 GCA_964658215.1 uncultured Steroidobacteraceae bacterium | reverse complement strand
ACTCGTTCGGCCGCGGCCGCCGCTTGTCGATGATGGCGAGGTCGGCGTCGTCGAGGCGTTTGGCGAGCGCCCGCGCCCGGACCACGCCGCCGACGTCGGGCGAGACCACGATGATGTTCTCGTGCTTCTGGTTCCAGGCATCGCCGAGCAACACGGGCGAGGCATAGACGTTGTCCACGGGGATGTCGAAAAATCCCATGATCTGGTCGGCGTGAAGATCCACCGTCAACAGCCGGTCGACGCCCGCGCTCGCGATCATGTTGGCCACCAGTTTGGCGGCGATCGCCACGCGCATGGCGCGCGGCCGGCGGTCCTGGCGGGCGTAACCGAAATAGGGGACGACGGCGGTGATGCGTTTCGCCGAGGCGCGACGGCATGCATCCGTCATCATCAGCAGTTCCATCAAATTGTCGTTCGCGGGCGGGCACGTGGGTTGCACGATGAACACGTCGCGCCCGCGCACGTTCTCCATCAGCTCCGCGTTCACCTCACCGTCGCTGAACCGGCCGACGTGCGCGCGCCCCATGGGCATGTGCAGGTGTTTCGTGATTTCCTGCGCCAGCACGGGATTTGCGTTGCCGGCGAACACCGAAATGGAGGAGGTATCGAATTCTTGACTTCGCGACATGGCACCTGGACTCAAACTCAACACCGACAAGCTACCCATACCTACTAATACTGGCTGGGGTGGAAGGATTCGAACCTCCGTATGGCGGGATCAAAACCCGCTGCCTTACCGCTTGGCGACACCCCAACTCGAAAACCAACCTCGGACGACCCGGCCGCCGACGCTCAAACCATCGACAGCCTGGCCTGCAGGGGCGAATCGTTCAGCCCGCTGACGAAAAACGCCTCGAATTCCGCCGGCAGCGTCCGCCGTACTTCCAGACTGCGCTCTTCACTGTCGCAGACCATGAAAACGCAGGCGCCCGTTCCGGTCAGGTGTGCGGCGCCGAACTGTCCGAGCCAGTCCAGCGCGTGGGCCACCTGCGGGTAGCGCTGCCGCACCACCCCCACGCAGTCGTTTCGACCACCGGCGTGGACGAAGCCCCCAATTGTGATGGGCGGAGAATTTCTTGTCAATTCAGGGTCCTGGAACACCGCGGCCGTACTCACGAAGACATTCGGCTTGATGATCAGGTAGTTACGCTCCGGAGGACTGTGCGGCGGGTACAACGCGGTCAGGCGTTCGCCCACGCCTTCGGCCCACGCGGCGCGTCCGTGCACGAATACGGGCACATCGGCGCCCAGCGACAGGCCTATGTCGGCGAGCGCGGACAGCGGCCAGCGGAGGTCCCAAAGATGGTTGAGCGCCACCAGACACGTTGCGGCATCCGAACTGCCCCCGCCGAGTCCCGCGCCCATCGGGATGCGTTTGACCACGTCGATGTCCACGCCCAGCGGGCACGCCGCCGCGGCCTTGAGCGCGCACGCCGCACGCACGCACAGGTCCTGGGCGGCGTCGACGCCCGGCGCGCCCCGGCCGCGCCGGATCGCACCGTCCGCGCGGACGTCGAAATGCAGCTCGTCGCACAGATCGACGAATTGGAAGCAGGTCTGCAGCTCGTGATATCCGTCGGCACGGCGGCCGAGGATGTGCAGGAACAAATTGAGTTTGGCCGGCGCCGGCCACGCTGCCGATCGGGTGCCGGAGGTGATCGTCAGCGCCATTGCCAGTGATCCACCACGATGCGCACCCGCACGTCGTCACGGCTCAGTACCACATGGGCCGGCAGCAGGTCACCGGCCACGGGCAGGTAGCGGTCGTACTCGGCGCTCCAGCCATCCTGCAGCAGGGTCTGCGCACGGTCCTGCGCATTGCGCTGCAGCTCGAAGGGCGTGTCCGGGCCGGGCACCCCGAGCAGCCAATAACGCAGGTCGTCGAGCGGCAGCGCAAAGCCGAGGCGTTGCTGGAGCTGTGTCAGCGCGGACGCGCTCGGCGCCGCGCCGTCGATCGAGACGCCCTCGGGGGTGCGCAGCAGCGCCATCGCGCCCACCCCCAACGGGCCGGCCAGGCGCACCTCCGTGGTCGAGTCGCGCTGGTGCCACGTCAGGGTGGCCTGCCAGCCCTGACCGCCCTGCGCGACCGCTGCCCGACCGTCCATCTGCCACAGCGCCGCGTGCTGCAGCTCGCCCGCGCGTTGCTCCCAGGGTTTCGGGGAGAACGCCGCGGGAGCGAGGGTTTTACACGCCGCCAGGGCCAGCGCGCAGACCGCGAGAACGAGCACTTTGCATGCAGCGGCGCGGCGCACGGGATCAGTGCGCCGGCTGCAGGCGTGCGCGGGTGTCTTTCAGCAGGCGATTGTCCGCGTCGAGGGTGGCGGCCTGCGCCCAGACCTGTTCCGCATCGGCCTGCCGCCCCTGCGTCCACATCACCTCGCCCAGGTGGGCCGCGATGTCGCCGCCACGATCCTCGCGGTAGGCGGCGGTCAGATACGGCAGCGCCTGGCCGGGCCGCCCCTGCCGAAACAACACCCATCCCAGACTGTCGAGGATGGCGGCATTGTTCGGCGCCGCGGCGTGCGCCCGCTCGAGCAGCGCACGGGCCCGGCGCAGGCGGCGAGCATGTTCGGCGAGCGTGTAACCAAGCGCGTTCATCGCCGCGGGGTCGGCGGGCCGTCGCTTGAGAACCGCCTCCAGTTCGCGCAGCGACGCGGGCAACCTGCCCTGGCTCTCATACGTGGACGCCAGGGCATAACGCAGCTCCGGGCTGTCCGGATACTGCAGTTCGCCGTGTTCCAGCAAAGCCACCGCCTCGGCGGGCCTGCCCGCATCCGCGTACAGGCGCGCACGCGCGGTAAGAATTTCCGGGGCACGCCCCGGTTCGTCTTCGATCAATCGATCGAGCAGTTCCCCGGCCGCCGCCGCGGCGCCCTGCCCGTCGAGCACGGCGGCCGCGTGCAGCAAGGCCGGCAACGCGTTGTCGCCGCCCCGCACCTGCGCATACAGGCGCAGCGCCCGCTCGAAGTCGCCATGCCGCTCGGCGATGAGGGCCAGATAGTAGACAGCGTCGTCGAGGAATTTGCCCTGCGCCAGCAGCTCCGCGAAACGTGCGCCGGCCTCGTCGAGGCGCCCGTCCTGAAAGTCGATGAGGCCCAGCAGATGCCCGGCGTCCGCCGTCGCGTCGCTGTCGAGTTTGAGCAGCTCGAGCTGCGCCGAAGCCGCCAGATCGCGATGTGCCAGCAACAAGAGCAGCGCGTAGTCCAAGCGGTCGGCAGCCACCGCGACGCGGCGCGGTGCGCCCTCGCCGTGGCCCAAACCATCGTCGCGCTCCATCGCCTGTCTGGCCTCGGCCAGCGGCGCGTCCACGTCGCCGGCGAGGATGCGGGCCCGCGAGAGCGCACGCTCGAGGTCGC
>CAZZYJ010000347.1:0-3358 GCA_964658215.1 uncultured Steroidobacteraceae bacterium | reverse complement strand
TGCGTGGGACGAAGCCGGGTTGCACAAAGCGCAACAATGTAATAGTGTACTAATGCGTTATTACTGCCGACAGCCATGAAGACCAACCGCCCCGTCACCGTCCGCCAGGAACAACAGCACGAACGTGCTTTGTGCACCGCCATCCTTGCGCTGCGCAGCGTGGAGGAATGCCGAAATTTCTTCCGCGATTTGTGCACCCCCGCGGAGCTGCAGGCCATGGCGGACCGCTGGGCCGTCGTCGAACTGCTCGAGCGCGGTCTTCCCTACCGGGAGATTCATCGGCAGACCGGCGTGAGCGTCACCACCATCGGCCGCGTCTCGCGCTACCTCACCGCCGGCAACGGCGGCTACCGTGCGGTTGCCGAAAGGATCAAGGCCAGCGCATGAACACTCCCTCAGCACTTCGCGCCCCCGGACCTGCCCCATGCGTCTGAAAATCGCCGTCCAGAAAAGTGGCCGTCTCACCGACAGTTCGCTCGACCTGCTGTCGCGTTGCGGCCTGAAGTTCAGCCGCGGCAAGGATCAGCTCATGTGCTACGGCGACAACATGCCGCTCGACGTGCTGTTCGTGCGCGACGACGACATTCCCGACCTCGTGCAGGAGGACGTCTGCGACCTGGGACTGGTGGGGCTCAACGTCGTCGAAGAGAAGCGTCTGGCCTTCCAGGCGCGTGGCGTCGATCCCCTGTTCGAGATCGTGCAGCGGCTCGATTTCGGGCGCTGCAAACTGTGCATCGCGGTGCCCGACGGATTCGTCTATCACGGCGCCGACTCGTTGTCCGGCAGACGCATCGCGACCACCTACCCCAACATTCTGTCGCGCTTCCTCAAGGAGCACGGCATCGAGGCGGAGGTCGTCGTATTGTCCGGTTCGGTGGAAATCGCGCCGCGGCTCGGCCGCGCGGACGTGATCTGCGATCTGGTCTCGACGGGATCGACGCTGGCCGCCAATCATCTGCGCCAGGTGGACACCGTACTCGAGAGCCAGGCGGTGCTGATCCGCACGCCCGTGCCCATCCCGGCGGAGAAACAGGACTGGACGCGGCGTCTGTTGATGCGCATCGACGGCGTCGAACAGGTCAAGGGCAGCAAGTACATCATGCTGCACGCGCCCCGCTCCGCCCTCGCCGCCATCACGAAGCTGCTGCCCGGCAGCGAGGCGCCCACGGTGATACCGCTCGAAGGGCTGGGCGACCGGGTCGCGGTGCACGCGGTGTGTCGCGAGAATGTATTCTGGGAACTGCTCGAAGACTTGAAGAGCGTGGGCGCGAGTTCCGTGCTGGTACTGCCCGTCGAGAAGATGCTGGCCTGAGTCTCCCCCATGCGTATCTTGAACTGGAATTCCCTGACCGTGTCCGAACGCGCCGCCGCGTTGCGCCGGCCCACCCAGCGTGACGCCAAACAGGTGGCCGCCGCCGCGCAGGACATCATCGATGCGGTGCGTCGCCGCGGCGATGCGGCGCTCATCGAGTTCACCGAACGTTACGACGGCGTACGCCTGACGGAGCTCGCCGTCACGGGCGCGGAGTTTGCGGCGGCCGAGCACGCGTTGACGCCCGTGCAGCATGCGGCCATCGAGACCGCCATCGGTACGGTGCGCACGTTCCACGCCGCACAGGGCGCGGCGCCGTTGCGCGTCGAGACCGTGCCGGGCGTCGTCTGCGAGCGCCTGAGCGTGCCGGTGCGCGCGGTCGGCTTGTATGTTCCCGCAGGTTCCGCGCCGCTGCCCTCGACCGCCATCATGCTGGCCGTGCCGGCCGCCCTCGCCCGCTGCCCCGTGCGGGTGCTGTGCACGGCGCCCAATGCCGCCGGTGGCGCCGATCCCGCCGTGCTGGTGGCCGCGCGCAGGGCCGGCGTCGAGCAGGTGTTCAAGGTGGGCGGCGCACAGGCCATTGCCGCCATGGCCTACGGCACCGCCACCATCGCGAAATGCGACAAGCTGTTCGGTCCGGGCAACGCCTGGGTGACCGCGGCCAAACTGCTGGTGGCCAACGACGCCGACGGTGCCGCCGCCGATCTGCCCGCCGGGGTCACCGAGGTGATGGTCATCGCCGATGACACCGCGCGCGCCGATTTCGTCGCCGCCGATCTCTTGGCGCAGGCCGAGCACAGTCCCGAGGCGCAGGCCCTGCTCGTGACCCCCTCGCAGGCCTTGGCCGAGCAGGTCGCGCGCGAGGTCACCAGGCAGGCCGCGAGCCTGTCGCGCGCCGCCATTCTGGACAAGTCCATCACCAACATCCGGCTGCTGGTCGTCGACGCGCTGGCCACCGCGTTCGACGTCGCCAACGAGTACGCGCCCGAGCATCTGCTGCTCGAAGTGCGCGAACCACGCGCCTGGCTGCCCCGCGTGAGCGCCGCGGGCTCGGTGTTCCTCGGCAGCTGGTCGCCCGAATCCATGGGGGATTATTGCAGCGGCGCGAACCATACGCTGCCCACCTACGGCTATGCAAAGGCCTACAGTGGTTTGAGTCTGGAAGATTTCCAAAAGCGCATCACCGTGCAGGAACTGACTCCCGCCGGCCTGCGCGGCCTCGGCCCCACGGCACAGGTGCTCGCCGGGCTCGAAGGGCTCGACGCGCACGCGGCGGCGGTGACCATCCGGCTGGAGGCACTGCGCGAGGCAGCAGGCGTTGCGCCGCGCGAGCCCGCGCCGGCGCAGGCATCGGGCGCATGCGCGGGCGACCCGGGACCGCTGCACACCCTCGCGCGTCCCGAGATCCTGGACCTTACCCCCTACTCGCATGCCGCGTGGCTGCCGACGCTCACGCGCCTGCACGCGAACGAGGCGCCGTGGCGGCCCGCGGGCGACACCACGCACGCGGGACTCAACCGCTATCCGGAGCCGCAGCCCGCGGCGCTGGTCGAGCGGCTGGCGGCGCTGTACGGCGTGCCCGCCGAGTGCGTGCTCGCGGCGCACGGCAGCGACGAGGCCATCGACCTGCTGTCGCGCATTTATCTGCGCGCGGGCACCGACGCCATCCTGCAATGCGCACCGAGCTTCGGCATGTACCAGGTGGCGGCACGCATCCAGGGCGCCACCGTGATCGACGTGCCGCTCGACCGCGAGCGGGGCTGGAGCCTCGATCCGGAACGTCTGCTCGCGGCCTGGCGTCCCGGCGTGAAGCTCGTGTATTTATGCACGCCCAACAATCCCACGGGTAATGCGCTCGATACCGCGGCGCTCGAATGGGTGTGCACGCAGCTCGACGGCAAGGCCGTCGTGGTCATCGACGAGGCCTACGTCGAGTGGTCGAACGGCCCGAGCCTCACCGCCTGGCTCACGCGTTTTCCGACCCTCGCCCTGCTGCGCACGCTCTCCAAGGCGCATGCGCTCGCCGGCGCGCGCATCGGCGCCCTG
>CAZZYJ010000346.1:0-3396 GCA_964658215.1 uncultured Steroidobacteraceae bacterium | reverse complement strand
CCTCGGCGAAGAAATATGGCGGTATCGAGGGTATTACCCATCCTACAACTTACCCCTGATAAAATAGGTTATCAAGAGTAACCTGGTATTTCGGTCGTCGTGCAAGCGACACCTAATACAACATTTTATAAACATTACCTTTCGATGATCGACATGCGCCATAGCCATGTCCGGTCATGTTGGAATTAAGAAACTCACATTGTGCTGATGTCCCGCGATCACCAACAAGCGAGGCGGAGCCTTGCCCTCGTCCGTCGATTTGTACACTTGCAGTACTGCCGTTTACCGACGTCACACCATCTGGGCCGTATACAGAACCAAGAAGAGTACCGAAGCCAACAGACCCCCCGAATACGATGGAGTATTCCCCCAACAAGATCTCACCGTCTGGCATTGTGACCTTCGCAGTCCCGTGACCCTGACCATGTCCAATAATTACTCCCTGAAGGACCGCGGCATTCGCTTGATCCTGGCTAATAGGATAAAGATGGACGGTGCGTGTGACGGTACATCCAGCAAATAAAACCAACAGAATTCCCGATAATGATCGGTTCAACATAATACGATTATGCATGTCTAGCTACGCTCCATGTGCTTGAATCAAGTTGGTTTTTATCATGAGAAGCGCACATTTTCCGGACGTGTAACTCGATTCGACTTTTAAAAGTGATTCGCCGCCCCGTTCGGTACTATGCCGAAACCATGGCTGCGACGTCCCAGCCCAAATTCGACGCGCTGATCTCTCTGGCAGCCCACGAGCTCCCAGCAAGTTGATCGGATTTAAGAATAGATCCAGTGAGCGGCAACCGCTAGATAATGCGAAATGAACTTCTGAAAGCCCCCAAAATCCGGCAGCGAGGTTATGAAGCCGACAATGCCAACAATCCATGCAATCACATTGGCAAGCCGTCCCCATCCTGGATCGCTTTTCACGCCGATATACGCGAGGGCGGCAGCGGGTAAATGCAGAAGGGTGTCGACCCAATAAAATGGGTTTATCGCTTCGTGCCGGCGGCCGGCGTACACGCCGCACGCTTTGTTGAACGCTATAACGACGCCATTTTGAAGCTGCGCATGGTCGGCCGAAGTTATCAAACATCGTGGCAGTTCGCGGTTGCGTATAGCCAAAACCCACCGACTCTAAGCGCGTAAAGGTCTGATTGGCAATTCCCGCGCGCACAAACAACATTTTAATTTCCGGGCTTTTCTGCACGAATTCCCATGACTGTTGGCCTTTACCTACCGATAGGGCCGCTATGTAAGTCTGATGCTCTTTTTGCAGCGCTTTGACCCGGCGCAAATACCAACTATTTTCCGCGATCTTGTAGATGACGGCGATAGACAACAGCAATAGGGCGCCGGCGCAGACTGAAAATGTCGTCAAAGAGACTTCCTAATATGAATACATGGCATGCGAACATCGGCAGCGAGACGTGAGACGTGCTCACCGCACTCAAAACAAATGAATCCAAGCCGGTTGCCTCGTTAGCGAATAATCAAGACGTAATTCTGTCAGGTGTAACTCACGTGCGCGTTGCTAAATCTGTTACACGAGCACCCGGCCAATGCCTTGGCGGGGGTAGCCGATGCCCTACAATAAGGCTGAAAGCGCCGGGTTGTTGGCGCGGATCGAGAACGGAAAATCGTCCGTAAACACGGTTACACCGTCGCCCCGAGTACAGCAAGCCATGGATGGCCCGGATAGGTTCTCGTAAGAGCATCCTGCAGCCAACCGCGCGCGTCGGGGTCTAATCGCGGAGCTGTGTGTATGAAGTCCGCCTGATCTTGGGCGCGCAGCGCGCGCGCTTTGTACAACAATTGGATCTCGGGCGCGAGATACGGGATACCTTCCGAGTCGTGTTGAATCGCGGTTGTAAGCGGCCGCCGAATCGTTGGGGCGCGACGAAACACCCAGTGATCGTCGTCGGCCTCGTCAAGCATCAACTCCAATTCCCATTTGTCCGACTCCTCCGCTCGACCCCACAATGAATTCACGCCCGCTCTTGGCACCTTGCCTGCCTCAAGTTTGGTGAGCACACTTCCCTGTGCTTCGACGAACTTCCACGACGGTAACCCGTTAATTACCTGGAGAACGTCGCGCCTCAAAATTCCCACATCAAGATCCTTGTGTGGTCGACTTTGATATCCTACAAAGAGATCGAGCGCCCACCCCCCCGCTACCCACCAGGGCACACTGAGTGCAGTCAACCAAAGCACGCCTTCGCTCGGTTGTACCGATCGCCAGGTTCCATCGGTTGATTGATTGGTTGCTCTCATCTCTTTTCCGAAGAAGGTGGTGGGTGCTTGGCCTCAAGCTTATAGCCGTCCGGATCGAGGACAAACGCCGCGTAGTACGTAGGCCCGTAATGCGGTCGAGGTCCAGGAACGCCTTTGTCATTACCGCCATGCTTTACTGCCGCGGCATGAAAACGATCCACGGCTTGGCGATTGGGAGCAATAAAAGCCAAATGGAACCCCGGACCAGGTGGCGTGACAGGACCGGGCTGAAGGATGAGGAGTAGACGATCAATATCCGTTTCAGCGCGCCCATAACCTACGGCGTGCTCACCGGTAAAAACTCTGGCATACCCAAGGGCACCCATAATGGCGTCGTAAAAAATCGTCGTCCTCGCCAAATCACTCACACCAAGAGATAGATGTCCGAGCAAATTATTCTCCAGCCGATCTCTTTTCCGGAAAGATTCTGCACTATGTCATATAGCGGAAATCCCGCCGACGATGGAAAAAATTCCAAATTTCGTAGCTACTCTACATGCACATGGAACAGCACCTGCGCTGCTCACGATGCGGTCAGAAAACCTGCCGCATCCGCGCGGTGCCTCGCACCAAGACGTTGTTGTTCCTACGACGGCGACCGAGCGGACGGCCCAGCCAACAGTTCCGGCACCAGCCCCACCCACCGCCACCCCGGCATCGACGCAAACTTCAAATACCCCTCGAGGTCCGGCAGCTGCTCGATCTCCGACGCCATCACCGCCGCCTCGGTTACGTGCTGATCGCTGGTCGTCTTCGTCGAGTGCCATTCCGTGGCCCGCCGTGACCGCGACACGTGTTCCCGGATGATCTCGCGCTCGCCGATGAGCTTTGACGCAAACTGCGCCGTACCGCCGCCTTCGGAGGCGGAGCAGCGCAGGATCAAGGTGTTGCTGCAGTTCTCCACCAGCGTATGCGCGTCCTCGCGGCCGTAGGTGCCGGACACCTGCGCGATGGTCTGAAACCCCAATACACAGCGGCCGCCAAACTTGCGTAAGCGGGCGAGTGCGTCCTTCAGGCCATTGATGGGTCCCAGCGCATCGAGTTCGTCGACGACGAACCACAGCTGGCTGGCGTCAATTAGATTTTCCCCTGGCGACAATTATTATTGCCGGTCTTAAG
>CAZZYJ010000345.1:0-3398 GCA_964658215.1 uncultured Steroidobacteraceae bacterium | reverse complement strand
CCGCGCTGATCGAACACGACGATGCGATAGTGATGGGGATCGAAGAACTGCCGAGCACGCTTGTCGGAACCCGCGCCCGGTCCGCCATGGAAGAACACGGCCGGTTTGCCGGCCGGGTTGCCGGATTCCTCGTAATAGATCTCGTGCACCTCGGACACGCGCAGGTAGCCCTGCTTGAACGGTTCGACGGGCGGGTACAGTTCGCGTCGCGCAGCGGGCTGCACGGCCACCTTCGCGCTGCTGCGGGAAGACACGGCGGGGCGCGCCGCCGACCGCGCCGCGCTGACCGACGGCCTGGCGGCTCGGGCGCGTTTCGGCGCCGCCGGGGCCTTGGCGCTGCGGGCCGTGGTTTTCGACTTGCCGGCGACCTGAGCTCGCGTCGTGCTGCGCCTGGCTGGTACGCCGTTTTTCTTCGTCATCGCTCTTCCTCTGTTAAGAACCTGCGCGGGGCACCAAGGGTCCCAAAGATCGGCCGCCGAGTAAATGTATGTGCAGGTGGTAGACCTCCTGACCGCTGTCCGGGTTGCAATTGATGATCAACCGATAACCGCTCTTGGCGATTCCCGAGCGTCGCGCGAGATCGCGGGCGACGATGACCATGTGGCCGAGCAGGGCTTCATCCTCGTCGCCGATGTCGTCGGTGGTCGGGATCACCTTGTTGGGGACCACCAGGATGTGCACGGGGGCGGCCGGGTGGATGTCCTTAAAGGCGGTGACGCGGTCGTCCCGGTGGACTATCGTGGCGGGCAGCTCACCGGCGATGATTTTTTCAAAAAGCGTAGGCATTTCAAGTGCCTCCAGGTTTTCGGGGCCCTAAGACTAGCAGGAACCGGCCGCCCGGCCACGGGGTATCCGCTTCGTCGCCATCATTCCGGCCGGATGCGCGCCGCGTGCGGGCGCCGGATGTGCGGCCCGTGTGGGTGCGAATAGGCTCGTGTGGTTGCGAATAGTAATGGGAACGATTCTCATGTAGAGTCGGTGTCATGGAAATGACTCACCTCGGGCCCGAGTTTCTGGCACGTCCCGCCGTTCAGACCATGGCTCTGCACCCCGACGTCGCCAACTACGCCCATGCGTCCTCCCCCGAGGCGATCAAGCTCGCGGATCTCCCCACGGGGTCGGAGGCGCGGGTGGTCTCCGTCGGCGGCGCCGACGCCGCGTCGCTCGAACTCGGTCGCCGGCTGGCGGAACTCGGTTTCCTGCCCGGGGAAAAACTGCGTATCGTGGCTCGCGGCTTCCTGTCGCGCGAACCGCTGGCGGTACGCATCGGCACCGGGACATTCGCCTTGCGGCTGTTCGAGGCGGCGTGCATACGGGTATGTCCGGAGCTGCCGTCGCTTAGGTAGCGTGATGGAGGCCGTGCCCAGCGCAGCGAGTCCTCTCATCGCCCTGGTTGGCAATCCCAACTGTGGCAAGACGGCGCTGTTCAACGTACTGACCGGCAGCCGCCAGAAGGTGGCGAACTACGCCGGCGTGACCGTGGAGCGCAAGGAAGGCTCGCTGCTGACCCCCTCCGGACGCCGGGTGCGCATTCTCGATCTGCCGGGTGCCTACAGCCTGGATCCGGCGACCCCCGACGAACAAGTCACCGCCGACGTGTTGCTGGGGCGGCGCGTCGGCGAGCCCGCGCTCGACTTCGTGGTGTGCGTCACCGATGCCACCAACCTGCGCCAGAACCTGCGCCTGGTGCTCAGTCTGAAGCGGCTGGGTCTGCCCATGGTGGTGGCGTTGAACATGACCGATATCGCCCACCGCAAGGGCATCGTCATTGACGCCGACAAGCTGGCCGCGCAGCTCGGTGTGCCGGTGGTGGAAACCGTCGGGGTGAAGTCGGCCGGGGCGAAGGCGCTGGTGGCGATGCTCGACACCCTGCCGACGTCGGTGCAAACCCCGGTGCAGGCGCGCGCGCGCGCGGTGTGGCGCACGCCGAGCGCGGCGGACATCGAACACGACCAGCGCGAAGTGCGGCGGATACTCGTCGAAGTGGGCGGCGATCGCGTCGACGGCGTCACCCTGAGCGACAAGGTGGACGCGGTGGTGCTGCATCCGGTGCTCGGCCCCGTCATTCTCGCCCTCGTTCTGTTCCTGATCTTTCAGGCGGTGTTCGCCTGGGCGCAACTCCCGATGGACGCCATCAAAGCGGGTGTGGACGGCGCCGGGGGCCTGCTCGCTGAGCACATGCCGCCGAGCCTCTTGAAGAATCTGCTCATCGACGGCGTGTTGGCGGGGGTGGGCAGCGTGCTCGTCTTCCTGCCGCAGATCATCATCCTGTTCTTCTTCATCCTGGTGCTCGAGGAGTCGGGTTACCTGCCGCGCGCGGCCTTCCTGCTCGACCGCATCATGGGCAGCGTGGGCTTGTCCGGGCGTGCCTTCATTCCGCTGCTGTCGAGCTTCGCGTGCGCGATACCGGGCATCATGGCCACGCGCACCATTCAAAATCCGCGCGATCGGCTGGCGACCATCATGATCGCACCGCTCATGACCTGCTCGGCGCGGCTTCCCGTGTACGCGCTCATCATCGGGGCCTTCATTCCGCGGCGCAATGTGTGGGGCGGCCTGCAGCTGCAGGGCATCGTTCTGTTCGCGCTGTACCTGATCGGCGTCGCGAGCGCGATGGGGGTCGCGCTGGTGCTGAAATGGAGCGGGGCCGGCTCGCGGTACCAATCGCTCATGCTCGAATTGCCGACGTATCACTGGCCGAACCTGCGCAATCTCGGCATCGGTCTGTGGCAGCGTGTCGAGATCTTCATGTCGCGGGTGGGCACCATCATCCTGGCGTTGATGGTGATCCTGTGGGCGTTGAGTTCCTACCCGGCGCCACCGGCGGGTGCGACGGGACCTGCCATTCAATACAGCATCGCGGGTCACATCGGTGCGTGGCTCGCGGTGCTCTTCGCACCCATCGGCTTCAACTGGCAGATTTCGGTGGCGCTCGTCCCGGGCCTCGCCGCCCGCGAAGTGGCGGTGGGCGCGCTGGGCACGGTCTACGCGCTGTCCGCCACCGGCTCGGACATGAGCGGTGCCCTGACACCCTTGATCGCGCATTCCTGGAGCCTGCCCACGGCGCTGTCGTTGCTGGCCTGGTACGTGTTCGCGCCGCAATGCCTGTCCACCCTCGCCACCGTCAAGCGGGAGACCAATTCCTGGCGTTATCCGCTCATCATGGCGGGCTACATGTTCGCGCTGGCCTACCTGTCCTCGTTCGTCACCTATCGGCTCGCCCTGGCGCTGTCATGACCCACTGGCTGGACGAAGCACTGGTGGGTGCGTCGCTGCTGGCGAGCGCGCTCTACGCCGCCGTGTCGCTCGGGCCGCGCGGCGTCCGGCGCCGGCTGCTGAGTCTGGCCGGCACCGGCCTCGGCCGCATGCCGCGGTGGTTCGGACTGCGGGCGCTGGCG
>CAZZYJ010000344.1:0-3402 GCA_964658215.1 uncultured Steroidobacteraceae bacterium | reverse complement strand
CGAGCAGCCGTTGACGGCGCCGGTGAGCGGCGTGTTGGCGAACACGAGGCGGTCGCCGGAGACCGGAGCGGCCGTCGGGTCGATGACCGTGCCCGTCGTGTCGGTGCCGGTGCCGGCGCTGGTGCCGAGGTGGGTGCCGACGCCGGCCCCCCGCTGCACGAGGAACTGGTTCGAGGCGATGGCCAGCGCGCGTATCCAGGGCGGCGCGGCCGTCGGCAGCGCGTCGGTGAGTCGCCGCGCCTGGGCGCTCAACGCAGTCATGACCTCTTGTCCCGGCGCAGCGGGAGCGCTCTCGGCCGTCGCCGTCAGGTACAGCGGCCGGCCGACGCAAAGCTCGGCGGCGAAGACGCCCGGCACCCAGAGATCCTCCAGGTCGTCGAGACCGCGTGCCGTTTCCTGCCGATGCAGGAAATTCCAATACCAGACGCCGAGCGGAGAGTAGCCGCCCTCGCTCACCGCCAGCCGGTACGGCCGCGCGCCCGCGAAGGCCTCGATCTCGCAGGCAGCGGCGGCGGCGCTCGCGCGGAAAGGCCGCGCGCCGCGGCCCTGTGCATGGTAGTCGCGGTAGGTGACCAGGGGTTTGAGCTCGACGTGCACGGGCGCCGTCGCGCGCAGCAGCTCGAGGCGCAGGTACGTGGTGTTGGCACGCGGTGCCATGAAGATGCGCTGTTCCAGCAGCGCATCGGCGCAGGCGTAGCGCCAGGTGGGGATGCCCTCGTCCACGCTGAACGACTCGATGTGCACGAAGCCCTGCGGATCGACGGCGCCGCCCGCGAATTCGTTCGCGGTCAAAGGATACGCCGCGCCGAGGTAGCGAACGGTGGCCTCGACCTTGGCGACCAGCAGCGTGCGCTCCACCGGCGGCTGCAGGCTCGCCATCAGCAGGCCGTGATAGCGGCGCGTGTTGGCGCCCGCCACCGTGCCGCAGGCGAAGCCGCCCAGCCCGTTGGTGACCAGCCATTCGTGCCGGATGGCGGCGTCCCACGCGCCGCAGCTATCGCGTCCGAGCAATGACCCGCGACCTGTTGAACAGATGATCCAACGACAACGACGACGGCCCGTACAGGACCAAGAACAGCAGCAGCGTGCCCCACAGCACGTGCTGGGCGAGTGCCGCCTCGGCGCCTTCCGCGAGCAGCACGTGCGAATAGGAGATCACGGCGACGACGTTGACCACGGCCAGTCCCAGCGCGCTCAGGCGGCCGAACAGGCCGAGCACCAGCAACGACGGGAAGAACAATTCGCCGAAGGTGCCGGCCACCGCGGCATCGTGCGGCGACAGGTAGGGCACGTGATATTCGGTCTCGAACAAAGACAGGGTCGTGTCCCAGCCGGTGATCTTGAGGTAGCCCGCCTTCAAGAACTGCCCGCTCACGTACAGCCGCGCGCCGAGCGCGAACAGCGGCTGCAACGGATTGAAGAACCTCGCGGCCAGGCGTGCGGGCGCAGAGAAGATGCTGGCGATGGACATGCCGGCAGTGTCACGCTTCGGGCGCAGGCGTGCAACGGCTTGCGCGAGGGCGCCGTCAAGATCGGAAATCGACGATGACCTGCGCGGCAACGAAGCGACGCAGGGCCGCGCCGGCATCGAAATCGGGGTCGCCTTGCGTCCCGGCCAGGGCCGTCGCGAAGTTCGCACCGCCGTCGAGGGCGTGCAGGAAGGCCATTTCCCCGCCGCTCGACGGCAGGAACTGCAGCGCGCCGGCGCGCCGCGACAGTGCGATGCGGTCGCCACCGGCCGCGAGCTCGATGACCTCGGGTTCCCGCGCCGGATCCACGTTCGCATGCCAGATGCGCAGCACCGGGAACTGCGATTCGAACAGACGCAGCGAGGGATGCAGACGGAAACGCAGCGCATCGTAGTCCGCGGGCTCGACCGCGGACAGGGCCTGCAGATCGAGCGGCCCGTGCTCGGCCGCCAGCAGCGCGTCCTCGCACACCCATTCGAAACGTGCGACGTCGGCGAGGTAGGCGTAGGCATCCGCTGCGTGCAGCCCGCCGAGATGGTCGGCGAAGGCGCGGCCCACGTGGCGCAGATCGCCGTGGGTGGACGGGTGCGAGCGGTGATACGTGTGCGCCACGGCGTCGAAGTAAGCGTCTCCGACCAGGCGCCGGAGCACCGGGAAGGTCGAGCGCAGGCTGGCCCTGAAGTTCGCGCGCAGGGTGTTTGCATAGATGCCGAGACGCGCGTCGGCGGCCGCGCCGGGCGCTGCCACGAGTGCGGCGGCGCGGGGGGTGACCCCGCTCAGCAGCGCGTCGAGAACGGCGGCCTGCAGGTCACGCAGCGAGGTCATTGGCTGCCGAGGGTGAGAGCGCCCCGGCGTAGCGGGCGCGCAGCGCGTCGGCCCGGCCGGCCTCCTCGAGCAGCACTGCGAGCGCGGGAAGGTTCGCGTCCCATTCGAGCAACGTCGGCACGTCCGCGAAGCGCTGCAGGGCGAGCCCGTACAGGTCCCAGACCGCGGCGCAGACCGGCGCGCCGTGCGTGTCGATGAGCAGCGTACCTCCGGCGGCCGCGACGGCCTCGTGACCGCCCAGGTGAATCTCCTGCACCGTGGCGCGGGGCACGGCGTTCAAATACTGCACGGCGTCGAAGCCGTGATTGTGTGCGGACACGTAGATATTGTTGAGGTCGAGCAGGATGCCGCAGCCGGATTCCTCAGCGACGCCCGAGAGAAATTCCACTTCGGACAGGGTGGAGGCCGTGAATTCCAGGTAGCTCGAGACGTTCTCGACGAGGATCTGACGGCCGAGCGCATCCTGTACCTGCGCGATGCGCCCACTCACGTGCCGCAGCGCCTCCTCCGTGTACGGCAGGGGGAGCAGGTCGTTGGCGAAACGGCCGCCCACGGAACTCCAGGACAGATGTTCGGAGACGCGCTCCGGCGCGAAGCGCTCGACCGCCCGCCGCAGCCCGTTCAGATGCGCCGCATCCAGCGGGTCGGTCGAGCCCAGCGACAATCCCACCCCGTGCAGCGAGAGCGGATAGTCGGCGCGGATGGCGGCGAGACAGTCCACCGCCCAGCCGCCGTCGGCGAAATAATTCTCGCTGTGCGCCTCGAACCAGCCGACCCGCGGGCGCCGGCACCGCAGCGTGCGGCCGAGGTCAACGAGATCCTCGGTGCCGTGTCAGAGCTGCCCGAGGATTTCCGGCTCGCGATCGTCGCGGTCGACATACTTGGGTTGTCATACGGCGAGGCGGCCAAGGCGCTCGACGTGCCGGAGGCGACGATCACGACGCGGTTGTACCGGGCGCGACAGCGGATCGCCAAGCAGTTCGCCGACCCACCCACCGGATCTCGGGAAGGATCCGACGCGGGTGGAGTCATACCAAATGGATAGCCAGATGACCGATTCAGAGACCCCCGACCCGACGGACCCCGAACAGCAGCACGCCATCTCGCT
>CAZZYJ010000343.1:0-3402 GCA_964658215.1 uncultured Steroidobacteraceae bacterium | reverse complement strand
CGCGTCCGGCAGCGGCGTCGGCGTGACGCCGGCCGGCGACGCAGGCGCGGTGCCGGCCGGCGCAGGCGTCGCGTCCATCAGCCGTTCGATATCCTGCAGCAGCGTGCCGACCAGGGGATTCGGTGAGGCATCGGCGCGATTCACGTCCGCGAGCTCACGATGTAACTCCTGAAGATGAGAGCGCAGAACGTCGGGTTGCATGGTTCGGCTCCAAAAGGTCATTGTGCCATCCGTTCGGGCGTCAGGCGCGCGACTTCTACATACCCCGAGCCCGGCGCTGCCACGTGGCCGTGGATGCACGCATAGGCTTCCTGAAGATATTCGTCGGCGCCGAACGGCGGGTTCACGATCATCAAACCACTGCCGGCGAGGCCGACGCCGGCATCGTCGGGATGAATGGCGAGATCCGCGTACAGCATCTTCGGAATGCGCAATGCCTCGAAGCGGCCGTGGACCAGGCTGCGCTGGATGGCGCTGCGGATGGGATACCACATGAGATAGGTGCCCGTGGGCCAGCGCCGATAAGCCTCCGCGAAGGAGCGCAGCATGGTCTTGAGTTCGTCCACGCTCTCGTAGGGGGGGTCGATGAGAACCAGACCGCGGCGTTCCTCCGGAGGCAGAAACGCCTTGAGGGCCGCGTACCCGTCGCCTATCTCCGTGCGCACCCGTCCCGTCGACTCGATCTCGCGTTCCGCGGCCCTGGCTTCCGCCGGCATCAATTCCACGAACAGTGCGCGGTCCTGCGCGCGCAAGCCTGCGGCGATGAGCGCCGGCGAGCCGGGATAACGCGCGAGCCGCCTGCCGCGCCGGGCATGTATGGCGCCGAAGTATTCGGCCAGCGGCGCGGCCGCCAACCCCTTCTCGACCAGCCGTTGAATGCCGCGTTCCGCTTCCTGCGACTGATGAGCTTCCGGCGACTGCAGATCGTAGAAGCCGCGGCCCGCGTGACTGTCCAGCACGAAGAACGGAGCGTCCTTGCGTTTCAACGCCTCCAGGCAGTAGAGCAGCCCCACATGCTTGGCGATATCCGCAAAATTGCCTGCATGGTAGATGTGCTTGTAGTTCATGGCGGCTGCATTGTGCCTGTGTCCGGACGCCGCGTCGAAGCGGGCGGCGGCGCGCTGCTGTTGACAGCGCACTGCGGTGCGGATGTAGTTGCGCCATGCACCCCGCCGACGACCGCGAAATCACCCTGCTACCGCTCGCCGAGGCCGACATCGAGCCCCTCATCGCGCTGGGTAGAACGATCTGGCTGGCCCATTACGTCCCCCTCATCGGCGCCGACCAGGTCGATTACATGATGCGGCAGCGCTTCACGCCGGACAATCTGCGTCGCTATCTGCCGGCGCACGGCCCCTGGCTCGACGTGTTGCGCTCGGCCGGCGAACTCATCGGCTACACGAGCTGCGCGTTGAGCGGGCCGGCACGCGAGATGAAGCTCGAGCAGCTCTATCTCGCCCATGCCCGGCACGGGTGCGGCTTCGGCTACCGGATGTTGAAGCATGTCGAGCAACGCGCCCTTGCTCTCGGCTGCCGCGGCCTGGTGCTGCAGGTGAACAAGCAGAACGGCGGTTCGCTCGCCTTCTACGGAAAAGCCGGTTTCACCGTCCGCGAAGAAGCGGTGTTCGATATCGGACAGGGCTACGTGATGGACGATTACGTCATGGAAAAGCGCCTGACCTGATGGCGCTCGGCTCCACCGTCTACGTGTTCAACATCGATCTCGCGGATTCGGATCGAGACGTGTACCGTCCGCTCGAGTTGCGCGTGGCCCGGCATCCTTCCGAGGCCGAGGATCATCTGCTGACGCGGGTGCTGGCCTATTGCCTCGAACACGCCGAGGGCATTGCGTTTTCGAAGGGTCTGTCGGATCCGGATGAGCCGGCCATCGCCATCCGTGATCTCACCGGCAGGCTCACTGCATGGATCGACATCGGTGCGCCCGAGGCCGCCCGGTTGCATCGCGCCGCGAAGGCCGCGCCACGGGTGGTGGTCTACACGCACAAGGATGCGCAGGCGCTCGCCGCGCGCCTCGGCCGGGAGCGCATTCACCGCAGCGAGGCACTCGAGTTGTATGCGCTGGACCGCGTGTGGCTCGCCGCCATCGCCGCCCGCCTCGAGCGACGCACGGCGTTTTCTCTCACGGTGTCGGCAGGCCACCTGTACCTGTCGATGGGCGCCGATACCCATAGCAGCGTCATCGAAAAAGTGGAACTCGGACCGTGCTGACCGGCACCGGCACTGCGGCTCACGAGCCCAGTTCGGCGAGGTAGTCGCGGGGTCGCAGAAAGTCCGCGTACAGACGCGCCTCCGGCGAGCCAGGCGCGGGCTGCCAGTCGTATTCCCAGCGCGCCAGCGGCGGCATGGACATCAGGATCGACTCGGTGCGGCCGCGCGACTGCAGACCGAACAAGGTGCCGCGGTCGTAGACCAGATTGAACTCCACGTACCGGCCCCGGCGGTAGAGCTGGAAATCACGTTCCCGCTCGCCCCACGGATGGGCCGCGCGCCGGTTCAGGATGGGCAGGTAGGCGGCCAGAAAATGATCGCCCACGCTGCGCATGAAACCGAACGAGTGCGCGAAGCCGCCCTGATTGAGATCGTCGAAGAAGAGGCCGCCCACACCGCGCGTCTCGTTGCGATGCGGCAGATAGAAATACCGGTCGCACCAGGCCTTGCAGGCCGCATAGCGATCTTCACCGAACGGTGCGCACGCCGCCTGCGCGGTGCGATGCCAGTGCAGGACGTCCTCGTCGAAGGCGTAGTAGGGGGTGAGGTCGAAACCGCCCCCGAACCACCATACGGGAGGCGCATCCGGCGGCGACACCAGCAGGAAGCGGACGTTGCAATGGGTGGTCGGCGCGTACGGGTTGCGCGGATGGAACACCAGCGACAAGCCCATGGCCTCGAAGGGTGCCCCGGCGGTTTCGGGGCGCAGGGCCGAGGCGGATTGCGGCATCCTGTCGCCGAAGACATGAGACACCGAGACCCCGGCGCGCTCGAAAACCGAACCCTCCGAGAGGACGCGGCTCTCGCCACCGCCTCCCTCGGGACGCTGCCAGACGTCGCGTCGAAACTTGCCGGTATCGATGCCCTCGACGGCCACGGTGATCCGCTCGTGGAGGCCGTGCAGATAGTCCCGGACGACCGGCGCGCTCGCGTTCGTCGAATCAGTCGCCATTGCCGGTGCGAACGGGGGTCTTCTTGCGCCGGGGCGGGCGTTTCGGCCCGGCCGCCGCCGCGACGTCCGGTCGGGGCGCCGATGCCGGTGTCGCGGGCGCCTTTTTATTGGCGGCCGTCTTCGATCTCTTCGCGGCCAGCCGCTGTGCCGGTTTTGCGGGAATCTTTGCGGCGCCTGCAACGGCGGGCGTCAGGCCCGGCGCGGCGGCTTTGGGGGCGGTG
>CAZZYJ010000342.1:0-3438 GCA_964658215.1 uncultured Steroidobacteraceae bacterium | reverse complement strand
GCGGGAATTGCACCTCGTGCCCGCTACGTACCGCATTCAACTGCCCCTCGACGTTGTAGAGTTCGCGGTCGCGGATATAGGTGTAGGCCACTTCGTTCATGTGAGCTTCGGTCAACCGCTTTGCGTGCGCGAGGGGATCCGAAAGCGGCGCCATTTTTCCGTCTACGACATGACGCGCATTGGGAAATTGCGTCGGCGACAGAGTCTCGAAGCGGGCTTCGGCACGGAGCGGACCGTCCGCCAATTTCGCAAGCCAGGGCCCGGGATCGCGCCCGTCGCTCAAGAAGACCTCCGCGAGGCTTTTCCACGATTCCCACACCACGGGGCGACTGCCGCCGAACGGGGCACCTGGATCTGCATGCTGCGCCCCCGCTGCAGCCGGCCAGTTGATCGCGACGAACAGCCGCCAGGCGTACTCGTCGCTACGCACTGCAGTGTGCCCGGGATCGCTCGGCGGGACCCAGGGTGAATCGCACCACGCTGACCGCGACGGGCTCATGAGGAACGGCGCGAGCAGCACGGCCGACCACCACCCTTTCACCGGTGAACGTCCGCATCCGTGAGCGTTGCGAGAAAGGCGAGGACGTCATCGATCTCGCCGTCCGACAGGGCCGGTAAGCTTCCCGGCTGCCGGTCGAGCGGCGCATCGTGATCGAGGTTGTCCGCCGAGCCCGCCGGCAGATCGTTCATTTTTCGGATGCTGCCATCGGGATTGCGTGGATAGTACTGTTCCGGCTTGAGGTCGCGCTCGACGTAGAACTTCGTCGCCTCGCGCAAGGTCGTGAACGCGCCGTTGTGAAAGAACGCATCACGACTTGCGACGTTGCGTAAACTGGGCGCGCGAAACATCCCACAATATTTTTGCTGGCCGGTGAGGTCGTGCCGGTCCGGACCGCAGAGGCCGAGGTCGAAATAACGCTCGTTTGCATTGGCAGGAATCTTCGGATTGCGCGGCACACCGACGTTGGCATAGTCGTAATCGGTGAATATCGGTGGTGTGCCGCCTCGGCTGCTCGACAGATGGCAGCTCGCACAATTCCCCTTGTTGGGGTCCTTGAACAATGCGACGCCGCGCTCTTCGGCGTCGGTAAGCTCCACCTCGCCGCGCAAATACGCGTCGTACCGGCTCGTGAAGGGAAAAAATTCCGCCGGCGTCTGCTGAAACGCCTCCAGCGCAAGCAGCGTGGCGTCGAACGCTCGCTGCGGATCGTCGAATACGTCCCCGCCGAATACCGCGCGAAAGCGCTGTGCATACGCGGCAAGGCGCACTTTAATGACCACGTCGGCCGCACTCGCGTTCGCCATCTCGTTCGCGGCCAGCAGCGGCAGGCCTCCTTGTTCGTGCAGCGAATTTGCGCGTCCGTCCCACATGTAACCGCCCACCGGCCCCGTGTCGCCGTCGATGAAGCGGTGCTCCAGACTGAACGGCGGCGACCCGTGCAGGTAGCGCAGCGAAGGCACCACGCGGGTGCCGGGACGCGACAGGGTCGTGCCTCCCGTCGCCAGCGCACGACCGGGCGGCGGGCCATAGGCGTAGCGGGGGTCATGGCAGGTGGCACATGCCAGTCGTCCCGACGCGGACAACGAAGGATCGAAAAACAGATCGCGCCCCACATCGGCCATCGAGACGTCCGCAAAAACCGGCGTGATCGCCAACTTGACGAATACGCCCAGGAGCGCGAAGACCCGAAGTTTGCTCATCTTGAATCGCATCACTGCACCTGTTTTTTGAAGGCCGTGTGAAACGTGAGGTAACCACGTACCATCGTTATTTCATGTCCCATCCATCCAACCGCCTTCGGATAGGCCTCCTTCTTGGAGTCCTCCTCGTGTACGCAGTGCTGTCCCATTACGGCAGCTCTGACCCGTCGGCCAAGGCCTTGGGCGCAGCGCTCTCGGTCGGACCTCTGGCGCTCATCGCGGTCGCGCTGTCGTGGCGTTGGACCCCTCGTTGGACAGCCGTGCTCATCACGGCAACCATTGCCGCTGTGTTGTGGCGCCATTGGTCATTCCTCGAACAACATTTCGAGTGGGCGGATCTGCTGCAGCAGGCCGGTGCGTACGTCCTGATTTCATTGAGCTTCGCCCATTCGCTGTTCGGCGGTCGGGCGCCGCTATGCACCCGCCTTAGTCTGCAGATGCACGGCGCTCTCGAGCCTCTCGAATTACTCTATCTGCGCCGTGCCACGTGGGCTTGGGCGATCTTTTATTTGGGACTGGCCGCGGTAATCGTGGTTCTGTTCTTTGTCGTCTCGCAAAGCTCCTGGTCGCTGTTCGTCAACTTCGCCATCTTCGGTCTGATCATACTGGCGGGCGTCGTGGACTATTATCTACGCCGAAAGCTCTTACCGATCAGGCCCGGCGAGGGCCTGATGACGTTGCTGCAACGTACCCTGATCGGCTAGCGCGCTCGTCGCGTCGACCATCGCCGCCGCACGACCAACGCCGCGAGCGCCGACAACACCGTCAGGTCCAGCGCCCCGCCGCCGCCGCTCGATTTGGCAGCCACAGCGGTCACGGCAACATTCACGGTCTGCGATGCGGAGCCTCCCGGGCCGGTGCAGGTCAGCACCAACGCGCTGGTCGCGCTCAACGTCACGGAAGTCGATCCGCTGACGCTCTGCGTGCCGGTCCACGCCGGGCTACCGCTCGCCGAACAGGTGGTGGTGTTCTTCGAGCTCCAGGTCAGGAGCACCGAGCCGCCCGAGGCGATCGACGTCGCGCCCGCGGTGAAAGACACGCTCGGCACCGAGGATGCCACCTCGATCGAATAGAGCCCGTATTTCAACGTCGCGGACGGCGTGTCGATGAAGGTAAGGTCGTAATCGCCCGCCGCCAACGAGGAAATCGTGAAAGTGCCCGCGCCGAAGATCTTGCCCAGCACATCGCTGCCGTGAGACACGATGACGTCCAGATCTTGAAAGGTTCCGGGAAATCCAAGGTCCGCCAGCGTGACGTCGTAGTTTCCGGCGTTGGTGACCGAAATCGTTTGCGTGGTAAAGGCCGCGCTGCCTACCGTCTGAGTCGCCTGTAACACGATCTGCGCCGGTGTGGCACTCGTCGACACCGTGACGCCGAAGATCCCACTGCCACTCGCCGGCGGGGCGGCATTGACCACGACCACGATATATCCCGCCGCCGCCGTAAATGTCCCGTTCGAGACGGTGAGGGCCGTACCGTTCTGCGCAGCCATCGCGGTCGGCGTCGAGCTCAATGCCGAGGGAAACTGGAAGTCCGTGACCGCCAGCGTATACGTACCTCCGGCGGTGAGGTTTTGCGCGAAGGCGAACGACTGACCGGAGCTTGCGCTTGGATTAACCACCTGTGTATTCGCATACAAGGACACCCCGGACGATGCACCCGCGAGGTTCACCGTATACACCCCTGGATTGCCGGACGATGCCGAATACTGCCAAAGCTGCAGGTTGCCCGACGAGG
>CAZZYJ010000341.1:0-3493 GCA_964658215.1 uncultured Steroidobacteraceae bacterium | reverse complement strand
GGGAGTCGCGTCCGTACTGGCCGGTTTGACGCTGCGTCCTTGGTTGTCGGTTTAACGGCGTGTAACGCCAACGTCATTTCTCCTTTTTAAACTCGTTCTTCGGCCGATCAATAAACAAGAATTGGGGATGTCCGTGGTCTCGAGAAACAGCCGAATGCGCGTCGGCGCGGTGTGTTCATTGGTCGTGCTGCTCGCCGCGTGCGGCGGCGCGGAATCCCGCAAGGCGCGTCATCTTGCCAAGGGGCAGGAGTTTCTTGCGGCCGACAACTTCGAAAAGGCACGCGTAGAATTTCGCAATGCCTTGCAAATTGCACCGGCCGATTCGCAGGCGCGTTTCGAGAACGGTGTGGTCGACGAGAAGCTCGGCAATCCGCGTGAAGCGGCACAGTTCTATCAAGGAGCCATCGACGTCAATCCGACGGGGGCGCCGGCGCGTGCTGCGCTCGGACGACTGTATCTGTTCTCCGGCGCGCCGCAAAAGGCGTTGGACGCGATCAAACCTGCGCTGGAAGCGCATCCGACGGACGTCGAATCCCTGACCGTGCGCGCGGCGGCTAAAATGCAGCTGAAAGACGTCGACGGCGCTTTGCAAGACGCGCTACGCGCCGTGCAGAGCGGTCCCGACAACGAAAATGCGGTGGCCGTGCTGGCTGGGATCTATCAGGCACGGAACGAGGCGAGCAAGGCGCGCATTTTGTTGGAGGACGCGGTCAAGCGCATACCCGGTACGGTCGACCTGCGTTTGGCGCTGGCGCAGATCTACGCGAGCTTGAACCTCGAAGCACAAGTCGAGGAGGTGTTGATCGAGCTGGTACGCATCCAGCCGCTCGACAAGGCGCACCGTGTGCGCCTCGCACAATACTATGCTCGCCTCAATCACAACGACGAGGCCGAGCGGGTGCTTCGCGTCGCCGTCGCGGAGCTGCCAAAAGAGCGGGATCTGAAATTGGCGCTCATCGATTTCCTGGCGGCCCGTCGCAGTCGTGAGGCGGCAGAAAAAGAGCTGCTGGCAGCCATTGCGGCTGATCCCAAGGACTGGGACTTCAGGCTGGCCGAGGGGCAGTTCTACGAACAGGGTAAAGACCCGGCACGCGCCGAAACGGTGTACCGGCTGTTGGTCGCCGATGCCGACCCAGCACCCGACGCTCTCGTGGCGCGCAATCGGCTGGCCAGGCTAAAAATAGCTGCCGGCGATACCCCCGGGGCGAGAAAATTACTGTCGGAAGTGCTTCTCAAGAGTCCGCGCGACAACGACGCGCTCGTGCTGCGCGGCAACCTCGAACTCGGCGAGAAAGACCCGAAGTCAGCCATTGCAGACTTTCGCGCGGTGTTGCGCGATCAGCCGAATTCGGTGGGTGTGATGCGTTCGCTGGCCCGCGCGCACCTGGCAAATGGCGAGCCGGGCCTTGCGGAGGAGGCCATGCGCAAAGCCGTGGACGTCGATCCAAAGGACGCAGCCTCCCGCTTGGATCTCGCGCAGCTCTTGGCTCAGACGAACAAACCCGATCAAGCGAAACCCGTCATCGACGAATTGATCAAGCAACATCCCGATGATTTTCCGGCCCTCGAGCTGCAGACCCGTGTCTGCGCCGCGACCCAGGATTTCGCCTGCGCCAAGGCGGCGGCGGATGCCATGGTCGCGATGCAACCAAAAGCGGCCGTCGGCTATTTCTACGAGGGGTCGGTGGCCGAATTCACCAAGCACCCTGACGACGCGCTGCGATTCTATGCGAAAGCCCTGGAAGTGCAGCCGGACGCGACGGAGCCGGTGCAGGCGTCGGCGGTTTTGCTCGCCCGTGAGGGACGGGTGCCGGAGGCGTTGCAACTGTTGGACGATGCCGCCACCCGCGTCCCCACCCTGCCGACGGCGCTGAACCTCAAGGGCGAGCTGTTGCTGAGCGCCCAGCGCTTCAACGATGCAGAAGCGGCGTTTCGAGGGGCATCCCTCCGTGACCCAGCATGGTGGCTGCCCTACCGGAATCTCGCACGCGCACAGCATGCGGGCCACGACGACGCAGCGGCGATGGCGACGCTCACCGCGGCCATCCCCAGGGTGAAGGACGCCGAGCCGTTGCAATTGGAACTCGCGCACGATGACGAAGGACTCGGCAAGGTGGACGAAGCCATGCAGTGGTACGAGGCCACGCTGCGCAAGAACCCGCAGTCGGAGGTGGCGGCCAACAATCTGGCGATGCTGCTCGTGACTCATCGACAGGACAAAGCGAGTCTCGATCGCGCCAAGGAATTATCGCAACGCTTTTCCGTTTCGCCAAATCCGGATTTCCTCGACACCTACGGCTGGGTTCTCTACAAGCGGGGCGAGTCGGCGGCCGCGGTAGCGGTGCTGCAGAGCGTACTCGTCAAGGTTCCGGAAGCACCCATTGCGCTATATCACCTCGGCATGGCGCAGGCCTCGGTCGGCCAGGACGATGCGGCGCGCAGCAATCTTTCGCAATCCTTGAAATCCGGAAAAAACTTCTTGGGCATGGACGAAGCCAGGGCCACGCTCGACAGGCTCGCGAAATTACCGCCCCTCAACACCCCTCCAAAGTCGTAGAAAAATCATGTACAAGTCCACTTCGAAGATCTCCCTACTGGCGGTTGCCCTTTTCGCGCTGCTGTGCGGTGTGGCGCGTGCCGACGTGCTGTTGAACAACACGAAACTGGTCGCAGCGACGGGCGCCGCGCCGGCCTCTGAATTCCCCTTCACCACGACCACAGCCGAAGCGCTTACCGTCACGCTGACGGACCTGCAGCAACCGGCGGCCTTCTCGTCGCTACAGGTGGCGGTAACGCTGAGCGACTCATTGGTGGGCTCGGCGACGGCGGACCCCTCCACCCACACCGCCAGTGTTTCGATCCCTGCGGCCGTTGGCAGCTACGTGCTGCGGGTGATCGGTACCCCGGTCTCGGCAACGGGGGCCACCGTGGCGGTGGGAAGTTTCGGTGCGTGCGTCACCCGGGATGCCGATGCGACGCCGCGCAAGTGCGTGGCGGCCTATTCGTTCTCCGGCAACATCGAAACGCCTTCCTCGGCCTCGAGCACGTCGACGTCGGTGCTGCAGACAAATTTCACCGCGACGACGTCGGGTACCTATACGATCACCCTCGTGGACGACGGGTTCCCCGTTGCGCTGTCCGCCCTTTCCGGCGGAATCGCCCAAGGCAGCGTCGCCGTGGGGCAATTGAGCGCCGGCACCAACCAATTGACGCTGTCCGCGGGTACGGTCTACACCCTGGTCGTTGGCGCTGTCGCCGGCGGGGCGGGCGCCGGTCTCTACGGCGTGAACATCACCGATCCGTCCAACACCGCGGTATTCTTCGAAACGGTGCCGGTCGGCTCGATGAAGGCGGCGACCACCGTCTCCAATCCAACGGCGCAGGCGCTGCAGCTGACGTTGCAGGACCTTCAGTATCCGAGTTCACTGGCAAGTGTCGGTGTCGCCGTCACCTTTGGCTCCTCGCCCCTCGCCATCCTGACCGCTTCGGGCAA
>CAZZYJ010000340.1:0-3500 GCA_964658215.1 uncultured Steroidobacteraceae bacterium | reverse complement strand
GATCTACTGCCGGCGATGACACTGCCGGCGATGCGATTTACGAGCAGTGCTTCGAGCACCCGGCACTCGCGACCCTCGCGGCCTTCAACCGTCACCTGGCGACGCGCGCACTGCGCCGGTCCGAACTGCTGCTCTTCTTCGCAAGCTTGGCGGCCTTCAACCGCCATACCATCGGCGGCATCGCCATCTTGTCGGGGCGGTTGTCGGATCAGGTGCTGCCGAGCATGCCGCTCAAGGGTCATGAAATCGGCGCCTACGTGCTGGACGCTGCGGTGGACGAATACGGTCTGCGCGAATCGGTGTCGCATGTGGAACTCGCGCGTAACTTCACGGCCCATCTCGGCTTGAGCGCCGACGAGGTGGAGACGGTCGACAACGCCTGCTGCTCGGCAAGCCGGCTGGGCGAGGCATTATTTTCCTGGTATCGCGAATCGCCGCCCGCGTTCTCGCTCGGCGTTCACACCGCATCGGAGGTCACGAGCGTGAAGGAGTTCATGGCATGGCACGAAATCTTCCTCAAGTTTCCGCAATACGGCTTCTCGGCGCAGGGACCGGAGTTCGAATACATGCGGGCGCATTTCGTACACGAGCCGGACCACATCAACAATGCGCGACGTTGCGTCAGCCGCTATCTCGACGTGCTGCCGGGGCAGGGGCACCTCGTGAGGCAGGGGGCACAGGCGTACCTCGATCTGTACCGGACCATGTTCCACGAACTCGATACGCTGATCTTCCGGTAGCGGCGGTGCGTGCGACCCTGCCGGCGGCGGCCGGCCCGGACGACGAGCGTGTGCGTTTTCTCGTCGCATCCTCGCTCGATCCGCTGGCGAACGACGGTCCGAACGTGGTCGCGAAGCTGCGCAGGACACCGAAGAAGATCGAGGCGGTGTATGTGTACGACACGACCGGCACCGCGCTGTTCGAGCGTCAATGCGGTACCCCGGAGTACTACCTGCGCCGCGTCGAGGCGGGTCTGTTGCGGGCCCACGCGGCCGAGATCCTCGGCCGCTGCGGCTTTCCCGCGCTGGTCGAACTCGGCACCGGCACCGCGCAGAAGTCCCGGCTCCTCCTTGCCGAATACGCCGCGCGGGGCCTGCGCTGCGACTTTCATCCCATCGACGTCGATACGCAAACGCTGGTCGACACCGCGCATCGCCTGATCGCCGATCATGCCGGCCTCTACGTACACTGCCTCGGCACGACCTATGAAAACGGCCTTCGTGTCCTGCCGGCGAGCGCGTCGCCCCGGCTGTTCCTGTTCCTCGGCAGCTCACTCGGCAATATGGAGATTTCTGAAATGGAGGCACTGCTCGGCGAATTATTCAGAGGCGGCGCGTCGGGTGATTTCCTGCTGCTCGGCGCCGACCTCGACAAGGATCCCGCCGTGATCGACGCGGCCTACAACGATTCGGCCGGCTACGGACCGCGCTCCACGCTCAATATGCTCTCGCATCTGAATCATCGTTACGCGGGCGATTTCGTGATGGAGAATTTTCGTTATCGCTCCGCGTACCGACCCGGCCTGCGCAAAAACGAGGTGTCGATCGAGAGCCAGGTGCGGCAGTCCGTGACCCTGGCGCGTCTCGATTTCACGCTGTGCCTCGAGGCGGGTGAGCGAATCGATGCCGAGGTGATGTGGAAGTTCGATCCCGACGAACTGCTCGCGTTACTGCAGCGTGCGGGATTCTTGCGCGTGGAGGCGTGGATCGAACCCGTTTACCGCTACGGACTTTTCCTGCTGAGACGGCCCTGAGACCGGGTTCGGGGCCGCCCAGGGTCGTGAATGCGCCCGTAGACGCGCCGGTGAATGCGCCAGTGATCGCGACGATGAAAACCCATGTGCGCACGCCTGCAGCGGCAGGGGCGCGCCCGGCTGTGGGCCGAAGTCTTCCTTCACCGAGTTGCGCGACATTGCCTGTTGCAGGGCGAGCGAATCGAGGCCGTTGATCGACCGCCTGACCATGTCGTGCGCCATCTCGGTGAGATCGGGATAGTAGGGTCCGGTGGTGCGGTCGACTTCCAGTTCCAACGACAGGCTCATGCAGGCGAGCAACGAGGCGGCCCTCGACAAGTTCGCGCGCTCGACCTCGATGGCCTCGTACAACGCGGTAGGCAGGGTCATGTCATCGCATTGCCCACCGCGGGCCGTACGTCGCGGGTTTCCACGCCGGGCGCGCGCGACTTTCGATGCCTTTTTATCCGTGGCCATGCTGACACCGGTGTGCGGTAAACGGGCGGATAACGTACCACATCGCACGCGAACTGTATATATACACAGTAAGCCGTTGCCTGGGTTTCCTGAATACCCCACACCAAAAAGCCCGGCGCATTCCCTTGCGCCGGGCCTCGAGGTCGACCGCGCCGGCGCCCGCGCGCCGACGTCGCTGCGCGCTCAGCCCGCCGGGCTGCCCTCGACCTGGATCTCGAGCTTGGTGTCCATCTTGAAACCGAACTGCTCGCCGAAATTGACGCCGTAATCCGCCCGATTGAGGCTCGCGCTCGCATCCGCGCCGCACACTTCCTTCTTGCTCATCGGATTGATCTTGCAGGCGAACGAATCGATCTTGAGCGTGAGTGGCTTGGTCACGCCGTGCATCGTGAAGGTGCCCTCGGCTTCCGTCGGCGTCGCGCCGTTGAATTTCGTGAATTTACCGGTGTAGGTCGCGGTCGGGTACTTGGCGGCGTCGAATATATCCGCCCCCTTGGCGTGTTCGTCCATCTTGGCCATGCCGAAGTCGATGGAGTCCATTTTGACGGTGACGTCGATGGTCCCTGCCTTTGCATCCTTGTCGTAGACGACCTTGCCCGACGTATCGGTGAACTTGCCGCGCCACACCGACAGCCCGCCCATGTGGTCGGCCGCGAAGCTCGGGTAGGTATGGTGGGGGTCGAGAACGTAGGTGACCGGCGCCGCGACACTCGCTGTAAACGCGCTTGCGCCCAGCAGCGCAGCTATTGATGCCGAAACAATACGGATCATTGAAAGCTCCTTAAGATGCAACAGGTATAATTCGGAAGGCGCAAAGCATAGCCGAAATGGACCAATCCCCGGTGCCTATCTGATAGTGAGTCAACGACGATGGAATTATTCGCTGCCATTCAGACGCGTTCCTCGGCCGGCCGGCTGACCGAGCCCGGTCCCGACCCGGCGCAACTGGCGCGTATTCTCGATGCCGCCGGGCGCGCGCCGGACCATGGCCGGCTGCGGCCCTGGACGTTCGTGGTGCTCGAAGCCGAGCTCAAGGAGCGCTTCGCGACGGCCGCCGCCGGCGCGAAACGGGCGCGCCTGCCCGACATGACGCCGGAGCAGCTCGCCGGCGAGCGCCAGAAGATACTGCGCTCGCCCTGTGTAGTGGTGGTGGGCTGCACGGTGCGCCGCGCGCAGACCAAGGTGCCCGAGCTCGAACAGGTCGTGGCCGTGGCCGCCGCCACCGAGCATCTGTTTCTGGCGGCGCATGACCTCGGCTTCGGCGTGATGTGGAAAACCGGTGCCGCCGCCT
>CAZZYJ010000339.1:0-3502 GCA_964658215.1 uncultured Steroidobacteraceae bacterium | reverse complement strand
CTTTCGCGGCGCGGGCCTCGCCCGCGCCGGCATGGACCGGGTCACGGGCGACCACATGGGCATGCTCGCCACGGTGATCAACGCCCTCGCGATGCAGGATGCGCTCGAGAGTCTCGGCGTCTACGCGCGCGTCATGTCGGCCCTGCGCATCAACGAGGTGTGCGAGGACTACATCCGCCGTCGCGCGGTACGCCATCTGGAGAAGGGTCGCGTGGTCATTTTCGGTGCCGGCACTGGCAATCCGTTCTTTACCACGGACACCGCGGCCAGCCTGCGCGCCATCGAAATCAACGCCGAGGTGCTGCTCAAGGCCACCAAGGTGAACGGCATCTACGACTCCGACCCGATGAAGAACCCGCACGCCAAGCGCTACGCCCATCTGACCTACGACAAGGTTCTCGACGACCGCTTGAACGTCATGGATGCCACCGCCATCGTGATGTGTCGGGAAAACAATCTGCCGCTGCAGGTGTTCAACCTGTTCAACACCGGCGATCTGCTACGCATCGTGCAAGGCGAAGACGTCGGCACGACGGTCTCGGCCGAGCCCTAGGAGACATTCATGCTCGACGACATCAAGAAAGACGCGACGGTGCGCATGGCGAAATGCGTTTCGACGTTCAAGGACCAGTTGAAGAAGCTGCGCACCGGCCGCGCGCACACCAGCCTCATCGAACACATCAAGGTCGATTACTACGGCTCGGAGATGCCCTTGAACCAGGTGGCGAGCGTCGCCAGCGAGGATGCACGCACGCTGACCGTGACGCCGTGGGAGAAGGCCATGGTGCCCATCATCGAAAAGGCCATCTACAAGTCCGATCTCGGACTGACGCCGAACACGGCCGGCACCCTGATCCGGATCGCGATGCCGGCGCTGACCGAGGAGCGCCGCCGCGACATCACCAAAGTGGTGCGTTCCGAGGCCGAGGGCGCCCGCGTGGCGGTGCGCAACGTGCGCCGCGAGGTGATGAACGAGTTGAAGGAGATGCTCAAGGAGAAGCTGATCGCCCAGGACGACGATCGGCGCGCCCAGGACGACGTGCAGAAATTGACCGACAAGCACGTGGCGGAAATCGACCATGCGATGGCGGACAAGGAAAAGGAATTGATGCAGGTCTGATCGATGCACGTCGCAATCATCATGGACGGCAACGGTCGTTGGGCGCGCGCGCGCGGTCTGCCGCGCGCCGCCGGCCATCGCGCCAGCATGAAGATCGTGCGCCGTGTCGTCGAGGAGTGCACCCGGCACCAGGTGCGCCAGCTCACCCTGTTCGCGTTCAGCAGCGAGAACTGGCGGCGTCCGCCGGACGAGGTCGGCATGCTGATGAATCTGTTCCTGGATGCGCTGGCGCGCGAGGTCGCCGACCTGCATCGCAACCAGGTCCGCCTGCGTTTCATCGGCGATCGCGAACTGCTCGGTCGGGATCTGCTCGCGCGCATGCACGAGGCGGAGACCCTGACGGGCGGCAATGGCGGCCTCGAACTGCTGGTCGCGCTCGCGTACGGCGGCCGCTGGGACATGGTTCAGGCGTGCCGGTCGCTGGCCGCGGATGCCGCGTCCGGCGTTCTGGCGGCGGCGGACATCCGCGAGGAGCACGTCGCCGCCCGTCTCGCGCTCGCCGGGGTCCCCGACCCCGATCTTCTCATCCGCACGGGCGGCGAAACGCGCATCAGTAATTTCCTGCTGTGGAATCTTGCCTACACCGAAATGTATTTCACCGACGTGCTCTGGCCCGAATTCAGCACCGCGCACTTCACGGCCGCGATCGAATTCTTCGGCCGGCGCGAGCGGCGTTTCGGACTCACCTCGGCACAGGTGGCCGCGAAGGCCGATGCTTAAGGTCCGCATCGTCACCGCGCTGGGATTGAGCGCGTTGCTGCTGCTCGCGCTGTTCATGCTGCCGCCGCGGGGCGTCGTGTTCGCGTTCGGGGCACTGGTGACCGCGGCCGCATGGGAATGGGCGGCCTTCGGTGGCTGGGCGGCGCTCGACGCGCGATGCGCCTATGCGGCGGCCATGGCGCTGCTGCTCTATTCGAGCTGGCTGTGGACGGCGGCTCCCGCCCACCTGCTGTTCCTGTTGGGCGCGGCCTGCCTGTGGTGGGCGGCCGCGCTCGTCTGGCTGACGTTCGCGCCCACGCGTCACGGTCGCCTGCCGGTGCTCCTGTGCGGTGTGCCGGTGCTGGTGCCCGCGTTCGTCGCGCTGGCGCGCATCGACGTCACGCAGCAGGGCCTGGGGCGGGGTACGGACCGGGTGCTGTGGCTGATCCTGCTGGTGGTGGCGGCGGACGTGGGCGCCTATTTCGTCGGTCGCGCGTGGGGACGGCACAAGCTCGCGCCGCGCGTGAGTCCCGGCAAGACCTGGGAGGGCGCGCTCGGCGGTCTGGCGACGGTCGCGCTCGTGGCCGGCATCGGCGCGGCCCATTTCGATCTGCCGGTACTGCCGGTGGTCGCCTTCGGCTGTCTCGTCGGCGTGTTCAGCGTGGTCGGCGACCTCACCGAGAGCATGTTCAAGCGCGCGGCGGGTCTCAAGGACAGCGGCACGCTGCTGCCGGGACACGGCGGTCTGCTCGATCGGCTCGACAGCATCACCGCGGCCGCTCCGCTCTACGCTCTGGGCCTGTTCGGCAGCGGGGTGATGAAATGACCGGCGTGCAGGCTGGCCCGCAGGGCGTGGCCATCCTCGGCAGCACGGGCAGCATCGGCAGAAGTACGCTGAGCGTGGTGGCCCTGCACCCGGAGCGTTTTCGCGTCGCCGTGCTCGGCGCCTACGGCAGCTGGCAGTCGGTGGTCGAACAAGCCCGGCGGTTCGCACCCGACGTGGTGGTGCTGGTGGATGCCGAGGCCGCCGCACAGGCACGCGCCGCGCTGCGGGCGTGCGGTTCGGCCACCCGGGTGGAGAGCGGCGCCCAGGCGTTGGCGGCCGCCGTGGCGGGCGACAACGTGCAGATGGTGATGGCGGCCATCGTCGGCGCGGCGGGTCTGCTGCCGACCCTGGCGGCGGTGCGCGCGGCCAAGCGGGTGCTGCTCGCCAACAAGGAAGCGTTGGTGATGGCCGGCCGGTTGCTGATGGAAGAAGTCAGGAGTGCGGGCGCGCAGCTCATCCCCATCGACAGCGAGCACAACGCCATCTTCCAATGCATGCCCGCGGGCTATCTGCCCGGCGACGCGGCGCGCGGCGTGACCCGCGTCATCCTGACGGCCTCCGGCGGGCCGTTCCGGATCACGCCGGTGGAGCGGCTGGCGCACGTCACGCCGGACGAAGCCTGCGCGCATCCGAAATGGAAGATGGGCCGCAAGATCTCCGTCGACTCGGCGACGCTCATGAACAAGGGCCTGGAGGTGATCGAGGCGACGTTGCTGTTCGGGCTGCCCGAGGCGCAGGTCGACGTGGTGGTGCACCCGCAGAGCCTGGTGCATTCGTTCGTCGAGTATGCCGACGGCTCGTTGCTCGCGCAGATGGGTGCGCCCGACATGCGCACGCCCATCGCCCAGGCGATGGCG
>CAZZYJ010000338.1:0-3530 GCA_964658215.1 uncultured Steroidobacteraceae bacterium | reverse complement strand
CCGGTCAGCGCGAGCGTCATGAGCGCTGCATGCGTCAGTAGGGCCACGCGCCATGCGCCGCCGGTGGCGAACGGTACGGCCAGCAGCAAGCCCGCGGCGTATCCCATCGGCGCGAAGGTGGACGCGAAGGACATGGCACGAACTCGTGCCCCCTCCTGCAAAGCGGCGATGATCGTGCAGGGTAACGTCACGCACAGTGCGCCGAACCCCAAGCCTGCGACCAGCATAGCGACGTCGAGCACCAGCAGCGAATGCGCGAGGCTTGCAATCGCGCTGCCGACGGCAGAGGTGCCGGCCGCGAGCAGCATGGAACGCCGCAAACCGTAGGCGTCGATGAGGCCGCCCCCCATCGTCGCCAGCACCGCCGAAGGCACCGAGAACAGCGCAATGGCGAAGCCGATCTGCGAACCGCTTGCGGTCAGTTCGCCGCAGAGCCGATCGATGAACGGCACCAGTACTCCGACCGTCATCATGGCAATTACGGCGGGTAGGTAGGCCAAGGCCGTGATGCCGACGGGGGAGTAACGCGAAGTGGCGGGGCGTGGCATGTCCGCAGCGTCGCATGTCTCGCCGACCAAGAAAAGATTTTTCTTATATCGAATATTTTTTCTTGACTTGGATTCTTCCAGCGCCAAAGATCGATACATGGCTTTTATCGAGCGACACGGTCTTTGGACAGAGCTGCAGAGACAGGCCGCCGCCGAGGTATTGCGCAGCATCGACGCGGACGGCATCGATCTCGTGCGCCTTTCTTTTCCAGATTTGCACGGGATATTGCGCGGCAAGGCGCTGCTGCCGGGCGCCGTGCACGGCGCGCTCGTGGACGGCTGCCCCATCACCTCCAGCCTGTTGTTCAAGGACTCCTCGCATCGCACCGTCGTGCCGGTGTTTGCGCCGGGGGCGGGCATCGGTCTGAGACAGCTGCAAGGCGCCGGTGACATGGTCATGGTTCCGGACCCCACCACGTTTCGCAGGCTCCCCTGGCTCGAGGCGACGGGATGGATGCTGTGCGACATCTATTATCCAGACGGTACACCCGTAGACCTTGCGCCGCGGCACCTGCTACGTCGGGCGCTGGCGAAGCTCAATGCGGGCGGCCGCGAGCTGGTGACGGGATTGGAGATCGAGTTTCACGTTCTACGACTGGTCGACCCACGGCTGGGACTCGAAGACGGTGGTCAACCGGGCAGCCCGCCACGAGTGGAATTGATCCATCAAGGCTACAACCATCTGACAGAAATCCGGCTCGATCGGATCGAGCCGATCGTCGACATCCTGCGGCGGCACTGCGTGTCGCTCGGACTGGACCTGCATTCGGTCGAACTCGAGTTCGGGCCGAGCCAGGTGGAGTTCGTGTTCCGGCCGGCGCGGGGCATGAAATCGGCGGACGACATGGTCCTGTTTCGCAGCGCCGTCAAACAAATCTGCCAGCGTCACGGCTTTCACGCGACCTTCATGTGCCGTCCTGCGTTCCCGGCCGCCGCTTCGAGCGGCTGGCACCTGCATCAGTCGCTCGAAGACCTGCAGGGCCACAACCTTTTCGCGCCCGCCGCGTCCACGGAGCTGTTGTCGCCCTTGGGCCGACACTATCTGGCGGGACTTCTGGCCGGGGCGGGGGAAGCGGTGGCATTCACGACGCCGACCATCAACGGCTACAAGCGGTATCGCGCTCATTCGCTTGCGCCGGATCGTATTGCCTGGGGCAGCGACAACCGGGGTGCGATGTTACGGGTGGTGGGCGGAGCGGCCAACCCGGGTGCAACACGCATCGAGAATCGTCTCGGCGAACCGGCCGCCAATCCTTATCTGTACGTGGCATCGCAACTGCTGACGGGGTTGCAGGGCATCGAGAGCGGATTCGAGCCTCCGCCGCCGGTGGACGCGCCGTACGATGCCGTCGCGACCCTGCTGCCGGGCAGCCTGAGTGCGGCGCTCGACGTATTGTCGGCCGGCACCTTGTTGCGCCAAGCCTTCGGCGAGGAGTTCGTAGACTATTATCTTCGCGTCAAACGCGCCGAGGTGCATCGCTATGAAACCAGCGTCACCGACTGGGAAGTGAAAGAATACATGGACATTTTTTGATGATCATCGACGCCTACAACACCACGCAGGAAGTGCGCGGACGCTCCGATTATCTGACCGGTGTACGACCCGGCCAACCGGTGCCACCACAGCTGCCATTCGATCCGCGACGCATCCTCGATCGCATGGACGCGGCGGGGGTGGACATGGCGATGGTGTGTTCGCTGGCACAGCGCATCGAAAATGATTTCATCATCCGGCTGGTCGGGCAGTTTCCCACCCGCCTGTTCGGGTTTGGTCAGGTCAGGCCGCAGGACGATGACGTCATCGAGGAGATCGAACGTATTGCGGCCGCCGGCCTGTCGGGGCTCAAGCTGCATCCGAGCCTTCACGGCTATCACGTGGCAGACCATGGATTGCTCGACCCGGTGTTCGAGGCGTGTGCCCGACTGGGACTGCCCATCCTCATCAATGCCCTGGACGATGCCTTCTGCGCGCCGTTGGCCATCGAGGAGATCGCGCGCAATCATCCCAGCGTACCGACCATCATCGCCCACATGGGCGCCGTCTGGAACGTTCCCGAGGCCATCATCGTGGCTGAACGCCAGCCGCACATATATCTCGAAACGTCGGCAACGTTGGTGAGCGACGTGCGACGCGCATACGCCCGACTTGGGGCGCACAAGATCCTGCTGGGAAGCGAATGGCCGGGATCGGATTTCGATCTCGAGCGCCTGAAAATAGCCAAGGCCATTCCAGACGAGCAAGACCGCGCGCTCGTCGAGGGCGGCAACATGGCGAAAATTTTGAAGCTGTCGTGACGGGTATTGCTGCAGTCCCGGTACTGCCGCCGCCCACCATGATGGCGGCCGATGTCGCCCTTCTGGAGGTCGCGCAGACCCTGTTGAAGCGGGTGTGGGTGCACGGGCGCCATGAAGTGGCCACCGCGCTTCGCACCCGTGACGGTGTCGTATATACGGGCGTCCACATGGAGGGCTCGTGCCGTCGCAGTTCGATCTGTGCCGAAGGCGTGGCGCTCGGCACGGCGCGCGCCGGCGCCGCCCCCGGCAGTGCTCTGGATATCGAGTCCGTGGTCTCGGTGCAGATCAAGCCTGCCGGCCAGTTACGCATTATCGCGCCCTGCGGAGTGTGCCGTGAACTGATCAGCGATTACTGCCCGGACGCGCGGATATGGATCACGGGTGGGGCAGGCATCATGGCCATCGCTGCGCTGGAACTGCTGCCTCAAAAGACCCGCCGCGTCTGGTAGCGGCCCACACCTCAGGAACTAATTCATGGATCATTTTCCGCTCGCGGACAGCCTGCTCGCGCTTGCACAAGAACTCGGTGGTAGCGGCTTTCCCAGACGCTGGGAGGAGATGACCTGGTACGAGGCGCGCGATACGACCGCCACGATGAATGCCGTGATCATTCCCGTCGGTGCCACCGAGCAACACGGCCCACACCTGCCGCTCGCGGTCGACACCTTGCTCGGCAATGCGGTGGCT
>CAZZYJ010000337.1:0-3546 GCA_964658215.1 uncultured Steroidobacteraceae bacterium | reverse complement strand
TTGCGCGCGGGCGCTGCGCCGCGCGCGCGTGCATTTCGGGCACGGCACGGACAACGCGCGCGACGAGGCGGCGGAACTCGTCTTCTACGTGGCACGCCTCGCGCACAGCGAGGGCGCCGCGGCCTACGACCGGCCGCTCACGGCGCGCCGCGCGGCCCGCATCGACGAACTGCTGCGCCGGCGCATCGCGCGCCGCGTGCCGCTCGCCTACCTCACCCATCGCGCGGTCTTCGCCGGGCTCGAGTTGTACGTGGACGAACGCGTGCTGGTGCCGCGCTCGCCCATCGCGGAACTCATCCTCCAGCGTTTCGTGCCGTGGGCCCGCCCCGGCGGCGTGCGGCGCATCCTCGACGTGGGCACGGGGTCCGGGGCCATCGCGCTGGCCTGCGCGAAGGCGTTCCCGCGCGCCCGGGTCGATGCCGTGGACATCTCGAGCGCCGCGCTGCGCGTGTGCCGCCGCAACGTGCGTGTACTCGGCCTGGGCGCGCGGGTACGAGTGCTGCGATCCGATCATTTCGCCGCCGTCCAGGGCCGCCGTTACGATATCATCGTCAGCAACCCGCCCTACGTCGGCCGCGCGGAGATGCGCCGTCTGCCGCCCGAGTACCGCCACGAGCCCGCGCTGGGCCTCGCCTCGGGAGTCGATGGCCTGGACTCGGTGCGGGCGATCTTCGCGGCTGCGCGCACGCATCTGGCCGACGACGGCATTCTGGTCGTGGAAGTCGGCAACACCGAGCGGGCGTTGCAGAAGGCGTTTCCGAGGTTGCCCTTTCTGTGGCCCGACATCGCGATGGGCGGGGGCGGTGTATTCGTATTGCGGGCGGCGGACCTCGGTGGTGCCGCCCGGCCGGGAGAGTAGCTATGGCGGGAAATACATGGGGCCGTGCGTTCACCGTGACGAGCTTCGGCGAAAGTCACGGACCGGCGCTCGGCTGCGTTGTGGACGGCTGCCCGCCGGGTCTGGCGTTGAGCGAAGCGGACCTGCAGGCCGACGTCGAGCGCCGCCGCTCCGGCACGTCGCAATTCACCAGCCAGCGCCGCGAGCCTGACACCGTGCGCATCCTGTCCGGCGTCTTCGAGGGCAGAACCACCGGCACCTCCATCGGCCTGCTGGTGCAGAACGAGGACCAGCGCTCGCGCGACTATGAAAAGATCAAGGACCGTTTCCGGCCCGGCCACGCCGACTACACCTACCAGCAAAAATACGGTGTGCGCGATTACCGTGGCGGCGGCCGCTCGTCGGCGCGCGAGACCGTGATGCGGGTGGCGGCGGGAGCCATCGCCCGGAAATTCCTGAACGAGCGGCTCGGCATCCGCATCCAGGGCTATCTCGCCCAGATGGGGCCGCTGGTCCTCGAACCGAAATCGCCCGCGAGTGCTTACGACAACCCGTTCTTCTGTCCGGATCCGGACCGCGTGAAGGAGCTGGAGGATTTCATCCGCGCTCTGCGCGAGGCGGGCAACTCGATCGGCGCACGCGTGACGGTGACCGCCACGGGCGTGCCGCCCGGGCTCGGCGAGCCGGTGTTCGACCGGCTGGATGCCGATCTCGCCGCGGCGATGATGGGCATCAACGCGGTCAAGGGCGTGGAGATCGGCGCCGGATTCGGCGCGGTGACCCAGCGCGGTTCCGAACACCGCGACGAGCTGACCCCGGCGGGATTCAAGACCAACAACGCGGGCGGCGTGCTCGGCGGCATCTCCTCGGGACAGGACATCGTGGTGAGCCTCGCCCTCAAGCCCACCTCGAGCATCACGCTGCCGGGCGACACCATCGACGTCGCGGGCGGGGCGGCGACGGTGAGCACGACGGGCCGTCACGATCCCTGCGTCGGCATCCGCGCGACCCCCATCGCGGAGGCCATGATGGCGCTGGTGCTCATGGACCATTACCTGCGCCACCGCGCGCAGTGCGCGGATGTCGTCCGCTCGACGCCGGTGATCACGGGTACGCGTTCATGAGCGCCCATCCCCCGCTGCCGCGCATCGCCGTGGTGGGCGCCTCGAGCCTCATCGGCGAAGCGCTGCTCGACGAACTGCGCGCGCGCAAGGTGGGCCACGCGGAACTGCACGTGCTCGACGACGCCCGCCATGTCGGACGCCCCGTGTCGCAGGAGGAGGGCGACGCCGAGACCGCGCCCAGGGAGCGCGGACGGGGCTGGGATGTGAAGATCGGCGACGTCGCCGCGTTCGATTTCCGCCGCGCCGATCTCGTGTTCTTCTGCGGCCGGGAGGCGCTGGCGGAGCGCTACGCCGAGGCGGCGGCAGCCCATGCGTGGGTCATCGATGGCTCGGCGGCGTTTCGCGGCCGCAGCGACGTGCCGCTCCTGGTGGCCGATGTGAACCCCGGCGAGCTGCGCGGGATCGGCCGGCACGGTTTGATCGCGCTGCCCGGCAGCGCGAGCGTCGCGCTCGCCACGGTGCTCGCGCCACTGCATGCGCTGGCCGGTCTGGAGCGCGTCGAGGTCGCCACCTATCAGGCGGTGTCCGGCAGCGGGCGTGCGGCGGTGGACGAACTGGCCGGCGAGACGGTGGCCATGCTGAGCGGCCGCAAGGCACGCGGCCGGGCGTTCGGCCGGCAGATCGCCTTCAACGTCATTCCCCAGGTCGACGCCCTCGACGCCGACGGCGCCTCGCGCGAAGAGCGTCGTCTCTGGGAGGAGACGCGCCGCGTGCTCGCGCTGCCGCAGCTCGCCATCAACGCAACCGCCGTGCGCGTGCCGGTGTTCTTCGGGCACAGTCTCGCCGTGCATGCATCCTTCATGCGCGAGGTGGACGTGGCGGCCGCGGCGGCGGCGCTGCAGCGGGCCGGCGGGCTGTCGTTCGCAGCCTCGGCACCTGCCGCGGACCTGCCGACGCCGGCCACCCTCGCGCAGGCGCCGGACAAGATCTACGTCGGACGCCTGCGCGCCGACCCCACCCGCGCGCGCGCGCTGAATCTTTGGGTGGTGGCCGATAATGTTCGAAAATGTGCGGCTCATAACGCAGTTTCGGTGGCCCAGATTTTGGTAAATAGTACACCGTGAGATATAGTCACCCGGTTATGTAAAGGCAAGTGAGCAGTCGCTTCCACGTTCCCAGCGCACAATGAAATCCATCCGCTTGCCCACCCGAATTCTGGGAGAAAAAATGTCAGTGACGTTGCCTCGTCTGATGCTGCTGGCGTGTGGCCTGGCGCCGTCTCTGGCCTGGCCGCTGGGTCTCGGCGAGATTCATTTGAATTCCGCGCTGAACGAGCCGATGAGCGCCGAGATCGATCTGCTGGCGGCCGCTCCCGAGGAGTTGACGGCGCTGCACGCCTCGCTCGCGGGCCGCGAGGCCTTTTCGCGTTACGGCATCGATCGTCCGGCCTTCCTGTCGACCTTGACGTTCAAAGTGGGCAAGTCCAAGGACGGTCGCGACGCCCTGCTGGTGCACTCGAGCGATGCCATTCCGGAGCCGTTCGTGACCTTCCTGGTCGAGGTGAACTGGGCCCGCGGGCGCCTCATGCGGGAGTACACCGTGCTGCTCGATCCGCCGGTCTACACTCCGGGAGGGTCGGCCACG
>CAZZYJ010000336.1:0-3563 GCA_964658215.1 uncultured Steroidobacteraceae bacterium | reverse complement strand
CCACCTCCGCGTTCTTCCATTCCGCCTCCTGCACCCGACGACCGTGACGGCCGCCACGCCCCATCGCCCGCGCGTCGCGGCTGTTACGGGACTTGCGCCCTTCCTGGTACTGCGCGAGCTTGTGGAAGCCGCGCTGCTGCGCCTCCTTGTACACCTTCGCGCAGCACAACCTGCCGCCGCAGTCGACGATGTACACCGACGCTTCCTTGCCGCTCTTGAGGCTGCGCACGACGGCATCGACCATGCCGTCGTCCACCAGCGGTTGTAGACCCTTGGGGATTTTCATCGACGTAGTGTAAAGGCATTTGCGGCCCGCTCGAACCCCTATTCCAGGAGGGCTGCCGCGGACGCCGGTACCGCGTACGGGGACGCCGCCAACGCCCGCGCCACCACCTGCCGCAGCGTGTCCCGATCATACGGTTTGGTCACCGTCAATGCCGGGTCGCGCAGCGCCCCGGGCGCCACCGCCTCGCCGTAGCCCGAGGCGAAGATGAAGGGCACGTTCGCAGCCTCGACCGCGAGCGAAAACTCCAGGCTCGTTTCCGCCCCCAGACTGATGTCGAGCATGGCGAAGTCCGGCCGCTGGCGTTCCAGGATGGCGCTCGCCGTGGCGATGGTGGACGCCGTCCAGACGACGCGGGCACCGAGGCCGCGCAGCAGGTCCTCGGCCTCGAGGGAGACGATGAGATTGTCCTCCAGCAACAGGACCGTCCGCCCTGCCAGGGGTCGCGGATCGGCGGGATCGGCAGGGAAAGAACCGGCCGCGGGGCCCGTCGCCGCGGGGTCTGCCGCGACGTCCGCCGTCACGACCGCAGCGATGTGGCGCAGCGGGATGAAAAAATCCGCCTCCAGTCCCGTCGGTCTGTAGTGCAGCGCTGCCCATCCCTGCAGATCGAACGGCACCATCCGCTCCAGGATCACGGAGCCGAAGCCGCGCCGGGTGGGCGTCTTGACCTGCGGACCATCCACCTCCCGCCAGTGCAGATACAGCCCTTCGTCGACGCGCAGCTCGAAAGCCACCGCCACCCGCCCGGAGTCGGACAGGGCGCCGTGTTTGCAGGAATTCGTCACCAGCTCGTGCACGATGAGCGACACCGTCGAGAAGGCCTGCGGCTGCAACTGCACCGACGGCCCGGAGATCGTGAAGCGCTCGCGCTGGGTGGGGACGTAGGCCGCGATTTCGTCCTCGAAGATGGCCTCCAGCGGACCCGGCCCCCAGTTCTGGCGCGTGACCCGGTCATGTGCACGTGCCAGCGCCTGCACACGCCCGTTCAACGACTCGACGTAGCTCGCGACGTCGACGTTCTGCCCCTGGGTCTGGCTGATCAAACCGCGGATCAAGGCGAGCACGTTGCGCACCCGATGATTGAGTTCCGCGATGAGCACTTCCTGGCGCTCGGTGGAACGCTGCCGCTCCGGGTCGGCGTTTGCCGGGCCCCGCTTGACCACGGCGGCGAACGCCGCACGGATCGCGCGCGCCACGTGCCGTTCGGCGTCGGTGAACGGGCTCGAGTGGTCGCGGACCAATTCACTGACCGCTGCAAAGCTCTTGCGCGGCTCGGTGGGAACGGCGGGATCGGCGGACGCCGCGACCGGGTCCGGCTGGCCGCCCCAGCGTATTTCATGCCTGCGCTCGCGTCTGAACAACATGAAATAATCGAGCGCGTCGCTCGACAGGGAGATGGCGAGCAGCCCCGCGGCCCGCTCCGGATACGCAAACGCCGCCGGCAGCAGCGCCCCCAGATGATCCGTCGAGAAGAGCTCGCCGCCGGCCCGGTCGCGCAACAAGCGTGCGAGCACCGCGACGTCGGCCGCACCGGGCACCTGCCCGCTGGCGGTGACCTTGCCGCCAAGATAGAGCACCACGCCGTCGCATTGGATCATCTCGCGCAGGGCATCGTGCAGCCATCCCGCGTGGCCGAGCAGCGCCGGATCCTTGTCGATGGCCGCAAGCATCACGTCGATGGCAGCCTGCAGATGCCGGTCCGCCGACAGCTCCCGGCTCCGCAGGCGATTCTCCAGTTTCATGGAATACATCTGGCCGAACAGTTCGGTCGCGGTGCGTATGACGAAGGTGGGCAGCCGGGCCGTCGAGTGATGGCAGGCGATCAAGCCCCACAAGACGCCGTCGACGATGATCGAGATCGACATGGACGCGCCCACTTTCATGTTGCGCAGGTATTCGACGTGAATCGGCGAGACGGCGCGGGTGATGGCCGATGACAGATCCAGCGGTTCGCCTGCGCCGTCGACCGCGAGGACGGGCACGGTCGCCGCGCCGACGTCGGCGATGATGCGAAACGGATTGTTCAGATACAGTCTGCGCGCCTGCGCGGGAATGTCGGACGCCGGGTAATGCAGGCCGAGGAAGCTCTCCGTGCCGGCGCTGACCGCCTCGGCCACCACCTCGCCGTGTCCATCGGCGTCGAATCGATAGATCATCACGCGATCGAAGCCCGTCATGGCGCGCAATTGTCGCGCCGCCTCGCGATGAAACAGGGTGAGCGTCGTCTGTTTGCTCAGGCGCGCCGTCATCGTCCGCACCATCGAAGCCGCGTCGGTGCGGTTGTCCGCCCCCGCGGGTTCTCCCTCGAGGATGAAAGTCTCGCCGACGTAGTGCACCGCAATATCGACGGCCGCGCGGCCGGCGACCAGGACCACGTCGTACAAGCGCTCGACGCCGCCCGCGGCGCGCAGCACGATCATCCGGTTGCGGATCTCGTGCAGCGCCTCGACGGCGAGCAACCCCTCCAGGGCGGCGCCCAACACCTGGGCGGGCTCGAATCCCAGATGCTCGGCAAGGTTGGCCGAGGCATGCGTGACCGTCCAGTCCCGCGCCATGGCGAGGAGAAAACCGAACGGCTGGATGCGCCCGAGACGGGTGATGGGCTCGCGATCGCACGCGGTTTCGCCGTCGACGGCAAGGCCCGCGGCCTCGCCAAGGGCGGGCCCCGTAACGTTCTGACGGTAACTCAAGATTTCCTCCACCGCATGGGGGCGGTGCGTGGCAGCGCGTGAACGTTCGAATCGACTGGGCTCGTAGCGCCGAAATGTCATCCGCCAGACGAACGAGTTGACGCCGTATAAGTATGGACGCGATCCCCGTCAATAGACATCTTCGTCAAAAAATACTTTGCCGGGGTGGGGGGTGATACTGTGGCCGCGCGGCCCCGGCAAACCGTCGCCCTGCTGCTCCCTCCAACCCAAAGCGCTCGGGAATCACTTTTGACCAGCGCAGACAACAGTCCCGAAACGGCAGCCGGCGAGTCGCTGTCGCGGGACACGACGCGCGGCATCGTCGGCATCGGCGCCTCCGCCGGCGGCATCGATGCATTGCAAAAATTTTTTCCCGCCGTCGCCGCGGGCGCCGAGCAGAGCTTCATCGTCGTCCAGCATCTCGCCCCCGATCGCGCGAGCACCCTCACCGACGTGCTGTCACGCGTCTGCCGTCTGCCCGTCACCCTGGTCGAGGCCGGGATGGCCGTCGATCCCGGCACCGTGTACGTCATCCCGCCCAATGCGATATTGACCATCGACGGCGGCAGGCTGCATCTCGCGACGCC
>CAZZYJ010000335.1:0-3591 GCA_964658215.1 uncultured Steroidobacteraceae bacterium | reverse complement strand
TCCTCGAAGCGGCTCCCCGCGAGCGGCGACGTGCTGTGCTGCGTCGCCAGCGCGAACAACTCGCGGTGCAACTTCTCGCACGCCAGTTCCACCGCGAGCGCCACGCTCACGGTTTGATTCGAGCCGCCCGCCACCGGCGCATCCGGCAGCGCCGTGTCGCCGTACTCGAACTGCACCTTGTCGAGCGTCAGCCCGAGGCGCTCCGCCGCATGCTGCGATTGCACGGTGGCCGTGCCCATGCCCATTTCGTGCGCCGCACTGCGCACGATCACACTGCCGTCCGCCGCGAGCCGGAGGGCCGCCGCCGCCGGAAACCGGTACGCCGGATAGAACGCACTCGCCACGCCCTGGCCGATCAGCCATTTCCCGTCGCGCAGGCTTCCCGGCCGCGCCGGCCGCTGCGACCAGCCGAACTTCTCCGCGCCGAGCGCGAACGCCTCCTTGAAGTGCCGGCTGGAGAACTCCGTGCCCTTGGCCGGATCGCGTTCCGGATCGTTGCGCACCCGCAGCGCCACCGGATCCATGCCGAGCTCGTACGCCAGTTCGTCCACCGCGGACTCGAGCGCGAAGGTGCCGATCGATTCCCCGGGCGCGCGCATGAAGGTGTTCGCCAGCGTGTCGAGATGCATGACGGTCTGCTGCACCAGCAGGTTCTCGGTCTCGTACAAATGCCGCGCCGGAAACGAAAACTGCTCGGCGAAATCGTTGGTAGTCGAGGTCGCCGTGACACCGGTATGGATGAGCGCCGCGAACTTGCCGTCCGCATGGGCGCCGAGTGCCACCCGCTGCCGCGACGGCGTGCGTCCGCCCACGCAGCGGAACACGCCTTCACGCGACAACACCAGTCGCACGGGCCTGCCCACCACCTGCGCCGCGAGTGCGCACAGCGGGACGTGGCCCCACATCGAGCCCTTGCCGCCGAACCCGCCGCCGACGAACGTCGCCACCACGCGCACGTGGTCCTTCTTCAGCGAGAACATGTGCGCCAGCGAATCGGCGAAGCCGCGCACGAACTGACTGGCGTCGTACACCGTGAGCCGGCCGTCCTGCCACGCCGCCGTGGTGGCATGCAGCTCGATGGCGTTGTGGTTGTAGCGCGGCGTTGCGTACTCGTGATCCACCTTGTGCGCTGCGCCCGCGAGCGCGGCCTCCGCATCGCCCTTGCGCACCTCGGCGGGCTCGTTCATCACCGTTTTCGGCGCCTTCGCGTGCGCGATCCCCGCCGCGAACGACAGGTGCGCAGGCGCAGTTTCGTAGGTGACCTTCACCAACGACGCCGCGTGATCCGCCCGCTCGGTCGTGTCCGCCACGACCAACGCCACCGGCTGGCCGTTCCAATAGATGTCGTCCGTGTTGAGGAGATTCGCGCGACTGCCCGCGGCACCGCTGCCGCTCCCCGGATCGAACAGCGGCGGATCTTTCAGGCGCGGCGCATTCTGATTCGTGATGAGGGCGAGCACGCCCGGCGCGGCGTTCGCCGCGTCGAGATCGATGGTCACGATGCGCCCCTTCGCGATGCTGCTGTACACCAGCGACGCATACGCAAGCCCCGGCAGCGCGTGCTCGGCCGAGAACTTCGCCTGACCCGTCACCTTGATGCGGCCGTCGACGCGGTCGACTTCGCGGCCGATGAGCCGGTGCGCCTGACGCAGCTCGTCCGGCGCCCGGTCCGGCAGAATTTTCGCTGCCACTTCCATCACCTTGCCGAGCACGCTCATGAAGACACCCCCGTCTGTTCGCCGCCCGCCGACCGCGGCCGCACGGCGCCGGCTGCCGCGCCCTCCGCCGGCTGCTGCGCGAGTTCCAGCAACACCGCCGTCACCGTCCGCTTCACCAGCTCCACCTTGAACGCGTTGTGCTCGGTGACGATCGCCCGTTCCAGCTCGAGCGCGAGGGCGTCCGCCAGCGTTGCCTCGTCGAGCGCCCGTCCCAGCAGATGCGCCTCCACCGTCCTCGCCCGCCACGGCTTGTGCGCCACGCCGCCCAACGCGATGCGCACCTCGGCAACGCGCCCGTCACGCACTTCCAGCACCGCCGCCACCGACACCAGCGCGAAGGCATAGCTCGCCCGGTCGCGCACCTTGCGGTACGCCGAGCGCGCCGTGGCCGGCAGCGCCGGCAGCTCGACGGCGGTGATCAACTCGTCCGCCCGCAGATTCGTATCCAGGTGCGGCGTGTCGCCCGGCAGCCGGTGGAACTCGTCGAAGGCGAGCGTGCGCTCGCCGCCGGGACCCACCACCCGCACCCGCGCGTCGAGCGCGGCCAACGCCACGCACAGGTCCGACGGATGCGTGGCGATGCACTGCGGCGAGGTGCCGAAGATCGCGTGGATGCGGCTGAACCCGCCCAGCGCGTCACAGCCCGCCCCCGGCACCCGCTTGTTGCACGCGGCGTGCGCGTCGTAAAAATAGTAACAGCGCGTCCGCTGCATCACGTTGCCCGCCGTGGTCGCCATGTTGCGCAGCTGCGCCGAAGCGCCGAGGAGTATCCCTTGGGCCAGCACCGGGTAGCGGCTGCGCACCCGTTCGTCACCGGCGAGGTGACTGTTGCGTACGGACGCACCGATGCGCAGACCGCCGTCCGGCAGCTCCTCGATGCCGCCGAGCGAGCGGTCGGTCACATCGATGAGCGCCGCCGGCTGCTCGATGTTCTCCCGCATGAGGTCGACGAGGTTGGTGCCGCCGCCGAGGAACCGCGCCCCCGGCCGCGCGCCGAGCAGGGCGAGCGCCGACGCCGAATCCACCGCGCGCGCGAAGGAAAAATTGTTCATGCCGCGCTCCGCGCGTCGTTCTGCGCCTGACGATCCCGCGCCACTTCGGCGATGGCGTGGGTGATGCCCACATACGCACCGCAGCGGCACAGGTTGCCGCTCATGCGTTCCCTGATCTCCGCCGCCGAGAACTCCAGCGCCCCCTGCAGGCTCTGCGACACCGCCGACGGCAGCCCGGCGGCGAATTCGCTCATCATCGCCACCGCGGAACAAAGCTGCCCCGGCGTGCAGTAGCCGCATTGAAACCCGTCGTGCTTGATGAACGCCCGCTGCAGCGCGTGCAGACCGTCCGCGCCCGCCAGCCCCTCGATGGTCACGATGTCGCGGCCCGCGTACTGCACCGCAAGCGCCAGACAGGAGTTGATCCGCTCGCCGTCCACCAACACCGTGCACGCCCCGCACGCCCCCTGGTTGCAGCCCTTCTTGGTGCCGGTGAGACCCAACCCCTCGCGCAACGCATCGAGCAGCGACACCCGAGGTTCGATGTCCAAGGTCCGCGCCACGCCGTTGACGCGCAACGTCACGACTTGAGTTTCCGTGCCTGGGTTCATGATGACTCCTCGATGCCGACGATTGCAAAACGACGCCCACGACGAACTCTGACGCAGGACACCCGAGCCCCATCTAAACATCCTTTTCGTCCGCGCCGGTTTCGCCACGCCGCGACCGCCTGTGGGCGATGTCTGACCCGGGGGCGGGCAGGGCGGTGCCGCACGGCGGTGGCGCGACGGGGCCGCAGGCGGGGCAGCGCCCCGCCCGGCGCGACGGCCCTGCGCCGCAGCGGGCGAGGCGGCTGCGGTGGACGCGGCCCGCCCTCGAGC
>CAZZYJ010000334.1:0-3636 GCA_964658215.1 uncultured Steroidobacteraceae bacterium | reverse complement strand
GAAATACCTGAAGGCGGCGGGCCGCGACGTGGGCATGCAGCGCTGGCTGGGAACCTACTCGTGACGAAGCCACCGTCACAGGGCGGAAAGCCAATGTTCCAGCGCCCGGAGCCCCTGTCCACGCCGGGTCTCAGCCCCCTGCCCAGCCACGGCCGCTACGCCCACTCCGCCATCACCCGGCGGCCCGCCTTTCACTGGCCGAACCGCTCCCGTCTGGCGGTGTATTTCGCGCTCGGCGTCGAGCACTACGCCTTCGGCGAGGGCATGACGGAGAACCTCGTCTCCGGCACGCCGCATCCCGACGTCTTGAACGCGTCCTGGCGCGACTACGGCAATCGCGTGGGGGCCTGGCGCCTCCTGCAATACTTCGCGGAGGCCGGCATTCCCTCGAGCATTCTGCTCAACAGCGCCGTGTGCGATCACGCACCCGATCTGGTCGATGCCGCACGGCGCGCGGGCTGCGAGTTCATCGCCCACGGCCGCTCGAACTCCGACACGATGGCCGGCATGTCGGAGGCCACCGAGGCGGCCTACGTGCGCGACGTTGCCGCCCAGATGCAAGCCACGATCGGCAGCCGGCCGCTCGGCTGGTCGAGCCCTTGGATCGCCGAAACCCTGAGCACCCCCGACATCCTGAGCGAAAGCGGTTACACGTACCTGCTCGACTGGTGCATGGACGACCAGCCCGTGTGGCTGAACACCCGCGCGAAGCCCATCCTATCCGTGCCCTATTCCCAGGAGATCAACGACAGCTCCACCATCATCGGCCGGCACGCCAGCGCCACCCAGTTCGCCGACATGATCGTCGATCAGTTCGACGAGATGCGCGCCACGTCCGGCGACGAACCCCTGGTCATGAGCGTGGTGCTGCATTCGTTCATCTCCGGGCAGCCGTTTCGGCTGCGCGCGCTGCGCCGTGCCGTGTCACACATCACCGCCCATGCGCACGCGCTGTGGATCACCCAGCCCGGCCGCATCGCGGCGAGCTACGCGGAACAGGTGCCGCCGGGGTGATTGCCGCTCACGCGCCTTTTACCCACTCGAAATTCGCCGACGACAGCTCGGCCTCCCCGCTCCATCGCTGCACGCCCCCGCGTGCATGCGGTAACCCAGATGCGCCAGCAGCTCGACCAGCTTGTCGTACTGCCCGTGTATGTCGCCGATGACATCGAGATTCATCGATCGGCACGCCACGGTTTGCCTGCGGGCGCTGCCGGCTCCTGCCGCGCGGGATCATTCGCCGTGGCGCCTTCGCCGTTTGCATACGCTCGCGCGCATTCACGCATGGTGTTGACGTGCAGGACGATGACCTCGGACAGCGGCTCCTGGTAGCCGCCGGCAAGGTTCCAGGCGACCGCTGTTCCACTGGCCCGGGCGGCCTCGAAAACGATGCGGTCGCGCTCGATCATTTGTTCCGTGGACAACACGCCGCCCAGCGGATCGTCGACGTGGACGTCGGCACCGGCCTGATAGAGAACGAGGTCGTAGGATCCGAAGGTCGCCACGGTCTCGCGCAAGGTCTCCAGGTACGCGGGCGCCTGATTCGGTCGGTGGAACCACCGGCCGAAGGTAGCGTTGGTGATCGAGCGCTCCCGCCCGAGTCGCTTGATGATGGCATCGGTGCCGTCGCCATAATGCATGTCGCAATCGACGATCAGCACGCGGTCGACCCGGCCGCTGCCGAGCAGAACTTCCGCGGTCACCGTCAGCCCGTTGAACGTGCAGTAGCCCCCCGCCGAGTCGTATTGGGCGTGGTGAAAACCGCTGACCGGCGCGCACGCGCAGCCGCTTTCGAGCGCCTCCCGGGCGGCGGCCAGCATCGCACCGGTGGTGTACGGCAGCGAGCGTGCCACGTCGAGGGAGGTATTGCCGAAGCCGTTTTGAACGTCGCCGCCGAGTATGCCGCGAACGTAGGCGGCATCGTGGGCGACGCAAAGATCGGGCACGGAGACGGACGGGAACTCGTGCACGACGATGGGCAGCCCGGTCTGCTGCCATGCGGACAACACGTGCCGAGGCTTGCCCGCGCTCGGACTGAACGACTCGGTCTCCGCCACCATGTGGCCGGAATAAAATACGGGAATACTGCGCACGCTTCGACTCACGGGCTTGCCTCCTTGGCGGTTGTTTCCATTTCTTCGCCCGTGATCATAGGCGTTCATCCGGACAGAATGCGTCGCGACCCCGCAGGACCGGGCATCCGCCCGCGCGGGGATTCCCGCCGGTCGCTAGTCGATCACCACCTGGCCGTCCTTGACCGGGAGGGTCTTGCCGGGGTCGTGGTCCATGTGGACGCGGTGACGCTTGCCGTTCAATTCATACGTCACCTCGTAGCCATCGGGGTCGGCGTGGGTGTCGTAGGCCGTGACGCAGCGCCGTTCGGTGGCCGTGTAGGTGTTGCCCCGTTGCACCTTCTCCTCGATCTGATTGCCGGCATATCCGCCGGCCGCAGCGCCGGCGACGGTCGCCAGGATCTTGCCGTTGCCGCCGCCGACTTCGTGACCGAGCAGGCCGCCCACCACCGCGCCGAGGCCGGTGCCGGCCAGCCGGTCGGAATCGCGCGGTGCTTTCGTCCTGGTGACCTGCTCGTCGTGACAGTCCTGCCGGGACGTTCTGCTGCTCCGGCTCATCGCCGTACTGGTGATCACTTCCGCGCCGGGATTATCCAGCATTCGGTATCCCGCGACCGCACCTCCCGCCGTCACCGCGATCGCCCCGAATATCACGCCTACAATTAACTTATTCATCCTGTTTCAAGCCCCCGTAGCCTGTCGTTGAGCCAGGCGGACCGACCCGCCGTACGGAGGCATGATAGCGGCTGCCCGCCAACATTCTGCGCGGCACGTCTCGCCGCGGGAATGCGCCGGCACTGCGCCTGCGACAAACAGCTACACGACCCTGTCGTCGGCAAGGGGCCCCGCGTTTCGACCCTCCGATGTCTGACGATACATCGCGGTCTTGGCGCTTTTATGTCGGTGTTTGCCACCCGCAATCGCCTCATTCACGATTGCCCATGGAGCGGGGGCAAGGCCGGCGCCCCGCCTTCACAACACCGCCGCCAGGGTCGCGACGGCGGCGAGCCCCACGCTCTGCCATGCGACGTAGTCGCCGATGCCGCCGTTGTGCAGACTTTGCAGGGCGCTCAGCAGCGGTCGCAGCGGTCGCAGGAAGGCGCCGCCGACGCGGCGGGGGAGGGCTCGGTCGGTGAGGCTGAGGTAGGCCATCGTCAGCGCTGCCAGGGCGGAGAGCCAGCCGTGCGCCTGCGCACTCGTCGTCGTCAACGCGGGCGCGGCGTGGCGGCCCGGGCCGGCGAGCCCGAGCAGCCAGGGATCGTCGGGATGGACGAAGGCCTGCAACGCGTCGGCGTCGAACAGCTGCCACCGTGCTCCGGCGAGCGACAGGGCCAGCAGCAACAGCGCCGGCGTCAACATGAGCCAGAGCGGTCGATCCGCCTTCTCCACGTCGTCTTCGGTGGGTGCCTCCTCGTTCACGCCGGGCGGTTCGCCCATGCCGAGAAACACCCGGCCGGCGGCCCGCAGTATCGCGGCGCCGGTCAGTGCTCCCGCCACGCTCATCACCAGCGGGATCCACGCGAGGCCGGCGTGTCGGGACGCCGCCTCGATGGCGTCGGCTCCC
>CAZZYJ010000333.1:0-3646 GCA_964658215.1 uncultured Steroidobacteraceae bacterium | reverse complement strand
GTGGCGAAACGCGGCTCGGCGAAGATCATGACGCCGGCCGCGGACTGGATGAGGTGCGCGCAGGTCCGCGAGCCCACGACCAGAAAGAACGCATCCTGGATTTTTCGGTGCAGCCAGATGATGCCGGTGAGGCCGCAGAACACCTCGCGCTGGCCGCGCTCGGTGCTGATGCGCAGGTCGGGACGCGTCGCCGGCAGGGCGCGGGTGTCGAGTGGTGTGTTCATGCCGGCAGGCCGGTGACGGAGTGCGTGACGGCGCCGGCCGCGGACGTGCCGGCCGCGGCGCCCGGTTCGCGGCGCGCGGCGCGCAGCTTGACGATGAACTGCGTCGCGTTGACCAGATACGCCGCGTAGGCGAGCAGCGCGAGGTACATCCGATAGCGGGCAGGCACGCCGCCGAACGACAGCGCACCGAGATAGGCGGTGTGCAGGGCGAGCACGAACATGCTGACGAAGTCTTCCCAGAAAAACGCGGCGGCGAACAGATAGCGGCCGAACACCGCGCGTTCCCAGAAGCAGCCGGTGATCATGATGGTGTAGAGCGCCAGGGTCTTGACCACCACCGAAGCGGTGGCCGCCGCCAGACCCTCGCCGACGAGTAGAAAACGCAGCACCAGCACGGCACTGACCAGGAACACCACGAACTGGACGGGGGCCAATACGCCCTGCACGAGCGTCCATCGCGAGCGGTCGCGTCTTAGGCGTTGTTCGGGCGTGTACAGCGGCATGGGCGTCACCGTAATCCGCGGGCGATGGATCTGTCAACTAAATCATACGTAAAGTAAACTTGACACCATGGGCGTAAGTTGAGATGTTGTCCGCGAGCGGCTGCCGGCGGGGCTACACCCGCGTTGTCATTGGGGGTTCGAGCCAATGTGTATGGGCGATTTTTCGGACGAGGGGATGGGCGGTCCGGCATGGGAAGGCGGCCAGCCCGGCGACGACGCCGGCCGCAGCAAAAGCTCGTCCGACTCCGAAGTCCGCATGGCACGACTGGTGCGCACCATCGAGGGGGAGATCGTGCCGCGCCTGGTGCTGGCGCGCCGCATGTCGCCGGGCCCGGACCGGCCGAGGGCGGCCGTCGCGCGCCAGCCCGATGCGAGCGACGTGAAGGAGCTGGTGCGGTTGCTCCTGGCACACGACGTCGGTGTGGCGTCCGCCTACGCGGACACCGTCCGGCAGCGCGGCGCGACCCTCGAGATGATCTGCCTGCATCTGCTGGCACCCGCGGCGCGCGAGCTCGGCCTGCTCTGGGAAGAAGATGAATGTGACTTCATGCAGGTCACGGTGGGCTTGTGTAGATTGCATCAGCTGCTGAGAGAGTTGAGTCCCGAATTTCGTCCCGAGGAAGCCGAGCGACGGGTCGATCATCGGATATTGCTCGCGCCCATTCCGGGCGATCAACACACGTTCGGAATCACGCTGGTGGCGCAATTCCTGAGGCGTGCGGGATGGGACGTCTGGCACGAGTTCCCGACCAACGCCGGCGAAATAATGGTGATCGTGCGCGAGAACTGGTTCGCGGCCGTCGGCCTGTCGGTCGGCTGCGAGACGCGCCTGGAAGAAGTCGCGCGCATCATCCGCGCGGTGCGGGATGCCTCGCGCAACGTCGCCATCGGCGTGCTGGTGGGGGGCCCCGTGCTGGCGGCGCGGCCCGAGCTCGCCTCCCTGGTCGGTGCCGACGAGACGGCGGCGGACGGGGCGCAGGCGGTCTTGCGCGCGGAAAGGATATGCAACCGGCAAAGCGCACAGCTCGAAGGGGGCAGGCGGTCGCGTTTGTGTTGAGCGATCATTCCAGGGAGAAGGTTCGTGATGAGGTCATGTGAAGCAGTTTAGCGGCGCGAAGAAGTGGCTGGGCGATCTGGACAGCGAAGCCGCGGGCAGGCTGATCACCGTCGCGTCCGACGTCGCGCTCGTGCTGTCGGACCGCCGCGACGGCGTGATCCGGGACGTCTCGTTCGGCAGCGACGAGGTCGCGAGCGCACTGGCGGACAACTGGGTGGGCAAGCCCTGGATCGATACCGTCACCGTGGAAAGCCGCCCAAAGATAGAGGCGTTGCTGCGCGACTCGAACGCCAACGCCGCGCCCCGCTGGCGCATGGTCAATCACCGCGCCGGCACGGGCACCGTCGACCTGCCCATTCTGTACGCTGCCGTGCAGGTGGGCGGCGAAGGCCAGGTGGTGGCGTTCGGCCGCAGCATGCAGCCCATGGCGAACCTGCAGCAGCAGCTCGTCAGCGCGCAGCAGTCCATGGAACGCGAGTACCTCAAGCTGCGGCAGGCCGAGGCGCGCCACCGCCTGCTGTTCCAGGTGGCCTCCGAAGCGGTGCTCATCGTCGACGCCGCCAATCGCAAAGTGGTGGAGGCGAATCCGGCCGCCGCCCGCCTGCTCGGCGAGGGCGCCAAGCGCCTGATCGGCCGCCTGTTCCCCGAAGGTTTCGACGAGCCGGGTTCGCAGGCGTTGCAGGGCCTGCTGGGCGCGGTGCGCGCCACCGGACGCACCAGCGAGGTGACGGTGCGTTCGGCCGACGGCGTGCGTGAATTCGTGACCTCGGCGTCGCTGTTCCGTGAGGAACGCTCGTCTTTTTTCCTCATCCGCTTGATGCCGTCGAATGCGGGCCAGCTGGTCTCGACGGTGCCGACGCAATCCTCGAAGGTGCTGGAGATCGTCGCGAGCGCACCCGAAGGGTTCGTGGTGACGGATCTGGACGGGCGCATCGCCTTCGCCAACCGCGCCTTTCTCGACCTGGTGCAGCTCGCGACGGAAGAACAGGCGCGCAACGAGTCGCTCGAACGCTGGCTCGGCCGGCCGGGCGTGGACTTCAATCTGCTGACCGCGCAGCTGCGCGAGCACGGCGCGCTGCGCCTGTTCGCCACGCAACTGCGCGGCGAGTTCGGTTCCAGCAGCGACGTGGAAATCTGTGCGGTCTCGGTGGTGGACGGCGAGGAGCCCTGTTTCGGCTTCACCATCCGCGACGTCGGTCAGCGGGTGACCTTCGACCGACAGGTGAGCCGCGACAAGCCGCGCTCGGTGGAGCAGCTCACCGAACTCGTGGGGCGGGTGCCGCTCAAGGACCTGGTGCGCGAATCGACGGACATGATCGAGAAGCTGTGCATCGAGGCGGCCCTCGAGATCACCGGCGACAACCGGGCGTCGGCCGCGGAGATATTGGGACTCAGCCGCCAGAGCTTGTATGCCAAATTGCGTCGCTACGGCCTGGGCGAACTGGCCTCGGCGGAAAGCGAACAACTCGAGTAGGGCTGCCCCGATGTCGCGTCCAGCTTCCAACGTGCTGAGTGCGGAGCTTCCGAGGCCGGGAGCGGTCGTCGAACTGCTCAAGCCCATCACCTGGTTTCCGCCCATGTGGGCCTTCGTGTGCGGAGTGGTCTCCTCGGGCGTTGCGGCGCGAGGTCACTGGTCCGTCATCCTCGCGGGCATCGTCCTCGCGGGGCCGTTGTTGTGCGCGGCGAGTCAGGCGGTCAACGACTGGTTCGACCGGCACGTCGACGCCGTGAACGAGCCCTCCCGGCCCATCCCCTCGGGCCGGATGCCCGGACGCTGGGGGCTGTACGTGGCGGTGCTCTGGACGCTGCTGTCGGCCGTCGGCGCGGCGGCGCTCGGGCCGTGGGTGTTTGCCGCGGCGCTG
>CAZZYJ010000332.1:0-3686 GCA_964658215.1 uncultured Steroidobacteraceae bacterium | reverse complement strand
GTCGGCGGCCTCACCCCCGCCGTCGGCGGCCTCGCGCGGCTACCAGCACGCCCGCCACGCCCGCACCGGCACGCTCCTCGGTGCCATGGCTAGCCGCGTCCGCCCGCGCCCCACCTGCCGCGGTGCGCAGCGGCAGCACGATCTCCACCATCAACCCGCCGCCCGGCCGGTTGCGGGCGCGGATGGACCCGCCATGTGTTTCCACGCTGCGGCGGGCGATCGCCAGGCCGAGCCCGTAGCCATCCGTGCCGGTGCCGAGCGCGGACCGGTAGAAGGGCGTGAACAACACGCCCAATTCGTCCTCGGGAACACCCGGGCCGGCGTCGAGCACGCGTATCACGTAACGCGGCGGGGCGGCGTCGATCGACGTTTCCACCGTGATCACCTCGCTGTCGGGCGCATGCTTGAGCGCGTTGCGGACGATGTTCTCGACCGCGCCGCGCAGCATTTCGGGCCGTCCCGACGTGGTCGCCGGGGTCTCGTCCAGCCAGCGCACCGTGCGGCCGGTGGCCTGTGCCTCGAAGTTCGCGTCCATGACGATTTCGAACACCAGCTCACGCAGGTCCACGTCCTGCTCGGTCTCGACCAGTTCGCCCGCCTCGATGCGGGACAGCTTGAGCAGATCGCCCACCAACCGGTCGATGCGCATGATCTCCTCTTCGATGCGCTCGATGGTCGCATCCTCACGGTCGTACTTCTGGCGCAGCAGCCCGACCGCCGCCTGCAGCCGTGCGAGCGGCGAGCGCACCTCGTGCGAGACGTCGTGCAGGAGCCGCCGCTGGCCCTCCATGGAGGACTGCAGCCGCTCGGCCATGCGGTCGAAATCGTGGCCGAGATCGGCGAGCTCGTCGTGCCGCGCGCCGATCAACGGACCCACGCGCAGGGCAAGATTGCCGGACGACATGGCGCCGAGGGCAAAACGCAGACTGCGGATGGGCTTGGCCACGTACCAGGCGAGCAGCACCGCCGTCAGCAGGCTCGCCAGCAGCGTTGCGATCGTGGGCGGCAGCGGCGGCAGCCCGCGCAGGGCCTGCCCGCCGCGAATCCCCACCGCTCCCAGCATGTCGCGTCCCGCCGCGAACAGCAGGTAACGGTGGCCGTCCGCGTCCACTTCCGCCGCCATGCCCGACTCGGGCGACTCCCGATACATCTGCCGCGCATGCTCGACCAGGCCCGGCATGAGTTCACGCGCGAGCAGGTCACGCCCGGCGGCGTCCACCGCGAACACCTTCTCGTTGCGTTCGCGCCCCACCCAGGCGGCGAAGGCCGGTTTCCCGGCATAACGCAGGATGGTTGCCGCGGCCTCCACGGAGGCACCGGCCGCGGGACCCACGTCGATGTCGTTGCCCCGTTCGAAATGCCGCGCGGCGAACCAGAACGTGGCGCCGATGGCGACGATGCCCGCGAGCTGCGCCAGCCAGACGAATCCGAAGAATTTCCAGAACAGTCTTCCCACCGTCTACTCCTTGAGCAGCTGGTAGCCCTGACGATGCACCGCCTGGATGAGCGAGCGGCCGTCCGAGAAGTTGCCGAGCTTGCGACGGATGCTGCTCAGATGCACGTCGATGCTGCGGTCGTGGCGCGTGAGCGCGCGGCCGAGCGCCCGCTCCGACAGATCGGCCTTGCTGACGGGCCGCCCCGCCTGACGCAGCAGCACCTCGAGCAGGGTGAACTCCGTGCTGGTCAGCTTCAACGGGGTGCCCTGCCATTCGGCGCGCCGCTGCTCCGGCCACATGGTCAGACTGCCGGAGACCAGCATGCTGCTCGTCAGACCCGAGGCCGCGAGCGGCAGCGTCCGGCGCAGGATGGCGCGGATCCGCGCCACCAGCTCACGCGGCGTGCACGGCTTCGAGACGTAGTCGTCGGCGCCCAGTTCGAGGCCCGTGATGCGGTCGACGTCGTCGCCGCGCGCGGTGAGCATCAACACGGGCACCCCGCTCTGGTGACGGATTCGCCGCAGCACGTCGAGGCCGTTGAGTTTCGGCATCATGACGTCGAGCACCACCATCGAATAGTCGCCGGTCAACGCCTCGGCCACGCCGCGCGCGCCGTCGTTCTCGACGTGCACGACGAATGCCTCCTCCTGCAGGTAGTCGTGCAACAACGCCGTCAGCTTGACGTCGTCGTCGATCAGCAGAATACGGGTCATGAAGCTCAACGCCACCACCGCTCGAGTTGCTCGTGACGGCAAACTACAGGGTCGCCGGACGGCGGGCAATGAGCGCGTCGTCCGCGCCGCCCGCCCGCCGTCGTAAAACGAAGCTGCGACCCTGCTGCCGGGGCGTCTCAGGCCTGCGCGTTGACCAGGTTGCCGAGCGGCGAGGCGGATTGCATGTTGGTGGAGAACGCCTGCAGGAAACTCGTCAGTCCGGCCGAAGTCCCGGTGCCGCCCAGATCGGCCACCAGCTTGTCGAACGCCGACTGCAGCGAACTCGTCGCACTGCCGGACGTCGTCGAGTCGCTCGAACTCGTGGCGGCGGCGGTGCTCGAAGCGCCGCCGGTGGCGGACGATGCGGTGCTGCTCGCGAGCGATTGAATCAGACTGTTCACGTCCGACGCGAGGCTCGCGGCCGGGTTCGTGGCCTGCGTGCTCGCGCTGGCGGTGGCGCTCGACGTGCCGCCGTCCTGATCGCTCTGGGACTGAGATTTGAGGGCTCCGAGCAGGGTTTGCATGAAGCTCTGGAAGTCCTTGGCCACGTTGCCGGAGGACGCCGTGGCCGAGGTCGACGAGGTCGACGCCGTGCTGGTGTCGGCGGCGGCGGTGGCGGCGGTCGACGCGGAAGCCGTGGCACCGACCGAGGCCAGCGCGCTGAAGATGGCCGACAGCAGATCACCGCCCGGCTGTTTGGCGGCCGTCGACGATGCGCCGGTGGTGCTGGTGCCATCGCCGTCATCGCTGCCGTCGTTGCTTTGCGAGAGGATGTTCGACAAGGCGGACAAGGGGATGGACAACCCGCCGCTCGAGATGGATGTGACGCTCATGAGACTACTCCTGGATGGAAAGGAAACTCCGCGCGTCAGGCGCGGCACCCGTGATCAAGCAAGATCCCGGCCGTCGTCGATATATCGGCGGGCGCAATTCGGTAAAACTGAGTAAACAGATGTAAAGATTCACGACCCATCTTCGTCTCGGAGCGTCATACGCACCCATGAGCGGCCTCGCCCCAGGCATCCCCGCCCGTGGCCGGCCCTCGCGCCCTCGGTGGCGGCACGATCTTGCCCCGGGGCGGCCGTTCGTTGCCGCCGCCGCCCTGCGTCAGGCCGTCACATCCACGTTGTTGCCGCGCGTCGACCCGTTCGCCGCGCCGCTCGAGCTCTTGGCGGTGCCGGCACTGGCCGCGGCGCTGACCTGGCTCGCCGCGCTCGCGACCGTGCTGGCCTTGGTCAGCGTGGCGATTTCGGACTCGACCAGGGCGATCTGTGTCGCCACCAGTTGCGCGGCGGTGGCATTCGCGGTGCTGCCGGACGCCTCATCCTGGGACAACTGTTTTTCGTACTTGGTGAGCTCTTTTTGCAGAACGGCGATCTGCCCACTACTCGATCCGACGGCGGCGACCATGATGGCTCCTTCAGCTGGCGCTGGGGTGGTGTTATCCCTTCGCTCAAGCTATCGACGGCGCGGCGATTTACCTTAGGTCGCTCGCGTGTAAAGAGCGGTAAATGTCGCAGGACCGCGCGGCGCGACG
>CAZZYJ010000331.1:0-3687 GCA_964658215.1 uncultured Steroidobacteraceae bacterium | reverse complement strand
TGGCCGCCGTCCTACGCCGAGGGTTGCGTGGACTTGAAGCTCGGCAACGCCTGCACGCGGGCCCACCAGTCGCCGAACCCCGGCACCGCGAACAGCGACTCCGTATCCGGCGTCATCGACAGGTACGCCGCAATCGGCGCGAGGTACAGATCGGCGAGGCTCAATTCACCCGCGATGAAGGGCGAGGCGCCGCGCGTCTGCATCGCCAGCGTCAGCACCTTGCGTCCCTCTTCGAGCCCCTTCTTCCGTGCAGCGTCGTTCTGGCCGCCGACGAAATCAGGAAACAAATGGTAGGCCGCCACCCCGCCGATCAGGGCGCCGTAGCCGTACGCGTCGATGAGGCCGAGCGTCATGTCCATGCGCGCCCGATCCTTGGGCGACGTCGGTATCAACGATTTTCCCGGCAGCACGTCGTTCAGATAGCGCGTGATCGCGGAGGTCTCCAATATCCGCATGCCGTCGTGGTCGAGGACGGGCACTTTCCCGAACGGATGACGCGCGAGATGTTCCGCCGACCTCGGCTCGCCCTTGAGCACGTTCAAGGGCACCTGCTCGTAGTCGGCGACGCCCTTTTCGGCGAGCAGCATCTTGACCGTGCGGACATAGGTGGAGCCGTCGAAACCCCATAGTGTGAGTGTAGCCATTGCTGATTTCCTCGATGGTTGATGCGGGCGATTTCCGCCACCAGGCATCCGTGCCGGCGGCCGGTTCGGATGCAGGGCTCGACTATAGCGCGGACCGTCGCGGGACGGTTCAGGGCGCCCACGCGGGCAGTTTCTCCAGGATCGTCGCGGCACTTGCGGCGATACGCCGCCGCTCCTCGGCGGAAAACTTGTCGTAGGTGCGGATCATCTGCGCCATGCGCGGGTTGTTGCCGATCCGGGCGCGGTGCCGTGCCAGGAAATCCCAATACAGCGCGTTGAACGGACAGGCTTGCGCACCCGTGCGTTGTTTGACGTCATACCGGCACGCCCGGCAGTAGTTCGACATGCGGTTGATGTAGGCGCCGCTCGCCGCGTAGGGTTTCGAGGCCAGCAGGCCGCCATCGGCAAACTGGCTCATGCCCACGGTGTTCGGCAGCTCCACCCATTCATAGGCGTCGGCATACACGCTCAAATACCATTCGTGCAGCGCGTGCGGGTCGATCCCGGCCAGCAGCGCGAAATTACCGGTGACCATCAGCCGCTGGATATGGTGGGCATAGGCATGCTGCTTGGTCTGCGTCACCGCCTCCCTGACGCAGGTCATGTCGGTCTGCGCCGTCCAGTAGAAATCCGGCAATCCCCGCGTATGACCGAAGAAATTGCTGCGTTCATAGCCCGGCATCTTGAGCCAGTAGATGCCGCGCACGTATTCGCGCCAGCCGATGATCTGACGGATGAAGCCCTCGGCCGCATTGAGCGGTGCCTTGCCTGCGTGGAAGGCCGCCTCGACGCGCCTGCATACGTGCAGGGGGTCCAGCAGTCCGCAGTTCATGTAGAGCGCGATGACCGCGTGGTACAGGAATGGCTCGCCCGTCAGCATCGCGTCCTGATAGTCACCGAAATGTGGCAGGGCCACGTCGACGAATGCCGCGAAGACGGCCTCCGCGTCCGCACGGGTAACCGCGAAACCGAAGGGTGCCAGATCGCCGAAATGCCCGGCGAAGCGCGCCCCGACCAGTGCCAGCACCTCCTCGGTGATTGCATCGGCGGGGCGCAGGGCGAGGCGGGGCATGAACAAATCGGGATCCGCGGCCTTGCGGTTCTCCGCATCGAAATTCCACCTGCCCCCCACCGGCTTGTCGCCGTCCATGAGCAGTCCGGTCTGGCGGCGCATGTCGCGGTAGAAATACTCCATGCGCAGCTGCTTGCGGCCTGCCGCCCAGCGCCTGAACGCGAGCGGGGCACACACGAAGCGGGCGTCCGCGAGCACGTCGACGGGGATCGAGAACTGCGCGTGCCACCCCGCGAGCATCTGCGCCACCCGCCATTCGCCGGCCTCGGTGACGACGATGCGCTGCGGCCGGTGCTCGGCGAGGGCATGGGCCACCTGCCCGGAAAAACTCCCCTGATTATCGGTCGCCTCCAGCTTTACATAGTCCACGCTCCATCCCGCCGCACGCAGTTCGACGGCGAAGTGGCGCATCGCAGAGAAGAGGAACGCGATCTTTTTCTTGTGATGACGCACATAGGTCGCCTCGTCCTGGAGTTCCGCCATCAACACGCGGTCCCGGGCCGGATCGCCGGCGGCGAGGCTCGAGAGCGTCGGTGTCAGCTGATCGCCGAGCACGACGATGAGATTGCGCACGCCGCCCATCAGAACTCGAGGGCGAGTTGCACATCGCCGTCCCGCTTGCCTTTGGGCGGCGTGTGTTTCGGCCGCCGCCGCGTCATCGGCATGCCCGCCTTGCGGCTGCCGTGCTTGTCGATGATCTCGCGTGCCGCCGCTTCATGGCCGGCGCCCTTGCGGATTGCGTGCAGGACCTCGCGTGCCGATCTGGCGGTCGCGGCCAGATCAACGATGGGGGCAGGATAGGCCAGCGTGGCTGCGTCGTCCCACCGCCACGGTTCGTGGAGGAACACATCGGGCACCTTGCCGAGTTCGGGCAGGTGGGCGCGCACGAAAATCCCCCGTGGGTCTTGGTCGTACCCCTGCTTGACGGGATTGTAGATGCGCAGGGTGTTGATGCCCGTCGTCCCCGATTGCATCTGCACCTGCGACCAGTGGATGCCCGGTTCGTAATCGACGAACTTGCGTGCCAGATACAGCCCGCTTTCCTGCCAGGGCAGCCACAGCTGATAGCTCGCGAACGACATCAACATCGCACGCATGCGAAAATTGATCCAGCCCGCCTGATTCAAAGCGCGCATGCAGGCGTCGAGAAACGGAAAACCCGTGGCGCCTTCGCTCCACGCCGCCAGCCGGCGCGCATCGGCCACCTGCGGGCGCACGCCATCGTAGGCACGATGGAAATTTTCGAATTCGATTCTGGGATCGTCCTCCAGCTTTTGCATGAAATGACAATGCCAGTGCAGCCGCGCCGCAAAGGAGTTCATCGATCCGCGCCAGCGTCTGGCCTCGGGGGCATCCGAACCCGCCAGGGCGCGCGTCCGTGCCGCACGGGCCTGCGCCACTTCACGCATCGAAATCGTCCCCCAGCTCAGGTGCGGCGACAGCCGCGAGCTGGCATCGAAGGCCGTCACCGGACTCGACATCTGGAAGCGGTAGTCGCGGCCGCGCTCGCACAAAAAATCGTTCAACGCCGCGAGCGCGCTGCTGCGCCCACCGGGCTGGCGATGCGGGCAGGGGTCGGGCGGCAGGCCGAGCTCGGCACTCGTCGGAAGGAGCGCCGGCAGTTCGCCGGCGAGCGCGGGCAGCGCGTGGGGCGGCGGGGTGACCGGCTGCGTCATGTCCTGCTCCCACGCCTTCGCCCAGCCATTGCGTGATCGCAGCCGCCGGATGACCCCGAACTGACGCGACTCCAGCCACGGCACCCCTGCGCCGTCCGCCCATGCCTCGACGTCCATATCGCGCGCATAGGTCCAGCCGTTCCCCGTTTCCTCATGGCTCCATAACGCCGCGATGCCATGGCTCGCGTGCAATCGCCGAAGAATCGCAACCGCCCCGCCCACCCGCACACACAGGGCCTGGCCCAGTGCCGACAGCGCGCAACTCAGTTCGTCCAGACTTTCGCGCGCAAACTCC
>CAZZYJ010000330.1:0-3715 GCA_964658215.1 uncultured Steroidobacteraceae bacterium | reverse complement strand
GCGCGCCCAGCAAAACGATACGTGCAGCGGGGACTCCCGCGGCCCCCGCCGCCCAGCCTTTTAGTATCAAGCGTCTCCTGGCCTTTGTCGGCCCCGGATATCTGGTCGCAGTCGGCTATATGGATCCCGGCAACTGGGCCACGTCGCTGGGCGGCGGCTCCGCGTTTGGGTATTCCCTTTTGAGTGTCCTGCTTTTATCGAATTTAATGGCCATGATGCTGCAAGCCGCGTCGGTACGACTTGGGGTGGCGTCTGGCCTGGATCTCGCACAGGCCTGCCGTCAGCATTTCGGCCCCCGCACCAATCTGCTGCTCTGGCTAGGCTGCGAAATCGCTATCGTAGCCTGCAACTTGGCAGAAGTGCTCGGCATGGCCTGCGGTCTGAATTTGCTTTTTCATATCCCACTGACGCTTGCCGTCGGCATCACCGTATTAGACGTCTTGCTCGTGCTGCGTTTGCAGCGGGGCAGCGTGCGGTACCTTGAGACTTTTATCATCGGACTCGTGACGTTGATCGCGGCGTGCTTCGCGGTCGAGTTGTGCTGGCTGCATCCGTCCCTTACGGCCGTGGCCGCAGGCTTCGTCCCGACGCCTGATATTGTGACCCGCCCCGATATGTTGTACCTCGCCATCGGCATCGTGGGCGCCACCGTGATGCCGCACAACCTGTACTTGCATTCTTCTCTTGTGCAGGCGCGCCGCCACGACCGCACTCAGCGTGGCCTCCAACAAACCATCCGCTACGCGACCTGGGACTCGAACCTTGCCTTGGGGTTGGCCTTGTTTGTGAATGTGGGTATTTTGATCCTGGCCGCCGGCGCCTTTCATCGCCCAGGCCAGACGCCTATTTCCGAACTCAGTGACGCCTACCATTTATTAGCTCCCTTGTTGGGAGCTCACGCGGCCAGCACCGTGTTCGGCATCGGCCTGATCGCGTCGGGCCTCAGCTCGTCGATCACGGGCACCTTGGCGGGTCAGGTGGTCATGGAGGGATTTCTGGAGATTCAGATTTCGCGGGCCAAGCGTGCGTTCTTTACGCGCGCCTTCGCCATATTGCCTGCCCTGGGGATCACCGCCTGGTTTGGCACGGTCGGCACCGGCAAGCTGCTGATTTTGAGTCAATTCATTCTAGGGATTCAGCTGCCTTTCGCAATGATCCCGCTGCTGTGGTTCACCACGCGTAAAGCGCATCTAGGGGTGTATGCATTCGGACCCGCTACCGGGGCAGCCCTGTGGAGCATTGCACTCCTGATCGTGCTGGTGAACGGCTGGGTCCTTTACCAAGTTGTTTAAGGTGTCCACCGCAATTTTTGGCATCACCGGAGAACATCTATGTCCATCATCGATAAAGTAGTCGCCGCGGTGACACCGCCCGAGAGTGACGACGCGCGTCGAGACGCACGAGCCAAAGCGATGTCCGTGGCCCTTCCCGGCACGTGGCTGTCGATGGTCTTGGAGCATCACCAGAACATCGAAGCGGCGTTCGCAGCGGTGGAGACCGCCACCACGTCGGCGGCGCAAGTTGCAGCTCAGAAGAAGCTCGCAACCCTTTTGACGGGCCATGCGGTCGCCGAGGAGGCCGCTCTGTATCCGGCGCTCGCGGATGCGGGAGAAAAGGGCCATGCGACGATGGCGTACACCGAACAGTCCGCGGCCAAGCTGCAGATGGGCCTGCTCGAGAAACTCGAACCGCTGACCCAGGACTACCTGGACAAGCTCGAACACATACGCGGTGCGGTCGCCCACCATATGTACGAAGAAGAAGGAAACTGGTTCATTGATCTGCGCGACAAGGTACCGCTCGCGGAGCAGAACCGCCTCACCGCCCGATACCAAGAAGAGTTCACGCGCTACGTCGGCAGCAACGCGGAAATTGCCGGCGTCCGCAAGCAAGCCGCCATATCTTGATGGTTAGGCGGGAATCCGGAGCGTTGCAGGACGCTCCGTTATACCCGAAATAAGATAATTGCAAAGAGGGGAGTTCGTTTATGTCTCACGAAAATATGCTCGTTGTGCTCGGAGCGATGACATTCTTTGCAGTCATTGCGTGGGCGCTATGGCAGAAGTGGCACACGAAAAAAAGCCAGGAAAGAAGCGGCGACCCCGAAGGTCACAAGGCCACCTCCGACGCGTTGCATGCCCACAAAGATCAAAACTAACGACCGGCCTGTCCGCGGCGCCGGCCGTGGCATCGAGCACTCGAGGCGGGGGACCATTTGCTTGCCAGAGCGCTATCGAAATAAGCCTTTTATTGCAAAACTTGGGCGGATTCGCCTCATCGGGGTGCACGCATGACCGAATTATTGGGATGGGGCAGCTCAATCATCTTGCTCGCCACGCTGATCCGTCAGGTCTATACGCAGTGGGCCACGCGTGCCACGGCCGGCTTGTCCAAGTGGCTTTTCATAGGCCAATGCACGGCGTCGGTCGGCTACACGGTGTACAGCCTCCTCCTGCATAACTGGGTGTACGTCTGTTCAAATATCGCTATATTATTGACGGCTATCGTGGGCGAGGGCTTGTATCTGCACAATCGGCGCCGTGCCCCCGGGAATTCCGGGGCCACAACATCGCGGCTAAGCACCAGCAGCTAACGGGTGCTTGAACCCCGCCCGGTGTCGCTCGATCGTTACTGTGCCATTGCAAGCAGCGATTGCCGCAGCGGCAATCGTGCGGTAAATCGTGTGCCGCTCTCGCGTGTCGACGTGACACTGAGCGCGCCGCCGTGGGCACGGACAATTTGGGAGCAGATGTGCAGTCCCAATCCCAGACCTTGACGATGTGAAGCAGTAGAATGGCGCCAGAAGGGTTCAAATATTTTCTCGATACTTTCGGGCGGTATCGGCTCGCCGTCATTCCACACCTCGAGGATAAACTCATCACCTTCGCAGCGCGCACTTAACTGGATGGGGCTCGCCTCAGCCCCATGCGTCAGCGCGTTGCCGATGAGATTGGAGGCGACCTGCTGCACGCGGGCGATATCACAGCGCACGATGCCTGTGATACGTATATCGCTCGAAATTTGCCGGGTCGGCTGGGCGTCTTGCAGTTCTCTCACGACCGACCGCAACGCGCTGTGCATATCGGTAATTTCGCGAATCTGTACACCGAGGCCACCGCCTAACTGGCCGCGCGCGAAATCCAGCACATCATCGATCAGCGCCGACATACGGCGCCCGCTGGTTTTGATGCGTGCCGCCAGTTGGCTCAAGGTGGGATCCGCCAACTTGCGTTCGAGCAATTCGGTCGTGGCAAAGATTGCTTGCAAGGGATTACGCAAATCGTGCCCGAGAATGGCGATGAATTGCTCGCGCAGCTCACTCTGCTGGCGCTCGCTGATCAGGTTGGCTTCAATGCGCCGTTCGCCGAGCACACGCTGGGTCGTTTCCAAAACGATGGCGATCACGCCGACCGGCACGCCGTGCTCATCGAGCACTGGCGAATAGTCGAGATTCATCCACACCTGCTCCGGCACTCCATTGCGCTGCAGAGTGAGTTCCTGGTCCCGGTATTGCAGCCTGCCGCCGGCGAGGCCTACCCGCATGACATTGTCGTTGAATTCGGCGACCTCGGGCCAACCCTCACGCACCTTGCTGCCGAGGAGTGTCGGATGCCGCGCCCCGGCAAATTCGGAGTAGGCGTCGTTATAAAGCATGAAGCCGTCCGAACCCCACAACAGCACGATGGGGACGGGCGATTGCACCATGATGGCCGTG
>CAZZYJ010000329.1:0-3730 GCA_964658215.1 uncultured Steroidobacteraceae bacterium | reverse complement strand
GTGGCATCGATGTGGCCCGGTCCGACTAACCTCAGCGCCGTATTCCTCTTCGTGGGAGACGCTTCGAATGTGAAGGTCACCGGCCTTCGGCTGCATGCCCTCGCCGCCGCCGGCGGCGACCGCTTCGTGCCGATGGCGTTCTCCCTGTCGGCAAACTACAAGAGCAGCCAGCGTGTGACCGGCACGACGCCGAGAACGGCGCAATTCGTCGGTATCCCACATGATTTGGTGTTCTCGAACATCGACCTGGACGGGATCTACATGGGGTGGCAGGGCAACGCCCAGAACGTACTGTTCGAGAAAATTCGCTCGGGCCGCTATGCCGACCTTCAGGATGAGCGTGGCGAGAACGTTGGCGGCGTCGGTAAATGGTTTGCACCGCCGCACTTGTTCTACCTCAACTACCTGACCACCGGAGATGCGGGGCTTTTCAACCGCAATATCAAGATTCACGATGTCGTGGATGCAGGTCCCAGGGTGGGAACGGCACGCGACAAGGGTGGTGCCGACCCGGGCAGCGGTTTCGACCTGTCGATCAAGATCGGTGGGGTCGGCTGCGAAGTGGACGGTTATACCTCCAACCATCCTGACGGATTCATTGACGTGCTGTCCTCCGATGGGATCACCATTTCGAACGTCAATGCGACCTACGATTCGTCGTTTCTGAACAATTTGTACTCGGGATGGCGCTTTCCGCAGGCTCCGTACAATAACGTCATCATCAAGAACGTCGTATTCAAGGACCTGGCCGCCGTGTCGGTGCAACCGCCAATGACGGGTGCCGACAAGGCGACGAACGGAGCCATCGTGTTTTCGAACGTCAGAGTGGAGATGAATCGCTGGGGAGGCAAGGGTTCGCCCATTCCGGTGATGGCGGGCCAGAACAACGACGTCACACTCGACTACGTGATAGCCGCCGACTCCACGCACATCCACAGCGTGCAGAAAGGCGGTGCGACACCGACTATGACGACGTCGTCGATGCGCTAAGCCGCGCTGTCGCGCTGCCGCGCTGCCGCGCCGACGGTGTCTAGCGCGGCAGTTTTCCTGCATCTGTTTGGCGCGTCCCGCATGAATTCACGCGCGATCTTGGCGCGCGTCGCCGCGAGAGCGGGCGCACGATGCGTTGTCGCCAATTTAAGTCAGGTTGTTGGTCCCCAAACCGTTGAGTAGATTCCGTGTCCCGACGAACGGCTATCACGTAACGGATGGTATCTCTTGTTCAATGTATTTTTGCGCGCGGCCCGGGCCGCGAACGGATGTCCTGAGAAGTTTTGCAGACTGCACGTCCGCCGATATGTCCACCTATCCATCCTGCCGCTGGCGGCACTCATGGTGGTCCACTCACCACTCACGGCCGGTGCGACTGCGGGCGAAACCTCGGCCACCAAAAAATCGATTTCGGCGTGGGTCGCCTGCGACGGCACGACCGACGATCAAGCGGGGGTCGTCAAGGCGTTCGCTGCGGCGAAAAACGAGGCTTTCACGCTGGAGGTGGACTGTCCCGTCCGGATTCACATCGGAAGCGATATCTCCCGCTCCATATTCATCGATAGCGGCACCACGGTGGAATTCAGCGGCAGCGGCAAATTCACCGTCGACAACGTACTGGAGCCGGCCTTCGTCATCGCCAATTCCAACAACATCACGCTCACCGACTGGAACCTGGTCTATGACGCCAGCCTGCCGACCTACATGAAGACCGGTTCGTACGAGGTCGAAGGAGCGCGGCTGGTCTCCGATGGCAACGCGCCGGCCTCAACCGCATTTACGAACCAGACCATCACGGCCTGGCTGACCGCTCATCGGGGTATCAAATTCGACAGCACTGACGGCTCCGTGTTCTCCATCTGGGCGGGACCGACCAATACCAGCGCCGTATTTTTTCTGACCGGCGACACCGGAAACGTCTGGGTCACCGGCATGCAGCTATCCGTACCGAAGGCCGCCGGCGGCGATCGATTCATCCCCATGGCATTCTCCCTGACCGCCAACTACAAGAGCAATCAGCGCGTCACGCTGTCCACGCCGAAAACGTCCGCACACGTCGCCGTGCCTCATGACCTGAGCTTCTACGACATCGACATCGACGGCAGCTACATGGGATTTCAGGGCAACGTGCAGAACGTCGTCATCGAGAAGGTGCGTTCGCATCGATACGGCGACCTGCAGGACGCCGCCGGCAACCATGTCGGCGGCGTCGGCAAATGGTTCGCGCCCCCGCATCTGTTCTACTTCAAATACGATACGACGGCGGATCTCGCCCTCATCAACAAAAACATCAGTATTCATGATGTCATCGATTCGGGTCCGCGGGTCGGCGCTGCGCGCGACCGGGGCGGCTCGGACACGATCAGTGGATTCGCGGAGTCGCTGAAGCTCGGCGGCCGCAATTGCACCGTCGACCAATACGTCACCAACCGTCCTGACGGGTTCCTCGATCTGCTGCCGTCCGACGGCGTCACGATCTCCAATGTGACGGCCACGTACGACTCGCATTTCACGAACGATCTGTATTCGGCCTGGCGTTTTCCACAGGCGCCGTACAAGAACGTGAAGTTCGAAAACATCACGCTGACCGACACCGCGGCGAAGACCATGCATGCGCCGATCACCACCGTGACCGACGAGTCGACGGAAAAAATGGTGTTCAGCAACGTTCGTGTCACGGTGAACAGCTTGGGCAGCGCCGGCACTCCGCTCGCCACCTTTGCGGGCACCGGCAACTCCATTTCCCTGGACTACACCATCAAGAGCAACTCCTCGCGCCTCATCAGCCTGGACAAGTCCGGCGTTCGGGCCACGCTGCAGGCCACGCCGGCGACGTTGAAAGCGGGGGGTTCCTCGACGCTCAGCTGGCTGTCCCACAACGCGACCAGCTGTTCGGGTGCGGGGGCATGGAGCGGTTCCTTGTCCGGCAAGGGCTCGACCCGCGTGACAGCGATTTCCACGGGTACGCACAGCTACAAGTATTACTGCCAGAACTCTAGCTCGTCGGCCTCGGTAACCATGCCCATAGTCGCCAATTGACCCTACTGGGCGTCGATGTACTCGTCGCGTACGTGGCGGCCCTGCGCGCTCAACACATAGAGGAAAGGTGCCGTGACGGAGGCGGGTGAGGGCAGCGTATTCGGATCTTCGGCCGGATACGCCGCGGCACGCATGGGGGTGCGCATCCTGCCGGGATTGATGGTGTTGAGGCGGAGGTTCGGCTCGCCCGCCAGTTCCTGGGCGAACAGGCTGCGCACCGACTCGAGTCCGGTCTTGGACACCGCGTAGGCGCCCCAGAACGGGCGCGGGTTGCGCACCACGCCGCTGCTCACGAAGATGACGGAGGCGTCCGTGGACTTGCGCAGGCTGGGCAGCAGCACCTGGGTCAGGATGAACGGGGCGGTGAGATTCACGTGTAACACCCTGCACCACGTCGGCACGTCGTATTGCTCGAGGGGTGTGCGCTCGCCGAGCAGGGCGGCGCAATGCACCAGGCCGTCGAGCCGGCCGAATTCCGTGTCGATGTTCCTGGCCAGACCGTCGTAGTCCACGGCCGTTGCCTGGGCGAGATCCAGCCGCGCGATGGCGGGCGTCGGGACGTCGCGGCGGTCGATCTCGTCGTACACCTGTTCCAATTTCGACTGAGTCCGCCCGGACAGGATGACGCTGGCGCCGGCCTCCGCACAGGCGATGGCGAGCGCGCGTCCCAGGCCGCTGCCGGCGCCGGTGATCAACAGAA